>CAZWPI010000001.1:0-56652 GCA_964636055.1 uncultured Candidatus Bathyarchaeia archaeon
TCAAGTACTTCAGAGAACTCAGACAAGCGCTTCCTATAGTGGAAGAAGCCAGAAACGGTATACTTGCTCCTTATTAACTTCTGCCTAAGTTAGGCACGCAAAACACGCTCTAAATTCTTTGACCAAGACGGGTTCATATCCGTAGCGGATCTTGTCATGTGTTTTTTCAAAAGATAGAACGCTTAATGGATTTGGATATGCTTTAATCTCAGAGAAAGGTAAATCATGGTCTATGGTGAGTAGATGTATTTTAAATGCAGAGATGTTGAAACTTCGGAAGACATTTTTATTGATACAGATTCCGACTTAGAAGTGGGAAACACTTTTCGCTTTAATGCAAGAAATTATGTCGTGCTAAAGGAAATTGACCCGATGTCGAAAGAAGCGGAAAGAATTTCATGCAGTGAATTGAAACGAATACCTCGTGTAAGATAGAACTCATTAGCGCGCACATACTCTATTTACCCATCATGAAAAGAGCCATTTCCACATCTGCAATACTGAAGGGATAACCTTGTTCATTCAGGAAATCTCTCATAACTTCCATCACCCAGATGAGCGTTTGATAATTGGATGCCCATTGTTCGTAAGTGCAAGCGTCTCCAGGACGACTTCTGCCGGGTGGACATTTAATGGCTCTATTCCCCGTTAGCTTCAATGTCTTAATGGCTGTCCCAACCCGGCTGTCATATATCGCAAGATGATTCTGGTCAAAAAGCCCAATAATTTTTGAAGCTGAGGATATCCCAACACCTCTTATTGACATGAGGCGAAGAACCGCTTTAGATAAATCTTCTTCATCCAAGAAACGAAACGCTTCCCTCGTAATAGCCAGGACTCCAGTTTCATCTCTAAGCGGAAAAGGAGGAAAACCGCCCCAAGCCATCACCCTGTCCAGAGTCTCAATATCAAGACCACACCCATTCCTGATTCTCGACAAGACGATTTCCCTCGAAACAAGGTTCCTTTCTGCAACTGATGAATTCAAGGCTTTACCGTTCCAAGAATAGTTCTTTCTGCCAGAAATTATAGCAGTCTGGTTATCTCTTACCCACAATTCTATAATTCCAGAATTGCTCTCAAGAAAAGCAGACCTTTGGCTCCCTTGCAACTCTTTTGAAACCTTAAACTGTTCAATTGGGGTGGACCGTCTCTGAGTCTGCTCACGTAGCTTGTACTTTCCATCACCAAGATAAACAAGATGACCATGTTTTCTGCGGGTAGACGGATAATGAACACTTGACGGGTGTTCTGGAGCCATCGCCACCACAAATGTTCTAATCGTAATTGTGGGAATCGCGGGATTCTTTCGATGAACTCTCTCAACAATTTCTGCTGCGGTAAAAGGCTTTTCTCCAATTTCCTGAGTTGCATGTAAAACCCATTTCCAAATCGGTTGCCCATACTTCAAATTTACCACCCTATGATAATGTGATTTCCAAAAATAAGATTTTTATTTTTTTAGCGCACGCTACGCTTATACAAAGCACATCTTTGCCAAGAACAAATGGAAGCCAAATACGTTAAAGTTTTTAATAGTCGGTTCTGCTTGAGAAAGATGTTTAAAATTTACTTGATATATTTCAACGGGCTTCTTTCCAAATACGCGCAATTTGGGAAAAAAGGTGAGATGTAGATGGATGTGACAGTTGGGACATTCAACCTGAGAAACCTTTTCTCGCAGTACAATTTCAAGGCCAAGATTGACGAAATCATTAGTTCTGACGGAGGAACATTGAATGGCGAGCTGAAGTACGAATTCGGCTACGCTGACATATGGACGATACGCAAATATCAGGGCAGCCTGGTGAAGGGAAAGCAACAGGCGGAAACAGAGAAGATCGCACAGCGCATCAAGGATATGAACGTCGACGTACTGGCAGTTCAAGAGGTTGAAGACCTTGACACCCTGCATCAGTTTAATCGCGACTATTTAGGCAGCTTGTACCGATATTGTGTGTTGGTCGAGGGCAACGACCCTCGTCTCATCGACGTTGGGATCCTTTCCACGCTCCCAGTCGGCGGAGTTACTTCGTGGAAACACGCGGTGCATCCCAGTGATCCAACGCGCTCTGTCTTTGGCCGTGATCTTCTTGAGGTCGAAATTCTAAACCCATCGCGATCAAAAACGCTCTTCAGGATCTTTAACAATCACCTCAAGAGCCATTTCGTCGGTGCTGGCATGGAGACAGCCGCTGGCAGGCAATCGAACGACGAGCGTCGCACCCGCCAGGCTGAGATGGTAGCGGAAATCGTGAAGGCGAGAACCCGACCTGGCAGTTCGTTCATTGTGTTGGGTGACATGAATGATCCCCGGACTCGCAGTGCCTTCGGCCTTTTGTGGCGGATCAAGAATTGCGACTGAACAACGCGTTATCGGATCCGAGGGAAACGCGACCCCCAAAGGCTGACACGCCACCACCAGCCTCTACGGCTTGGACGCATCGATACAAGCCAAGCGGTCAACCTGCAGAGTACGAGCTGTACGACCAGATTTGGTTAAGCCCTGCACTGGCGGCCAAGCAGACTGAAGCTTGGATCGACCGCCGAAAACTGCATAAAGGCGAAGGCAGCGATCATGATCCGGCATGGATCAAACTACGCCTTTAGGAAAAAGAGTCGCGCTCGTTCATGTCTCTCCTTTTAGGATTTTTATATTAAATCATTAAATAAATTCACAAAGTTAAGTAAGCGTTATGAGGCGGGGTTCCGGAGAAGGTCGGCGCCCGCTCGAGCTGTTCATAGATACTTGCTAGTTTGGGAACTGTAACTCTTCTGAAAGTCTACGTAGGATACACTCGGTTCCAATCTGCGTCATAGGCATTTAATGCGCCCCCTACTTCATTCTTCCATTCGTCAATTGGAACCTTAATTGACACGACCTCAGTCTGTGGCAGTGCGAAACCTTGAACATATATAGTCAGCGTTACATAAATCCAGAATGTTGCTTCCATCTTATCGCTTAAGCGTCGAAGCATGTCAACTTGTGGATAGAAAATAATTAAGATTTTAGAATCACCTGATATTTGGCGATATTCCAAAGACTGGTCCACGAAGGCTCCCGCCAATTTGCCTCTTCCATACTCTTTGTCAAATTCAACCTTGAACAATATTCTATCGATAACAAGTTCAGAATTCAACTTATTCATCGCTTTAAGGGATAGAGACATTGATGGTCTCTTTAAATCATGCTCATAGCGGATGTGTACTTCCTTCATTTCAAATTCTAATGGAGGAAAGGGGTTTTTTCTGTTCTGTATATACATTTGGATGCTTTTTCGGGTCAATTCGGACCAGTTTACATCAGGAAACTTTTCCATCTCAGCCTTAAGGTCTTCGGGTATAGATACTGTGAAGTTTACCATAATAACTCACCCGTATCACATTTCTGGAACACATGTTAATATGTGTGTAACACGTATCTATTTAAAGTTTAGCTTTGATGGTTTTGTCTGGAGAATCGTCAGTTAGGATTACTACCGCATAAATGTACAAAAAGAGAGAGGGGTGTGCGGAGATTTCTCCAAAAGCGCTATGTTGAGGCTGGACTCCAATCAAAGCGCTTATTGAAAAAGAAAAAAAGAGGGATTGTGCGGGAGACGTCTCCACTTGCCGTTTGTTCCGCCGAACTTGTATCCGCTTAGGTTTCTTCCGTTTTCGACTACTTAGAGCTGGCCCCTGGGCTGACATGATCCATTCAATATAATGATGGCTGCGTCAGGAAGATAAAAGCATGTGCATGATAGAAAAAAGGGGGGGTTGCGCGGGAGACATCGCCACCTGCTGCGGAATAAGAAGTAAAACCTAACAAACCCAAATGGAATAAAAAACTGTTTGAATCCCAGCGGACCCGCTCCCATTTAGGGTAAAGTCCCATAGAGACCCAAAACACTTCAGGCTCGAATCCGATTAATTCCGCTGAGGTTCCAACTCAACTTTGTCTGTTTGAGGTCCTAAAAAACGACGACTGAAGGGATTCGAACCTCAATTTACCGGTAAAAGTACGCGCGTGCTTTTTCTAAAACAGAAAAAAATAGAGCAATCTTTTTTTCCTTTAGTTTAGAAATTAGAAATTTAGAAAATGACCAAAAGCGCGAGCTACTACCTGTTACTCCTCTTCCAGACATTGTAGGGACACTTGTTCCAACAATAACTGTTTCCTTGATAGATGCAATCTCTGCACTCAGGATTGCTAAAAATCCTACTCTTACTCACAAAGACGCCAATAAACCAATATACTCGTCATTAGCATATCAAGTTTGCCCAAGAAACAAAAACGCATGCTATTCTTAGTCTGTAACTAAGTCTTACCCTATAATAACGCCTATGAAACATACGGCCTTTTATAAAGGGTATTTAAGCATCCGCTGTACTATAAGAAGCGGTGTTTAATGCCGAAGACTGAAGCCATAATAACCATTCAAAATGTTGTTGCTACTGGAACTATGAACCAGAAAGTTGATTTAAACGCTGTTGTTAAGGTTTATCCAGGCGTAGAGTATCGTCCGGAACGGTTTCCGGGGTTAGTATTTAGGCTTAAGAGACCGAAGACGGCTACGTTGATTTTTAGCACTGGTAAAATGGTTTGTACTGGAGCAAGATCGGGAAAGGAATCCCGCAGTGCAATCATGAAGGTTGTTAAAGAACTGAAAAAGGTCGGAATAATCATCCTCAGCAAGCCAGACTTTAGGGTTGTGAACATTGTTGCCTCTGCAAGTCTAGGCGGAAAGGTAGATTTGGAGAAGATAGCTGTTACGCTTAGAAAAACGATGTATGAGCCGGAGCAGTTTCCAGGCTTGATCTACAGGATGGACGAGCCTAAGGTGGTTATACTGATATTCGCAACCGGTAACCTTGTTGTGACAGGAGCGAAGGTAGAACAGGATGTTTATGACGCGGTGCATAAGCTTCACGGAAGCTTGGAGGAACAAAACCTCATATTCTACGAATAAACCTCCATACGTTAATAATTAAATTTTAATCCAACTGCACATTTTTTGTTGAATGTTGAATGTTAAAGCGCGCGCTTGTTGCGTTTATTAGTTTGTTTGTTAATGTTTAACCCTAATGTTCAGTGTCTACTTAGACGCGGAATATTGCATGTACTCAAATCAACAACAAAAAAGGAGTGAAAAAAATGACGGAAGAAACAACCCCGAAACCTGTAGCTGAAAAGGCAGAAGAATCGACTTCCAAACAAGCAGTTGAGGACTCAGAAAAATCCACCCCTAAAACAGTCGCTGAAGAAACAAAGAGAACGACCAAGAAACCCGTAGAGAAAAAACCAGACGTTATTTTCATCGGAAACAAACCACCCATGAGCTATGTGATGGCAGTCATGACTGCGCTATCTTCAGGTGCTATCACTGAAGTTACGCTTAAGGCCAGAGGCAGAGCAATAACCACTGCTGTGGACGTGGCTGAAATAACCAGCAACCGCTTCATAAAAGATTTAGCAGTCACATCGGTAGGTATCGGAACGGAAGAGATGCCTGCAAGAGAAGGCGATAACAGGTCAAGAAACGTTTCAATAATAGAGATAAAACTTGCGAAGATATAGAATCAGTGCTGAACTCGAGAATAATTATTCTCCAATTTTTTGTACGGGGAGACCACAACAAAACTAATCCTAAAACCACACTTTTTTGTAACGCGCGTATGGGAATGAAGAAAGAAAATGAATAGTTAAAAGTTAAAGATCCTGTGAATGGTAATATGTCCGTGAGTTTTGTCACTACTTCGGCTTTTTTCCGTATGCAGGATATTTCTTAAGTTTTGCATTATTACAGATTACGCAAAGCCCCCAAGGTTATAGAGGGCGCGCGCCAAGTTTTCAGCCAAAAGACCTAAATCAAGCGCATGCTATTTTTTACGGCATCAAAATAATGGGAATTAAGAAATCACTTGCGGAATCAAAGAATACTGCTTTTTGTTTGCCTCTTATTTTTAGCAAGCTTCTTGCTCGTAGCTCAGTTAAAAAACAGTTTCGTCATGATAGACTTGCAAACGGATTCTTGGGCAGCGTCGATCCAGACAGATTCGTTTACTGCAATAGCTGTTGTAATTGCCTACATTTTTGATACAACTTCCCTGGCTGCGGTTTCTTTGGTGTTGGCTGTGTACTTATTCTACAGAAATTACAGAAAATACAGCGTGTTGCTGTTGACAGCTATGGGTGGAGACGCTCTCATAGTCTTGATAGCAAAAACTTTGGTTCATTCACCCAGACCGCTAAACGGTTTAGTCTATGACGCAGGTTTTTCCTTTCCCAGCGGGCATACTACGGCAAGCATAGTTTTTTGCGGTTTGCTGACTTATCTCGCTTGGCAACATTGGAAATCTCCCAAAGCGAAAACAGTATCTAGCGCGCTTTCTATTACAATAATCTCAATCGTAGCCTTTGACAGAATATACCTCAATGTCCACTGGTTCAGTGATGTTGTTGGAGGCTGCCTTTTGGGGTTATTTTGGCTCACATTCTCATTATGGGTTTTCAGATACGTAGAAAAAACCAAGGTATTTCAAAGGTCCAAATTCTGGACTAAACCCGCATCCGTATCAGCTCAACTCGTGCTAATCAAAACGCGAGCCAAAATCCAACAGAACATGGAGCAAAGCCTTTTTTCCCCAGCTGGAAAAAGGGGCATCTGCTGTTACCAGTCGTCTCCTTCTTCGTCCCAACCTTCGTCGTCCTCAACGTCCTCTTCCTCAAACAATCGTGAGCACCTCCCAAAAAATGGTAAAGCGCCAGCTACACTAAACCTTTTCTGAATTTTGGGTATTGAGCCGCGAATGAGGCTCACACAGGAAACGAATCCTTGTGGAGACAAATAACTGGGTATTACAAAGAATTTGTTATTTGTCTCAAAAAAGAGTTGCAAGAAACGCCTTCCGATGTATCTATTCTTCAGTTAGCATTAGTGTTAGTGTCGACCTTACGTTCTTGATTTTTCTAAGGTGATGCGTCACAAGTTCCTTTAACCTTTCCATGGAATCAGCTTTAACTTTAACGACTAAGTCGTACACGCCGTAAGAAACGTAGGCTTCCTGTACCCCTCCAATACTCCTTACGTCCTTCAGCACTTGGTCTTCGGAACCTGCCCCAACATTGAACAGGACGTATGCTCGCGGCATTTCAAATCTCCTCTAGACTTCCACTCTTTCATCATAATTAAATCGTTCTACCCTTCCAGTTGGAAGGGATGTTATCAAAAGAAAAAAAGGAAATTGCGGGATATTTCCACTTTTGTTGGGGGCTCGAATCCTTACCAGCGCCATCTTTTTGAAAACAGAAGAAAAAGCCTTCTGTTTTAGTGAGGTTCTGAACCCAATTGGGTTCAGAGACGAGCAGCCTTATCCATTGCTATTTGTTTGCATGTGAATGTGCATAGTTGAGGGCTAAGAACACGACTTATTGAAAATCGAAACTCAAAAGTCTCGTAAAAACTTATCAGATTTATGGACTTGACCCCGTTTGGGGGCTAGTCCAGCAGACCCGCGATTTTCAACTGTAAACGAAATGTAAAAAAGGGCTTTTTTCACATTCTATAGAGAATAGAATCATTTGGATGGTGGTTTTGATGAAACGGAAGGATTACCTGCAGAGTCCAGTGAAGCACATAAAAATAAACGGCACGCTGACAGTGAACCAGCTGATCCAACAGTTTCAGGGTTCAGGCTCTTTCGGGGCTGGAAGGCTCGCTCGGGCGTGCAACATTTACGAGAAAATGCTGCGAGACAAAGACTGCACCGTGTTTCTAGCTCTTTCTGGCGCCCTGGTTCCAGCGGGAATGCGCGCGCTCGTCACCGACCTCATTCGTGCAAGACTCGTCGATGTTATAGTCAGCACTGGAGCCAGCATGGTCCACGACACCATTGAAGCTTTGAATGGGCATCACTATAAGGGAAGTTGGACCGCGGATGACCGTGAGCTTTACAGGTACCACATTTTCCGCATTTACGATGTTTTCGTTCCGGAAGAAGACTATGTGAAACTTGATTACCAGATTTCTGAAATGTACCGGGAGATCGCGGGTGAGAGAAACGGAGAAAGCCTCTCTTCAAACGAGTTTGCGTGGGAACTGGGCAAGAGGCTCAAGGACCCAAACTCTATTCTGCGCGCTGCGTATGAAGAAAACGTGCCCATCTTCATTCCCGCGGTCCGCGACTCGGAATTCGGCTACGTCCATCTGCTTCACGCTTCACAGGAAAACCAAAAAAACATACTAGCGGTTGACGCCTTCAAGGATGTGCCGCTTATATGCGATATCTGTGGGAAATCGCCTAAAAACGGGATGGTGGTGATTGGCGGGGGAGTGCCCAGAAACACGGTGCAATCTGCCGCCATAGCAGCCAATAAGGGCATGGACTACGCCGTGGTAATAACCATGGATCGGCCTGAAACTGGAGGCTTATCAGGTTCTACGCTTAGAGAAAGCATGAGTTGGGGAAAAGTGAGGGGAGACGCCGACAAGATCATGGTTATCGGCGATGCTTTAGTGATGTTCCCCCTGATTGTGGCTTCTGTGGTTGAGAGGCTGGGTAGCGAGTTCACGCGTACGCCGTATCTTAAACGCAGGCTTGGCACTCGGAGGAGAATGTGATGGAAGGTGTAGAGAAAGAGAAAAGGTTCTGCGGCAACTGTGGCAGCCATAACCCGTACGAGTACCCCACGAGGATGTTCTGTTTAAAGCGCTACGCCCAAAACAAAGATCCACTAGTAGATACGCTATGGTGCTGTGGCGACTGGAATCCAGTTGTCCAAGCCTGTCACTGCGTCCGAGACGCGCTGAAGGAAAAGAACGGCGAATAATGCAACGCTAAAGTTATTACGTAGAATCCGTGTTTTGATGGCATAGGCTGGAGCCCGGTGGTGTAGCGGTCAAGCATAGGGGCCTCTGGAGCCCTCGACGAGAGTTCGAATCTCTCCCGGGCTACTTTGTCCCGAGCTTGTGTTTATCATGTTTTGCTGGTTGTTTTCGCGGATTTCTTTTATCATTTGTTCCCGCAGAGCTGTTGTAAGCTGGGAGAGCTGATGGTTTTCGATTTGGCTTTGGTTGATTATGGTCATGTTTGGTCTGGTTAGGGCGTCGCGGGTTAAGATTTCTTCGGGGTTGAGTCCCCATGCGCGCATGATTTCTTTGAGGGCGTCGATTTTGGTTATTCTGGTTTTTGGTTGGATGCTTAGTCCTGATGATAGGTATATGCCTCTTAGGAATTCGGTGCCTTTCATTTTGATGTCGTGGTAGGTGCTTATGGTGTGTCCCATCATGTATTCGATGTAGTCGCGGTCTACGCCTAGTGCTGCCATTTGTGTGCGGAAGAATTTGCGTATGCTGTGGGCGCGTAGGTCGTAGCGTCTGCCTATGGGATTGGGGGTTAGGATTCCTGCTTCTATGTAGAGGTTGTGTATTATGCCGTGGAGTCGGACTGTGGTTATGGTTCTTACGTGTTTGTTGTGTCCGTCGCGGATTAGTGGGGAGTCGTCGCGGATGTTTTCTGGGGGTGTTCTGCCTCTGTAGCTGCCTTTTCTTCTGCTTTCCACGTATGCTTTGAGGTAGTCTGCGGCTTCTTGGCCTATGAATGTGTCGTAGTCGTGGTATTTTCCTTTGGTGATTTCTGCTTCTACGTGGATGTGGATTGGGGTTATGCCTTTTTCGAGGTCGCGTTTGACGTGGCGGTATTGGAGTTTGACGAGTGTGCCTATGTGAAAGCCTCCTAGCGCTCACTGTAAGTATACCTCTTCGCGCAGGCAAAATCGCCTCACTTATGTTTTGTCAAAAAAATTACGCGAACTACTTTGAATAGATTGGGATAAAGTCTTAAAGATATATGCTGTATATGCTGTATACTGTTCTTTAAGGAACCCAAGTTGACGAATCCTATATGTACAAAGCTGAAAAACGAAATTGATGGAATAATCACCCGCAGCACAACAAAGCTTATTTCGCCACTCTTAATGCTGTTTTATCTTGAATATGTTGAAAAAAAACAAGAACCCAGTGGTTGAAAATGACTCTGTTAAGATAGGTTACGAAGCAACAATCTGCAATTTCATCAGGAACTACTTGCACCATAACTTCAACATAGGTGGAACGTTTAATGATACTTATATCAGCAGATTAAGTTCCCGACATCGTTTTTTGCGTCAAATTTCGCAAAGAAAATACGCAGTTCAAGAAGACTATTTCTCAAATGCTAAAGAATTAATTAACTATACGCAAGAGAAAATCGAAGAGCATCTGAACATGAAACTGGGCAACCTTGTCACTTTGAAAAAGCTCATCGAAAAAGACCATGATAACAATAAAGAAATAGAAGCCCGAAGAAAATACTTGGAAAAAATACTACATGAGGACAACAGCCAGAAATTTCGAGAATTCTTGGAGGTTGGTTTCGACAGAAAGGCTCGAGGGTTCTTAGCCATGTCATATGGCTTCGAAATATGCATGTTTTCCATATTGAAGGTTTTCTTGTTGAAGTTCGGATGTAGACTCGACCGCGACAGTAAAACATACGCTGTTGACAAAGGAGGTGACATTTCCACCAATTTCGGTGTTGTTTACCAAATTAAAAATTACTGTTTGACAAGTGAAGAGAAATTTACGGAACTCCTGAATGAACTTTTTCTCAATTTTTCAGACGGCAGAATACAACAGGGAAACGTTTTCTTGATAGTTAAAGATGCATCCGATGGAATGATGGCTCAACTAAAAAAGCAGAGTATTAATTGTATCACTGAAAAAAGCGTCATAGACTTGCTAGACAAACTAAATTCTGAAGAAAAACGCGAGGTCTTAATGTCTATAGTTCGAGAATTTAACAGAGAACTACTAAGTGATGTGTGCAGAATATGCAAGAAAGCCGAAAAAGCAGAGTGCCCATACTCAGTCGGCGCTGTTTATTTTAGCCAATGCCCGTCTCCTCAGAAAAACGAGAAGCCAGCTCAAGTTTCCGACGGATTTTCTGAGAACGGAGCCATAAACAAGAAGTATTAGTCGTGTAGCGCTTAGAAACGACTACTATTACATTAACTCAAGTCAGCAACCAACCAAATGCACCCTGCTCAGAAAACACAACCGACAAAATTGAATTCTTATACGCGTTGAAGCTAGCAACAATATTGATGATTCGATTTGCACGCTATTTTATAGCTCAAACGCAAAACATCTGAACTGTTTTTCACTTTTCTTTGTTAACAGTTGTAGTTTGAGTGTGTTTGGAGAGAATCAACGCGATTTTTTCATTATTATCCTTTAATCTACCTATTATTGATGCGACATGCTTGTGAATGTCCCTCTGTGATTTATCTATGCAATCGTTAATTTTCTTGCAATCATCTAAGCACTTCAGATTATCGTCTATGTGGCAGACTATGTCCTTGTCGTCCATTATGGCCTGCAAGTTAATTGTTTGCCTTCCAAATCGATAATTTGTCAGGTACAAATCATAAAACATCGCTAACGTGGAAGCAGCCATCTCAGGCGTTGTAATAATGACTATGCCCAACGAATCATCAATTGTATAACCTTTAACCTTTGCTGATCTCGGCGGTTTCTTAACCGACAATATTGCCGTGGCAATCCCGTACCGGTTCATATCCCTTTTCGTCTGCTCAAGATAATCGTTACTCCATGTATCGCTGGCTTTACTTTCAATCAATACACGGCCGATTTCTAAGTCCTGATACGAAAACTTGACTATTATGTCCGTGGCATCTGGACCACCCAAAGGCTCAATGGCAACATTTTTGTTTGTCAAGAAAGTCTCGTTAATCAAATCGAGAAGTTCCAGCTCTGCTTTCTCACCTTTAACCGGCGCAATCTTTAGGCTCTGCAAAACAGTGTTAAGTCCGCCAGTAGCTCCTTCTATTCCACTTAAGACGTTCTTGATTTCAGCCTTAATCTCATCAATGCTCTTGCCTTGCTTAAGCAGAAGCTCGACCTTTTCCACAAGCGCCTTCATCTGCTCTTCAACAATCTCTCTCACAAACTTCTTGGTATCTTCCTTCATTTCCGTCTGGAGCTGCTCAAGGCTCTTCTCGTGTTTCAGAAGAGTTTCAATCTTATCGACAACAATACACATTTGGCTCGATATCAGGTCCTTCACGAACTTTTCCGTATCTTCTTTTAGCGCCTTCTGAATTTCTTCAATACCTTTGCCCTGCTTGATCAAAATATCAACTTTTTCTACCAAGTAAGCCGTTTGCTCTTCAATGTTTTTCTTAACAAACTTCTCAGTTTCTTCCTTCCTCTTTTCAGTCTGCTCAACCATATCCTTCAGATAATCCTTAACAGACTTACCCATAGATTCTTTAACGTCATCTACTGCCGAACTCATACCATCCTTGACATTCCCAAAATCACTTCGAATTTCCTTAAGCACCTGACTTACTATCTCACGGACATCTGCACCTATCTTCATCTGTTGATCAATTGCCTTGAAAGCTTTGAGCGCAACACTCAATCGGTCATCATCTTGTAACTCAAACAACCAATCTCTGACTTCAGCGTCAATTTCAGCAAAAAAGCATGTCCGGTCAATTACTTCACAATACTTACGGCGAATTTTACGCGCCTTCCTGCTAGGAGAAACTGCAGCAGAAACCTCCAGCTTTGCCATACAATTTCCCTAATTAGTAAATCAAAGGTTTAAACTATAATCTTTATGAAATTATAGTATTAATAGCAAATAATGAGGCTAAATCATCAATCCTATGTTAAAAATTTGTTGAGTGTAACGCTAACAAAACCATAGAACCCCAGTTATTGCAAACATAACATGCGAAAAGCTCTCAATAATATCCGCTTATTAACTAAAACTAAGTGGCCTTGTGTAGGCAGCTATTTCTGCAAGAAACTCTGAGTTTTCGTTTTGACGAGTGTAGATAAATAGGTCTTCTTTTGCTCTGGTAACGGCAACATAGAAAAGTCTGCGTTCTTCTTCCTTTTGATCTTTTATTCCATTGTCTTCTCTTGCCACCTCAAAAATCGCTGGGTCTTCAATTTCGCTAGGAAAACCAAACTCACCTTTTACCACGTTCAAAATAAAAACAACCTTAGCCTCCAATCCTTTACATTTATGCACCGTGAGCAACCTAACAGCGTTAGGCTCTTTGGCGTGGTCAACAGCTACTTTAAAACTGGAGGATTTCGAAGCCTCTATAAATTTTTGAACAATCTGAAAGAATCTGATTCTACCTTTAATCTTAGTTCGCATATACCGCGTAAGGATAAGAATCTCGTCTGCAGCATACCCCTTTCCTAAGTATTCGCCAATTCGCCTCAAACAATCTTGAACCGTCTCCTCAAAATACGCCTCATCCCATTTTTCCGCAGAACTGTAAACGGCGATTGGCTTAATCTCTTCAATATTTGACAGTGAGGGTTTCTGTACTTGACTCGCGCCATTGTTTCTTATCAAATCTGCGCCAGCATCAACAATTGACTTAACGCTTCTGTAATTAGTACAGATTTTGCTTATCGCTGGATTTGCAAAGTAGTTACCAAAATTAACGAAGAAATTCAGGTTCGACCCAGAAAACCCCATTATGCTCTGCCAATCATCGCCAACGCAAAAAAGCTTGCAATCGGGATTCCGCTCAAGCAGCTTTTTAAGAAGTTTTAGCCTTTGAGCACTCATATCTTGATACTCATCTATCAGAATGTGGTCATACACATCTGCATACAAACTGCTGTCCTTCTCTAAAGCCTCAACAGCTTCGTTAATCATATCCTCAAAATCAGTCTTTTCAAATCTCTTCAACTGCATTTGATACGCCCGAAAAACCTCCAGCGCAAGCCTCCCAAACGCCAATTGCTTGCCGCTCCATCTTCCTCTCCTAAGTTTTCCTTCAATTTGCTCAGGACTTAAGCCATAAGTCTTCGCAATAGTAATAAAGTTCTGAATATCCTCGATAGGTGTCTTTTGAGAATCCCAAACCAATTCAAAATTTCTTCGTAATTCAAACGCGAAAACTCAAAACTTCGGTCTGGAAACTTTTTTTGAAGTGTCTCAAGGAGACGTTTTTTCAACAATTCATCGAACTCTTCAGGTTCTTCTGAATTATATTCGTAAGCAAAGGTTTCCATTAGAAGTCGATTGTTTTCAGCAAACCACTTCTTTTTCTTCTCCATCGACTCGCGATATTCGTCGGTAGATTGACTGAACCATTCTGGCACTTCACCATCTTTACGAAGCCCCCAATGCTCAATGAAAACATCAAATTGAGGAAGATAAAAATCAGGTCTAAAACCACCAACGTCAGGCTCATAACCAACAAAAATCGGTTTTCCATTGATTTTATGAGTCAGCAGGCAATCCATAATCTCTTTTTCAGCCCTGCTATTGACCTTCGTACCATTAATTGAAACGTAACTACGTTCTATTGCGTGAGCAACAACCTCTCCCTTGTCCGCTTCAGTCGGCTCATCGTCGTTGTCATGAACAGTTTTTATGTAACGAATAAATAATCGATAAAAATCGCGATTAGTGACAATCTCTTCCTCAAAAAAACTCTTCACAAAACCAAACTTTCTGTTTTCATCAACAATGTCTGTTCTCTCTATTATCCTGCCAGAACGTTCAAGAATGTCTTTCCCAAGTTTGTGAAACGTTCTGACCCACACGTCATCGATTCCGTATCGGTCCCTTAGGCGCTGTTCGATTTGTTCCATTGCCTTTCTCTGATATGCTATTGCCAAAATCCGATTAGGCTCGACACCATCAGGTTCACGCTTAATCAAGTAGGCAATTCTAGTTATGAGCACTTCAGTTTTGCCTGAGCCTGCAGCTGCAACCACAAGATTATGCTTGTCATCCGTAACAATCGCCGTCTGTTGCTCATCATCAAGAGAAATCAAGCCTTTCGACCATAGATGCTTATACTCATTTTTCCTCTGCTTCACAAACTCATCGTTATAGTTCATAACGGATAGTTTGCTTTTGTTGAGCGTTTTCCTAATTTCTGCAATGAATTCGGGACTAAGCACATTGTTTTCTTCGCATGCTACTATCTCCGATTCAGCTAACTCTATTCTCGAAAGACATCTTGCCTTTTTTGGATGAATTAAGTAGGTCCCACTTTCTTCTATTTCATGAGCAAACCTGCTGACTTCAGAAACATCCCCGCTTACTCTATTCCGAATTTTGTCAGTTAGTTGAGCAATTCGCCACCCATAATCTCCGCCAAACAGAAAACCAATCAGCAAAAACCTAAGAAACTTGATCCGTCTGCTTTTTTTGTAGTTTGATTTTAACTCATGTATTTCTTTCTCAAGTTCCGATAAATTCCTGGTTTCAGGTAAATTCCGCTTAGGTCCCAGTTTCTGCAAGCACATTTTCAGCATTCCAGTTTTCTATATAGTTTCACACATGGTAGAGCGATAAAGCACCCTTGGAAGTGACATAGCTTTTGCTATATCGACATAAGCATATAAAATTCGTTAAATGTAACTCATGATTGCAAATAACAGAACTAATGAAAAAGCTAATTGTCGCAATTTGAAACGCTGTTCTCAGAGGAAATTTTTTCTTAAAACCATGCTGAAACTGGTTGAAGGAGCATTCAACTATAAGTAGTAGTCGTATAGCGCTTCGCGCCGAGTACTTCTAATTAATGCAATTTTAGAAATAGCTGACTGTAAAATATAGATCAGTATGTGCTTTCACCCAGCACCACAAACCTTGTGGATGACGAATAGAAAAACAAAGCTCTTATAGCGCGCTATAACTAACAAGCAGATCCCAGATTCTTCTAAAGCAAGCCTCCGCTGTCTTAAACATGGGGGAATTACGGTTGAAAATGAAAAAGGCGTCTAAGAAGAGGAGAAAGAAAAGTGGGAAACAGCTGACCAAAATCACTGTAAGTTCAAGATCCAAAACTTCAAAAACTTATGAAGAATTTGCTTACATACTGGACGTTTACGACAAGAAGGATACAAGTTATGCACATGCTATCGGAGACAGATACTTCAAGCTTTTAGTTCTAAAGTTGAAGCCTTTGGATGAGAAACAATCATTGATCTTGAACCGAGTATTTATAGGCTCCTCAACGGAGCGCGACATCGTCGAAAGAGTTCAAGATAGAATAGTCTCAGCCAGAAAACTCAAAACAGGCTGGACACAATTTAAAACAGGTTGTTTATGAAATGGTTCGTGACAGATTGTTTGAGACTGAAAACAGTGGCAACGCAATTTTACTCTTCTTTAACTTTGCCTCCCCAAGAGGTTTAAGGCAAATTGGCTTACCTAACTCAAACATTTACTCTCTAATTAAAGTTCGAGACGCGATGCTTCCAAAGAGATTCTCGAATATGCTTGAAGTAGCCCGGGCACTAAGTAAAACCGGATCAAAAGTTGACTCATATGACATAACTAAAATGATTAGGGCGAGAGTCCTCTATGAACTGGAACATGGCCAAAGTGAAGCTTTCTCTTTTCTTAGCTTTCTGGCCAATCCTGTTGACTATATTGAGAAGAATGCGGCACATATCTAATGCCAAACTCGGTGCGGCTTGCATCTGACGTACTTGCTTGAGATGTAAGTAATTGCGGAGAGAGGAGGTAGCTTGACGTTTTCTTTATGTTAGTAATCTTTCAAACCTAAGATTCGACTTCTTTTCCTTTGTCGTGCATTTTCCACTTTCCAGTAAGTTCAGGTAAACTGCGAACTGCCTTGCGAAAAGCAGCAACAGGGCGCATTTGACCTAGGAGAAGGTATGTATAGAAAAAGGTTGAGAACAAAGCAGCATGCTCCCAGTTTGTTGGAAGTACCGGTGCAATACAGTATCTGCACCCATTTTCTGAAACGGCTTGTATCAGATCTTTGTGACCTGCGCAACAAGCAGATAAAATGAGCAACAAAGGTCTTTCATCCTCCTTAAACTCCTTCCAAATGCCTCTTAAGTCATCAGCGTAAAGCTCTCCTCGACTCAAATCTAAATAAGTATCACCATCATCATCGACATCCCCGTGAGATGAAACATGGATTGTGTATTGATAAGCATACTTTAAAGAGTCCACAAGGACTTTGGGACCGTATACTCTCTGCGACTGAATTTCAACTTCCTTCTTATTTTCAGCTCTTAATTGACGATTAATAATCTCAAGATACCTCTCCAAAAAATCTATCTCAGAACACTTCTCTCTAGTTCTAACTGTGCAGTCAAGCAACAAAATAGAATTGCGAATTAATCTATACTTTTTCTTTCGTGTTTTATGGGCTTTTTCGGCTGGACTAAGTGCTTTTCTACGTCTCCCCAAGATTAATCAACTTCCATAGGCTTTCTTAATTTTTCGATGAATGAATTCTCGATACCAAAGTAAAGGATTTTCATTTCTCGAACTATCCATACTGAGTTTGATTAAAGGAAAAACATGTCGATATCTTGTTTCATAAACCTTTGAGACCTCTGTGGCACGAAAGGATAGTTCAGCCAAATCGTTTTTATATTTTTCAAAAAGTTCTATTGGCGATTTTTCCTCGGTTCTAATGCGTCCGATAAGCTCCCTACTTAGTTGTGCAAAGTCTCTCATCATTATCTGATCGCGAATATGCTCTTTGCCGAGAGAATAAGCTATTCCATAAATTATGGCTAAATCGTTGTAACGCTGAAATCGTAGCTGACAATCACTGCAGAGGTCAAACGTCACCTTTATTGGCTTTTCAGAACTTGCGCAACGGACTATCTCGCTTCGAAGATGTTTGCAGCAGTATTCGCACAAAACTCTTGCCTTGCTGGTGCTCACTTTAACTCTCTTCTACAATGCTAAGTTTTTCTATAAAACGTTTAATGTATTGCCTGATCATCAGACTGAAAAGTAGGAACAAGAAATCAAGGAAATTCCGATGGTTGGGTGCTTTTAAGCATGAGCCTTAGAACGCGCCCGTAACATGCCAAGAAGTAGTAGTGCGCTGTGATTTTGGCTAGACTACTACTTCTAGTTTATTTTACTTAGCTTTCCTGAGAAATCACGAGAAATAAGGTATCCTTCGATCTCCAGCTTTTAAAAGCATTAAACCGACTTTTTATAACTCGCCACAAATGATGCTTCTTTATGTGATTTGGAGTCTTTAATTATTCTAAGCAGGTCGCTGTCCAAGTCGCTGAGAAATGAGTATTCTGCTATAACCTTTTTAACTACTGTTGCCTCCGAGGGCAGACCTTTCCTTCTAACCAAGCGCTGAAGGTCTTCCCAGTCGTATTCGCCTCCAGAGATTTTCTCAAACAGTACATCAGGCTTGAAAGGTTCACGCACATTCCAGCACTTAAGTACTGCTAGCTTCTTCAATCTGACTTTGTCCATTGGTCTTCCTGAAAACAAATAAAGGTCGTACAAATCCCTGCTTCTAAGCCGTTGAAAGGCAGCCCTTAATTTCTCAGCCAACAGCTCTTCTTTCTGCAAACATTTTATAGAAAAACTCGGGAATTCCAGATACTTGAAATACATCTCTTCAAACTGAGGCATTTCAACAGGCGCCAATATTGGGCTCTCTCTATAACTCACTTCCAAACTGAACTCTGAAGAATTCCATCCATGAACATAATTAATTTGAGCTAGGTAAGATTCATCATTAGCACCAAACCCACGTCTAATGTTCTCTTCCGCGATTTTGAATTTTATGCCATAATGCTGCTTATCATTCAGCAAATTAGAGAGCGCTTTCTTGAGTTCTTCCACTGAAACACCAACACTGGTAAAGTCCAAATCCATCGAAAACCGGCCACTTCCGCCGAAGAACAACTTCTTCAAGCAGGTTCCACCTTTGAAAACCAAATTTGCTAGTACATCTTAGAAAGAATTTTCAAGACGTAAGTGAGAACGACATCTCTCTCAGCCACATCTAAAGGAACGTTTGAAGATCTTGCGTAGAAATCAACAAATTTTCTCTCCAACAAACAGTCTCACCTTACCTCAATTTCGCTTAACAATTGCTCTTCAGAAACGTTGTTCATTACTCTCCAATCTCTAGAAAACGCCCCCCTTTTTGGTCTCCTCCTATCAAGATAAACGGTAGCATTCCCCACATAGCTTTTCAACATGATCTTCAGATGCGGAGACAATGGCTCCAGTATATCATCTTTCTCCAGAAAATCAATAATAAAACCTAGACGCTGGACCAAAGAATGTGATTTCATTCTTAATGCGTAATCCACCAGCTTCTCTAGATTAATCTGAGGAAAACCCCTCCAAACGATTCTAGCGAGCTGCTCTATTCCCCCTGCATAATGCGGCTTGTCGAATGAGTCAATAATGGCTTTTTCAGGTTCAGCCATGCAGACCTCTGCGTCAAACACTTTTGCAGTTCGATAGCCAAAAAACTTCCTTTTTGAAAGCGTAACAAACTTGAAATTGACACTCTGCCATTCAACATCGGCCTTCTTCTTAGTCGTAGCAATGAAATAAGTGAACGGCATCTGAGTGGTAAAGCCATAATGACTATTCGCCGTATAATAACTGAAGTAATATGGGTCAACAAAGGCAGCGCCCACAGCAAATGCGTTTGACGGAGGAATTTTGTTTGGATAAAGACCATACGCAGATGGAACAAACTGATAAGTTCCAGTTTCGATCCTTTCAAGCCACCGTTTCTTCTCTAGACTGTGTAGGAGAACGTATGCATAGTCAAGTGTACAATTTAAAACGCTTTTAATATCGGAGGCTCGAATTATCGTCTTCTTTTCAGTTTCCCACTTAGTCACTAATCTTGCCTCGTCAGGAGACAATTTACGGATTCGCATTTGTCTCTGGCTTTCGGGAATACGTCTCAGTTTCCTTTGAGTTATTCCTAGTTCCTTAAAAGTGACAAGCCTGATAGAAAGCTGCTCTAGCTCATTCCTTATAGGCAGCGTCACACTTGAACCAACTATAACCAGTTCAAATTTCTTGAGAGTTGGATAGATGTTGGAAATAGATGAGTATAGATTAAGAATTTTGCTTAACATAGAACGATCTATCCTATGTGAAATTACATCTACGAAAACATCCTTACCCTTGTTATCCTTGAAATGAAAATCAATTTCGATATTCCCTGGAAGCTTTTCGTTTGTGGCAACTAGAGTGTAGTCCTTAAAGATATTCACTAACTCTCTAGAAATATACGCTTCTAACTCATTCTTCACATCTATCACCATCTATCGAATAACTACTTACTAGCAACACCATTATATTTTTTTCGTATTTCCTTAGTAGATTCTACACATTATACTAAGATTATCAGAAATAAAAATAATAACAGACAATCCCCTTGAAACCCCTAGAAAAATAGACTCTAGTACAAATCTAATCTACGCCCCCCTTCTTTAATACCAAAGATTCTAGCATTTCAGACTACCAACAAATCAAACAACAAAAACACATAATGGAATACCAGATACGAAAATGATAAGTTATGGTGGAAAACTCACCACTCAATCGACTAGAATAGAAACTACCTCCGATTTTATGCTAGTGCTTCTGTAAACAAATGTTTTACTGTGTTGTTCTCCCATCACGAGTGTACTCACTGATTCGTTCAGCCAAGAAGTAAAATCTTGGCACGGTACGTTGAGGATTAGCCACAATTTTGCCTTTACGCCTCAAACGCAATATGATCCTGCGAAAAGCGTCGTGTTTTAACTCTAGAAAGTCTCGATAACTGAATTCCCGCGTTAAATCTCTCGCCTTGTTAAGAACATACGCTTCAAAAAGAGCACTATTAATTGTTTTCTGGAACTCTTTTCTTACACAACTTAAGTTGTAGGGCTCTCGGCGAGGCTTGGAAACCTGATACTGAAAAACGTTATTCTGCTGAATATTCACAACCTGCTGCCCATTGCGAACTTGGGCTGCGCCTTCAATGCCTTTCATAAAGGAATCAGTCAAGCTAAGCGTCAGGTGGCACACGTCCATGCCGTTGTCTTTAGCCCACTGAACATAAGCCTTCCACCGCTGAAACTGCTTCAGGTTAGGAGCACGAAAATTGCAGATAAGATTCTTAGGCTGAACAACTGAAACTGCATGGTCCCTAACCATAAAAACTCAGCCTCACAAATTCGCAAAAAATAGAAAAAAGAGGCAGATGCTTTGTTTTCCCGAGGCTCAAATCGTATGAATTCATGCCTAGGCGCCCGTATCTCCCGGGCTACCATTGTCTTCTGTTAGTTGGGTTTTTTGTTTAGAAGTAGTTGTGAGGGGTTGCTTAGCACAACATCTTCTTAGGGATTGAGCTGTTTTTTGTGTTTTGGTTTTTGAATTGATTTGGGTTTGTGTTTCAGAAGTGGAAGTTGTCTCTCTCCCGGGCTACATCAACCCTAGTCAGGACGACTTTCAAAAAACATTCCTGTTAGTGTTTGCGTTGAGTCGATTATATATCGAGAGGGTTCTAGTTTCCGTCAGACTACTTGGATATTAACGCATATTAATCTAATAGGTAAATGAATTTCCAGCTTTTCTTGAGCGGCGACCGACTAAACCGCAAGCTCTAAGCGTTTGGGTTGAGTGTGTTCTGAACCCAAATTGGTTCAAGGACGGGCAAACGCGCTCCTAAAAAAATTTGCTACGTTAGTTGGCTAGATTTGAATTTTTTATTTTATTTGTACGATTTTCTGGTTTTCAATTATGACTGATAGTATTTCTGATTGCTTCACGGCTTCTGTTAGTTGTGGTTCTAGGGTTTTTTCGTATTTAAAGGAGTATCGCTGTGGTTCGTCAGTAGCTGGGTCCGCTTCAAAGATGGGGAAGTCTCTTTTCCAAAAAGTTATTCTGCGGCATATCAATTGTTTCTTGTCGGTGTTTATTGCTTCTATGTTTATTGTCCAGTTGCTTAATTGCATTCATTCTCCCTCGGCGTATTGAATCTTACGAGATAGTTTTATTTAAACTTCTCGTTACAAATGCAGTGAAAGTTGGAGGTACAACAATTTAACATTAGAACAATGGAACAGTAGAACAAAACAACACTTTGAGGTTTCGATGTCAAACTTGCTTACAATCTGAAGATACTTGGAGTGAGTTGAATGTGAGACGATAAATTCTAAGCAAAAATGGAAACTTGGGCAATATTTGCTGAGAATAAAATAGCAGCTAATTTGTTTTTTTGGGGGTAATCGCGAAAAGATTGACATTTGAGAGGGTCATGATTTTTTTACGAATCCATTTTGGTTCGGGGCCGTCATTCTTGTGCAGATTATTTAGAAATCATATCAGGAGAATAACGTGTTGGCCAAAATTCTCGAACTCTCGCCTGAATAGCGAAAATGCGAGTAAAATCTATTCGTTTCGATCGCAATCAAGCTAGTTCTTGCTCGCACATTGATAGGATGCGAAAAAGTTTGAAGCGAGTGTTTGAAGCTATCCCGGGCTACCAACAATACGCTTTTGTTTAGATACCGCGTGCAACTTAAACCGCTTCAGTTTCGGCGTGAAAAGAGTGTGATTATAGTGAAGCATAGTAGTCTTGAGCGTAATGCTTTTGAATCGAATTCTGAATATGCATGATTAGCTCTAATTACTCCGTCTTCACAGGAGTTAAATATGATAATCACAGAACCGTTTTTCAGCGCAAATACGATACAGAAATGGCTGAATAAACATGTTGCTGGAGTTGCTGATAGGGGGTTTTTGGGTTGCTTTAGCAGTTTATTGCTTTTGGTACTTCTTCTTAGCGAAAACGTTTCAGCCGTTAACCTTGGAGGACCTAGCCTTGATGTGGCGGCTGCATAAACTGCATTCAGGATGTACCGCGTCACGCATTCACAGCTTAATTGAAAGGAACAGCGAGGTTGTAGGGTTCAGATGCGAATGCGGTTTCGAGTTCCAGCAAAAACGTTTGATAACGCAAAGGGTTCGCAAAGCGCGTATTTCTCGCGAGGTCGCGCGTTCTTCAAAAAGCTCCGCGGGGAAGGTGGAGGAAAAACTGTGATCATTGCCTTGCACTCCTATAAGGGTGGAACAGGAAAGACGTTGCTCTCGGTGAATCTGGCAACCCTGTTTGCCAAAATGGGTAAAAAAGTCTGTCTACTAGATTTGGATCTTCGTGCGCCGAGTATTCACTCGATTTTTAAGAACACAGCGGAGTATTGGGTGAACGATTATCTAAGCAAAGCGTGCAAAATAGAAAAAGTTCTATCAGACTGCACCAGCGAGGACATGGCGAAGGGAAAACTGCTTGTTGGGTTAGCCAACCCGTCAACCGAAGCCATTCGTGAGATGGAATCCAAAGATAGAAAATGGGAAATGGAGGCGTTGGGTCGGCTTTTTTCGCTTAAGACGTCTCTTCTTAACGATATGCATTTCGATTACGTGTTCTTTGACACCAGTCCAGGTCTTCAATATTCCGCCATAAACGCCATCGTTAGCGCCGACATCGTGTTGGTGGTGATGTCACCCGACAAATCTGACGTTGAAGGCACTCAGCGGATGGTGCGTGACCTCTATGAACTTTTTGAGAAGAAAACAGGTATCATAATCAACAAAATACCCTTTGAACATTTTTCTGCAGAAACCCACAAAAATAATTTAATACAGCTTGCAACTCACCAGCTTCCTATAGTCGGAGCCGTACCTTGTTCTTGCGACATACTTGCCGCCAGAGGAAAATGTCTATTTGCCTCCGAAAAACCAAACCATCCGTTCACAAAAACTCTGCGGGAAATAGCTGCAAACTTGGCGGTTATGACGGGCTGCTCTGCGCGCGCTACGCCAAAGCCTTTGAAGCTTGAGAGATGCCCCAGTGACTATGTTTCCCAGCTTTTCTGTGATTGATGTGGAAAATGCGGTGGTTTCAGCCTGAAAATGCGCCGTTCCTTGTTTGTAAGCCTATAACAGCTGCGAGATTATGCTTCAGGTAACGTTTCTGTGCTTCTTATTCCTTCGATACCGTTTATTTTGGTCGTGACCGCTCTTAACTCCCTGTAGTCCGCTACTTCAACGAAAACTGCTATGTCAAATCTTCCGTACGTGAAGTATGCTTTTCTTACGCCGCCAATCGCCTTGACCGCGGATAGAATAGCCTGAGCCTTGGTGGGCACGACTTTCAGCAGTATGCAAGCGTTCAACATCATTCTTCCACCCTGCCTTTTATCTCCACGAGGGTTTCGGTGAAGACTACACCAGCAAACTTGCCCATTTTTAATACTGCGGCGTCTAAAGCCTCAAGGTCGGAAGCTTCGACGTCTACGACAACGTCGTATCTTCCAAGGGTGGGAAAGATCCGTTTCACGCCTTCTAGTTGACTTAAAAATTGGGCAACGTCTTCAAATCTGCCATGCGTGGTTCTTATTAAAACACATGCGGAAAGCAAAGAATCAACCTCAAATATAGAAGGCAGTATTGAGATATTAAATTATTTGTGAGTGTTATGTAGGGTCTGCAATGTCCCAGATGTTCAGCTAGCGCGTGTCTTTTCTCCGTTCTGGAACAAGTAAACGTCGCCCATGAATGAGAGGCAGCCCTCGTCGTAGACAAGTGCGGAACGTTCGGGTATGGCGTAGATTTTCTCTTCCTTTGAAAGCCTTTTCAGCGCGTTGTCTTTGGAAGGCTTGTAGTGTGCTTTGACGCTGAAGTCCACAAGCCCGATGCCGCTGATCATTTCGGATGTTGGGGTGCGCCTGTTTTTTGTAACTACGCACTTTTTGCCCAGCGCTAAGGCACCCGCGCTTCTTCCGACGACAACCCCATCATACTTGCGCAGCAGTCTGTCTACGCTCTTGTTTTTCAGCCGCTCAACCAAAACGCTTGCAAGCCCACCTGGCAGGTATATCAGGTCGGAGCACTCGACTTTTCGGGTGATTTCTTCAAATGTGTCGGAGTAGCCTGCGAAGTCGACAGTGCACGCGCCGAGGCTTCTGAAGTAGTCTAACAGCCTTTTCCTGCGTTTATACGCTTGGTCGAACGATGCGCGAGCCCAAGGAAAGACCACAACGGCTGGTGCTCCTCCTCCATCATCGAAGGCGGCTTCGTTGATTTCTCTGGAGTCGCGCTTTGCTATGTTTTCTCCGCCCAAAAAGTACAGTTTCGGCATACAAGTAATAACGTTGTTCACTTACTTTAAGGCACTGTATGAGGTTCTAACTGTTTTACAGTTTTTCTTCTACAAGCGCCAAACATTGCATCAGCGTCGGCGTTGAATTCTCGTCCAGCGAGTAAATTGTTCTTAAGCCCTCGCTTGTTTGTAGAACGAATTCCGTTTTTTCTAAGCGTTTCATGTGCCACGTCAACGCCTGAGACGTTATCGAGACCTCACATGCCAGTTCGCCGTGCGACAGCTGTTTCTTGTGCAACAGTGCTTCTAAGATGAGCTTGGCAGTCTTGTGCCGTAGCAGGGAAATCGTCAGCATCTCCTTCTTTGAGAATTTCTTGGACTGGAAGAACCTTTTGTACCGTCCGTCCCGAAAGAATGATACAAGCCCTGCTTTGATGAGGACGCCTAAGTGGTATTGCGCCAAGCCTACGGGAAGGCTCAGAGCGGCGCATATTCCCCTGAACTGGACGCCGGGGTTGCCCTTGATGTAATTGTAGATTTGCGTGCGCGTGCTGTTGTTGAAAGGTGCTTGGCTGTTCGCATTGACGTCGGCGCTGAAAGAAGTGGGCAAGGCCAGCAGGCAATACGGGTCGGTTGTTACAGACCTGAGATTGGGAATTCCCGAGTGAACTTGAACCAAGCGAGGCGACATTGGTGAAATGCTGAACGTGAAGCTTTTCTGCAGGTGTAACAGCGCCGCGAAAGAACAGAGGATAATTGAGGCTAAGACGAATGCGATTATCGCTTTCTTCAGCGCTGGCTGCATCATTCTCGCCTGTGGACAGCCTTTGGCGCTTCTAGTTTTTAACAGTATTCGTAAACGAATGTACTAACCGCAACGCCGACTCTCCCTCACGAAACTCGGATTCGGCGCAGCCAGAAAAGCCCAGTTGGCGTGTTATTTTGCGATGGTTCTCGCAGCGAAAGCCAAGATTACACCTATCCAGCCAATGCTACTATGCTGCGCTATGACGGAGGCTACCTGCCCCGAGGTGATTAAGCTTATCGCCAGCATGATTAGCCAAGGGATGCCTACGCCTGCGCCTAAACCGATTAACAGCTTGCCAGTGCCAACGTGGTTCTTGTAGATTAGGAAGGCGCCTGCGAGGACGCTTAAGCCGCCTGCCAGCGATATGGCCATGAGGACTATCGCTACGGTGTTGACGACTTGCAGGACCTGCTGGTTCTGGATGAACATTGGTAGCTGCTCGCGCACCACCTCGTAGGTTCCTACAGGACCGCGGATCCCCGAGACCAGAAGGAGCACGCCAGCAACAGCGGAGAGCACAATCGCAACCCAACGCCTGCCATCAGACATTAACCTGAACCCACCTGACTATCTGCTACGCGGAACACAAACATTAACATTTAGCTTCCGCAACTCCTTTTCGTCTAAGGGGCGGGGGCTATTGGTCGATAGATGACAGGCAAGTTTATGATTCAATTAAGGATGACTTTAAAGGGGTTGACAAGTTCATAGGTAGTGTGAGAGAGAAGTATGCAGTCAGCCTATGACAAGATTCAATACTACGAGTTTAGCCGAAAAGAAAAAGCTAGGATAACCGCTAAACTCAAAGCATTTTTGGCTGAGGAAAAAAGAATCAAACTTGCAATACTTTTTGGCAGCGTGACCCGTCGAAATTACGGCAGAGATATAGACCTTTGCGTACATGCCGCTCCAGAACTTAGCTTCAAAGAACTGCTGAACCTGAACGCCCAGATAGAGCTTGAGTTGGGCATGCCTGTGGACCTAGTCGAGTTAACAAACCTTCCAGACTCGCTTAAGACTAACATTCTCAAAAACGGCACACTAATAAAAGGAACGATGCACAGACAGCATTAAACTGCCGAGAGCACGACCGCAACTCAGCTTCTCCGTCAAACATGAAAAAACATGTTGTTTAGTTTATATAAGGGGGCTATAGTCTTTTCCGAGCCGATAGCCAGCGGTAGTCTAAGTAGCAGTTTTATCTATTTATAGGGGGGTATAGACAAAAAATCGCACAACAGTTCAGCGCACAACCAACTGCAACAGGCAACAACCAAGCGTTTTTCGGAAAAACTATAAAAGACAAAGACGGAACCTATAAACCGTACACCTCACGTTCCGAACAGTCCCGCACACGGGACTACACACACTTCAGCGTAACCCAAACTAGTTTTGATACGGAAAGCCATATAAATCGCCATTACGCTGTTGAAATGCGCAGTCGGAGAAATGTAAAATGCCAAAATGGGGATACTCCATAATCGAAGAAGAACTCGACCTAGAAAAAACAGCGAAAGCCAGCGGCAGAGAAATCAGAGTATCCCACAAGGCAGCCCGAGAAGTCTGCCGAACAATCAAAGGCAAAACCCTAAACAACGCAAAAGCATACCTAAGAGATGTTATAGACAAGAAAAAACCTGTTCCCTTCCGAAGATACAAAAAGAAACTCGGACACCGCCACGGCATAGAAAAAGCCTTCGCAGGAAGATACCCAATAAAAACAGCACAACAAATCCTACACGTGGTCGAAGCCGCAGAAGCCAACGCAGAAAACAAAGGACTAGACGTAGACAGACTTCGCATACTCCACGCAGCCGCCTACCCAGGAACAAAACTTAAACAGTACACACCAAGAGCCCACGGAAGATCCTCACCAAAATACGAAACCACAACCCACATCGAAATCTTCCTAGAAGAAAAACCAGGACAAGGAGAAACACTCTAATGTCCATCGTAAAACGATTCATAACCGAATCCATCAAAAAAACAGAAATCGACGAATTTCTGCAAAAAAAACTTGAACGCGCTGGCTATGGTGGAGTTGACATCTCCAAGACGCCCTTGGGAACGCACGTGGTAATTTACGCCATGCGACCTGGCATAGTTATAGGACGTGGCGGAGAAACAATAAAAGACCTCGCCACCACTTTAGAAGAAAACTTTAAGGTTTCAAACCCCCAAATTTCTGTTTCAGAAATCGAGGTCCCTGAATTTAACGCTTTTGTTGTTGCATCCCGCATCGCTTCTGCCCTACAAAGAGGCGTTCACTTCAGACGCGCTGGTTTTTGGGCTCTGAACCAAGTTATGGATGCAGGAGCGTTAGGCGCAGAAATCGTGATAAGCGGCAAGCTGCGAACCGAAAGGGCACGTTTCGAAAAGTTCCGAGCAGGCTACTTCCCAAGATGTGGCGATGCCGCATTGAGGTATATGAAAAAAGCCGAAGCTCACGTTCAACTCAAACCAGGCATAATCGGTGTGAGAGTTAAGATAATGCCTCCAGATGCACAGTTTCCAGACAAAATCCAAATCACCGAGGAACTGCCGCCTGAGGAAATTGAGGAAAAAGTAGCAGAAAAAGAGGAAAAAATAGAGGAAACTTCAAAGCAAAAAGTGAAGGTGGCAGAACTGCCTGAAGAGCCAACTGAAGCAACTGAAGAAAAGACAGAAGCAGCGGAAGAAGAAGCTGAAACCTCAGAGTCATTAGAAGAGGAAATAGCTGAAGAGACAACCGACGAACAGGCTGAAGAAACACTGGCAGAAAACGTGAAAGAACCAGCCGAAGAAAAGGAGGTAAAAGAGTAAGTGCCAATCCTTCGACTGAAAGACATCAAAGCCATGTCTGCTGAAGAACGCACTAAGCAGCTCTCTGACCTCAGGGTTGAGATGGCTAGGCTGAAAACCATGGTCCGAGCAGGTGGTGCCGTTGAAAACCCTGCCCGAATAAGAGAACTGCGCAAGACAATCGCCCAGATTCTTACAATAGAGCATGAAGACAAACTGGGGCTTAGAAAAACGGAAGAAAAACCCGCAAAAAGAAGAGCCAAAAAGGAGAAGAAAACCAAGTGAAAGTAACCTCAGACATCATACGTCACGAATTCATCGGAACCGAAGGAAAAATCGCCAAAAGCCCGCATCCAAGTTACGTTGGAATACACGGCGAAGTAATTGACGAAACAAAAAACACTTTCACAATCCTGCACAAAGGGAAGGCGAAAAGTGTGATAAAAAACTCGGCAGTTTTCAACTTCAAGTTTCCCGACGGAACCATCATCGAAATAGACGGCAAACTCTTAGTTGGAAGACCTGAAGACCGTCTCAAAAAAACCGTGAAGAGGTTATGGTAATGTCTCTAACTTTTAAGAAACCCAAGAAATCCTGCGACGACAGGAACTGCCCGTTCCATGGAACGCTGTCTGTTAGAGGTCGCGTTTTAGACGGCGTCGTTGTCACCGCGAAAATGGACAAAACAGTTGTTGTGGAACGTGAGTACCTTCAGTTCTCACCTAAATTCGTGAGGTATGAACGAAGGCGAGGTCACATTCCATCCCACAATCCGCCGTGCATCGACGCAAAAGAAGGCGATCGAGTAAGAATCGCGGAATGCCGTCCTATAAGCAAGACAGTAGCTTTCGTTGTTGTGGAGAAACTGGAGGCGAAGTAACGTGGCGGCGAAAGCAAAACAACGTGCACTCATCGCAAAAGGCATGCTTTCTCACGGACAAAAAGTTACGAGAGGACTTTTAGCTGGCTCGGCTCTAAGATGTACTGACAACACTGGAGCGCGTGTACTGCGCTTAATCCAAGTCATGGGCTATAAAGGCCGATTAAGGCGCTATCCTTCTGCTACAGTGGGCGACAAGGTGACTGTTTCGGTTAGGCAGGGGTCACCAGACATGCGAAAGAAGATTTTCCAAGCGGTTATTGTAAGACAGAGGAAGCCTTACAAGAGGATTGATGGCGTTTGGGTTCAGTTTGAAGATAACGCCGCGGTGATAATCACTCCTGATGGTGAAATGAAAGGCTCGGAAATTCGCGGTCCTGTGGCAAGGGAGGCTGCTGAAAGATGGCCAAGAATAGCAAGTGCCTCAAGCATAATAGTGTAGGTGAAATTGTATGCAAGCAACAAAACCCGTAAAAGACCCGCGAAAACAGCGCAAACGGCTCTTTAATGCGCCTGCTCACTTGCGCCACAAGTTTATGGCGGCTCCTCTCGCGCCAGAACTGATCTCGTCAAGAGGTGTTAAGACTCTTCCAGTCCGGAAAGGCGACACCGTTCGTGTAATACGTGGAGACCACACGGGCTTCGAAGGAAAAGTCAGCCGGGTAGACTTGAAGAGGTACCGCATATTCCTTGAGGGCTTAACACGTGAGAAGGTTGACGGAACAAACATATTCGTTTCAGTGCATCCGTCGAAGGTCTTGATAAAGAACCTGAAGCTTGACGACAAGTGGCGAAAAGCAGTTGTTGAAAGCAAGAAGGAACTGGCGGCACCCAAGAAAGAACCGGAAGCGGTGAAAGTAGCGGCGAAGCCCGCGAAGAAAGTGAAAGCTGTGAAAGCGAAAGAAGAAAAACCTGTTAAAAAACCGAAAGCCGCAGCCGTAGCAGAAGAGAAACTTCCAGAAAAGAAGGAGGTAGCTAAACCTAAAACAGTTAAGAAGAAGCCTGCTGCAAAAAAGAAAAAAGAAGAGAAACCAGTTGCGAAAAAGAAAGTGACACCTGTGGCTAAAAAGACGCCTCTTGAAAAAGAAAAGAAATCTAAGGCAGTGAAGAAAGCACCGACCAAGCGAAAGACCGCAGCTTCGAAAAAGGAAGGAGGAACGTAGATTTGGGCAAGAAAGGAAAAGTAGGAAGGTTGAAACGTAAGCCCGCTCCGAGGTTCTGGCCGATTCACAGAAAAGAAGCCGTTTGGATAGTTAGACCTTCATCTGGACCTCACTCCCTAGAGAAGTGTTTACCTCTTGCGCTTGTTCTCCGGGACATTCTCGAAGTGGCTGAGACGAGAAAAGAAGCCAAAAAGATAATTTCGCAGGGTAAAGTTTACGTTGACGGAAAAGTCAGGCGCAAAGACGATTTCCCTGTAGGCTTGATGGATGTTATTTCGATGCCTGAATTGAACAGGTTTTACAGGATACTGCCTTCACATAAAGGTCTATTTCTTAATCCAATCAGCAAAGAAGAAGCCAGTTTCAAACTGCTCAGAGTTGAAGGCAAAACCGTAGTCAAGAACGGGACCTCGCAGATTGCTCTCCACGACGGATCAAACATGCTTGTGAAAGCGGAAGGCTCCGAAAGCCCGCCGGAAGTTGTTTACGAAACTTTTGACACGTTGAAACTTGGGCTTCCTGAAAAACAGGTGCTTGATCAACTGAAAACTAAGAAAGGCAACATCGCCGTTATAACTGGCGGCAAGAACATTGGAAAGCAGGGCAAGATAGTTGAGATTGAGAAAACTGAGGCGAAGAAACGTAGACACGCCCTGGTTGTTATCGAGGATGAAAAAGGTAATCGTTATCAAACAATTTTAGACTTTGTCTTTTCAATAGGTGGAGCCAAATCCCTCATATCTTTGCCGGAGGCGACTGCTGTTGTCTGAGGATGAGATGGTTAAGAGGTGGGAGGAGCAGCCGATGCTTAAGCCTAGAATTGAGAAGGTTGTCGTCAACCTTAACGTTGGGAAATCAGGTGAACCGCTGGAGAAAGCCTCTAAAGTGTTGAAAGAGTTGACAAATCAGACGCCCGTTAAGAAGAAAGCCAAGAAAACAATAAGGGATTTTGGTCTAAGGAAAGGTGAGTCAATCGCGTGTGTGGTGACGCTGAGAAAACAGGCTGCGATTGATTTCCTTAAGAAGGTTCTGCCCGTGGTCGATAACCAAATTTCTCGCTCGTCTTTTGACAGACAAGGTAACTTTGCTTTCGGCATAAAAGAACATATTGAAATAGCTGGTGTAAAGTACGACCCTGATGTGGGCATCTTCGGCATGGATGTCTGTGTCTCAGTTAATCGACCGGGTCACCGAGTGAAAACCAGAAGGAAACAGAAGACGCACATCGGTCATAAACACTTGTTAACGCCTGAAGAGTCGATTATTTTCGTTAAGCAAACTTTGGGAGTTGAAATCGTATAAGGCAGGAGACGGATGAATGGCTAAGCAGAAAATGAAGAAAGAAAGGAAGTATGGTAAAGGAGCAAGACCTTGCGTCAGATGCGGTTCTTATGGGCCCATTATCCGACGTTACAATTTATATTTGTGCAGGCACTGTTTTAGGGAGGCAGCGCCAAAGCTTGGATTTAAAAAATATGAGTGATGAGGCAGCAAGATGGATACATTGACGAATGGGTTGATAACGGTCATAAATAACGAGATGCGCAACAAGCGTGAGTGCATAATTAGTCCTGCCTCTAAGCTTTTAGGTCGCGTGTTAAGAATAATGCAGTTGAACGGTTACATCGGGGAGTTCGAATTTATTGATGATGGGCGCTCAGGCAAGTTTAAAGTGCAGCTTCTGGGCAGAATAAACAAGTGCGGCGCTATTAAACCTCGCTTCGCCGTAAAAGTCGGCGAGTTCGAGAACTGGGAGAAAAAGTTCCTGCCATCAAGAGACGTTGGATTAATGGTTGTCTCAACCTCGAAAGGCGTGATAGCCCACAGAGAAGCTGAAGAAAAGAACATGGGAGGAAGGCTGTTAGCTTTCGTTTACTAGCGAGGTGTTTTGATGCGGCTGCCAGAAATCTCCAAGATCATTCAAGTTCCAGACGGCGTGGAAGTAAACGTAGAAAGACGAAAGGTCACAGTTAAAGGCGCCAAAGGAACTTTGACGCGTGACTTTTCTTATGTTCCAATATCAATTAACGCTAACGACGATAAAACAGTTCGAGTTTGGGCTGAGTGGCCTCGCAAGAAGGAAGCCTCTCTTGTAGGCACTATACACTCACACATTCAAAACATGATTACTGGAGTTGAAAAGGGCTTTTCATACAAGCTTAAAATCGTGTTCTCGCACTTTCCGATTTCAGTCAAGGTTCAGGGCAAAACGGTTTTGATTGAAAACTTCACTGGCGAAAGGCGAGCGCGAAGAGTGAAGATAATCGGTGACGTTAAGGTTAAGGTTCAAAGTGAAGACATAATTGTTGAAGGCATAAACTTGGAGGATGTAAGCCAAACCGCCGCGAACATCGAGCAAGGCACGAAAGTGAAGAAGAAGGACCCGCGCGTTTTCTTGGACGGCATATACGTGTATGAAAGACAGGAAGGAATGGCGTGATGTCAGAAAAAAAAGTATCCCTATCGCAAAAGGCGCTGAAAGCGAGAAAACGCGTCAAAAAGAAAAAACCAGCCTTCGTTAGGCCAGAAAGCTGGCGATACGTTAAATTGAAAGAAAGCTGGCGTAGACCCCGTGGATTAGACAACAAGATGCGTCGGAAGATTAAGGGGTGGCCGCCATCGGTCAGTGTTGGCTATAAGGGACCAAAAGGAGCTAGGGGGCTTCACCCGTCTGGATACAGAGAAGTTTTGGTGCATAACGCAAAAGAGGTATCTAGTGTTGATCCGAAATCTGAGGCTGCGCGAATAGCCCACACGGTTGGTAAGAGAAAGCGGGCGCAGATTATAGCTGAAGCTAAAAAACGCGAGGTCTTCGTTTTGAATTTTACACCAGTTCAAGAATTGGTCGAAAAAGAAGAGGAGAAACCAGCGGAAGAAGAGGAAAAACCTGAAAAGCCAGCCAAGGAAGAGAAGAAACCTGTCAAAGAAAAGGAGAAGCCGAAACGCAGATCTGCAGGTAAAACGAAGGCTTCCCAAAAGGAGCAAAAGGCACCAGCTAAAAAGACTGAGAAGCCAAAAAGGGCACGCAAGAAAGCTAAGGCTGAGAAAGGAGCTGAAAAACAATGACCAATCTTAGTAGTCAAAGGCGTTTGGCGGCGCAAATATTGAAAGTCGGTCAAAATCGGGTTTGGATTGATCCTGAAAGAATGGATGATGTTGAATCGGCTATAACCCGAGAAGAAGTTAAAAAGTTGATTCATGAAAAGGTCATTGCCTCTTTGCCTGAAAAAGGCGTAAGCAGGTCTCGAGCGAAGGTGGTTCGGAGAAAGAAGCGGGTGGGTCGGCGTAAAGGTGCTGGTAGCAGAACTGGGTCTGGATATGCGAAGATTTCTAAGAAAGAGGCGTGGATGAGCAAGATTCGTTCCTTGAGAAAAAGGCTTCGTGAGTTGAAGGCAAGCAGAATTGTTACGGAAACTACTTACAGAAAACTATATGCGATTGCTGGAAGCGGAAAATTCGAGTCAGTCGCAGAGTTGGAGCGTTACTTGAAAGCTCATGATCTTTGGAGGAAACGTTGATGGCGCGGGGTTCCACTTATCGGGTTCCGCTTAGGCGGAGAAGAGAAGGAAAAACTGATTATCAAGCGCGGAAAGCTTTGGTGCTGTCTGGAACGCCGCGGCTTGTTACTCGTAGCACGGTTAAGAATGTTGTTGCCCAAATAATTGTTGCTAAGCCGCACGGTGACGAGGTTTTGGCTGCGGCGCATAGCAGGGAGTTGAAGAAGTATGGGTGGAAGGCACCTACGGGGAATGTTCCAGCGGCATATCTTACGGGGCTGCTCTGTGGGTTGAAAGCCCAAACCAAGGGAGTTAAGGAGGCTATTTTGGATATAGGGTTGATTGCACCGACGAAAGGTGCTAAGGCTTTTGCCGCGTTGAGCGGGGTTTTAGATGCTGGAGTGGTTGTTCCTCATGATGAAGAGAAAATGGTTAAGGAACGCATAGAAGGGGCGCACATTGCCGAGTATGGGAAGAGTTTGGGAGTTGACTCTGAAATTTACTCTGCCAAGTTCTCAAAGTATTTGGAGCAGAAACTTTCTCCTGAGAAGCTTCCTGAACATTTTGCGAAGGTTAAGGCTGAAATTATTAAATCATTCGAGAAGAAGGGTGGAAAGAAAGCATGAGTCGTAATGACAGAGGAGCAGAACGTTTAGAGGAATGGGTTCCTAAAACGCGTCTAGGTAAAATGATTCAGGAAGGTAAGGTAACGTCTATTGAAGAAGTTTTCTTAAGCGGCTTGAAAATCTCTGAGCCTCAGATCGTTGACGCTTTGCTTCCCGACCTTCAGGAGGAGGTTATAAACGTGAATTTGGTTCAGAAGCAGACTGACGCGGGTGAAAAGTCACGGTTTAAGGCAATTGTGGCTGTGGGGAACAGGGACGGTTACATAGGCTTGGGTTCTGGAAAAGCCAGTCAGGTGCGAACTGCTATAGAGAAAGCGGCTGCAGCAGCGCGTTTGAACATTGTTCCTGTTAAGCGCGGATGCGGAAGTTGGGAGTGCGGTTGCGGAAAGCCCCACTCGGTGCCCTTCCAAGTTGAGGGAAAATGCGGCGGCGTGCGAGTGATTATTGTTCCGGGTCCAAGGGGCTTGGGGCTTGTGGCGAGTGAAGTGGCGAAGGTGATTTTGGGATTGGCTGGCGTGAAGGACTTGTGGGTTAGAAGCCGTGGTTCTACAAGAACCGTGCCGTCGTATGCGTACGCCATTTTTGATGGGTTAAAGAAGACTTATGGCTTAGTTACTCAAGCGGACTGGGTGAGGTAGTTGACTGGAAAAGCTGACGAACGCAAGTGTTTTGCCGTGGTTAAGGTTCGAGGGACAATCAGCGCTCAGCGTGAAGCCAGAGAAACCCTCGAAATGCTCCGCTTAGCCAGAACTAACAATGCGGTGATCGTTGACAATCGTCCCTCGTTCATAGGTATGCTGTACCGCGTGCAGAACTACGTCACATGGGGCGAAGTCTCAAAAGAGACCGTGGCATTGCTCCTGAAAGAACGGGGAAGGCTTGCCGGCGGCAAAAAATTGACGGACGAATCCGCGGAGAAACTGGGTTACAAGTCGCTAGACGCGCTCGCCGACGCGATAGCAAGCTGCAAGGTGGAGTACCAGAAACTGCCGAACGTGCAGCCTATTTTCAAGTTGCACCCTCCAAGCAAGGGCTTCAAGGGAAAAACCAAGAAGAGCTATGCTGCAGGGGGCGAAGCAGGCTATCGAGGCGAAGCCATAAACGACCTCATAAAACGCATGGCTTAGCCTTCTTGCCGTTTGCAGCGGTGCTTTCGGCGCCCAAGAGTCATTGGTTGCATCAGCAGGTGATACTTTACTCATACTTATCCCAAATGTGCTAGGCTGTTTCTGCTGTAAAAGGGTTTTTGTCAAGGTTTCTTGGCAAACCGCCTATTTGGAGCCTAATAACAATTCTATGCAGAAACGATAGAGGGGAAAGGGTCTATCCGCGCTTGATGTTGCCACCTTTATAAAAGGGAGGGGGTCTAGTCTCCGAGCACATCAGAGCCGTAAAGCCAAACAAACAACCTATGCAACATCCACGCCGAAAAAAGATGCTGCCCCTTTGTCCCCTAAGCTAAAAAACGGCTCTTTTCCTTTTTTATTCTCTGGTAAATGGCTGAAAAACTTTATATTGTCTGGATTAAATTCTTCCCCCGAACAAGAATTATGGAATGAAAAGAAATGTCTGAAACAAATTTACCGTTCAACGAGAAAATCTGTCCAAATAACACGCAACCCTCTTCCGGAGAAAAACGCCGCCAAGAATGGGAAAAATCAATAAATAACCCCCATGAGTTCTGGGCTGAAAAAGCAAAAGCTATCGACTGGTTCAAACCATGGGACAAAGTGCTTGACGACTCAAACCCGCCATTCTACAAATGGTTCCAAGGCGGAATCCTCAACATATCACACAACGCTCTGGATAGGCACGTGAAGACCCCCAAGAAAAACAAGCTCGCCTACATCTGGGAAGGAGAAATGGGCGAAGTCAAAACCTACACTTACAACCAGCTTTACAGCGAGGTCAACAAACTCGCCAAGGTCTTCAAAGACTTCGGTCTCAAAAAAGGTGACCGCGTAGCCGTTTACCTGCCTGTAATTCCTGAACTGCCGATAACTCTTCTTGCAACGGCACGTATAGGCGGAATCCACACTGTCGTCTTCTCAGGCTTCAGCGCCGAAGCCTTGGCAGATAGAATACGCGACTGCGAAGCAAAAATCCTCGTAACCGCAGATGGATCATACAGACGCGGAAAGATCATCGCAATAAAAGACAACGCAGACCGCGCACTGCAGAACACGCCAACCGTGGAAAAAGTCATAGTCGTAAAACGAACATGCCAGGACATCCAGATGAAGGATGGCAGAGATGTCTGGTACCACGACGCACTCGAACAAGCAGGAGCAAACGCTTACGTTCCACCCGAACCCATGCAAGCCACAGACCCACTGTTCATACTCTACACTTCAGGCACCACAGGCAAACCAAAAGGTGTCCTACATGGAACAGGCGGCTACACCGTCTGGGCATACTGGACCCTCAGATGGGCTTTCAACCCGAACGACGACGACATTTGGTGGTGCACCGCAGACATCGGCTGGATCACCGGGCACACCTACAACGTTTACGCGCCACTATCACTCGGCATAACATCGCTGCTTTTCGAGGGCACACCTGACTACCCAGCGCAAGACCGCTGGTGGGACATCATCGAAAGACACGGCGTAACCATACTCTACTCAACGCCTACAGCGGTCAGAATGTTCATGAAATTCGGCGAAGAATGGATAAACAAACACGACCTCAGCACCCTACGCATACTGGGCACAGTCGGCGAACCCATAAACCCCGAAGCCTGGAAATGGTACTACCGCGTAATCGGAAAAGAAAAACTCCCCATAATCGACACTTGGTGGCAGACAGAAACAGGCGGCTACATGATCGCACCGCTAGCAGGAATAGACTTGGTTCCGCTTAAACCCGGCTCAGCAACATACCCGCTGCCAAGCGTCCAAGCAGAAGTCTACGATGAGAAGGGTCAACCCGCACAAGCAGGAAACAAAGGCTTTCTCGTAATCAAAACAACATGGCCAGGAATGCTGCAAACCCTTTGGAAAGACCCTGAACGGTTCAAGCAGACATACTTCGGAAGATGGCCCAACGTCTACTACACCGGAGACTACGCAGTCAAAGACTCAGAAGGCTACTTCTGGCTCCTTGGAAGGGCTGATGAAGTCCTCAAAGTAGCAGGACACCGCATAGGCACAGTTGAGCTTGAAAGCGCTTTGGTTTCGCACCCAGCAGTTTCAGAGGCAGCAGTCATGGGAAAAGAGGACGCAGTGAAAGGCGAAGTGCCAGTAGCGTTCGTAGTATTGCGAAGCGGCTTCTCCCCCTCAGAGGAACTGCGCAAGGAACTCGTAAAACACATAAGAACAACAATAGGTCCGATAGCTACACCAGACGCCATCGTGATGGTCAATAAGCTGCCGAAAACACGCAGCGGAAAGATCATGCGCAGAATACTCAAAGCTGTAATAGTTGGAGCACCTTTAGGCGACATATCCACGATAGAAGACGAAGCCTCTGTGGAAGACATAAAGGCGACGTACGAAGAGTTGCGAAAGCAACTATCACAATAGTCCCTCCTTTTCTTATTCCTGCCTTTAGCTTTGCGATTGCGTTCCACTACAAGTTATAAAGCCGAGGGCAAGCCAATGAATTACGATGAGGAATGCTATGAGGAAATCGCTCCTGATTGCATTTTTGATAGCCATAATTGTTGGCGGATTGACTTTAGTTAACATTGTACGGTGTAAGCTTCCATTGAGGTCAATGGAACAATCATTTCAAACACCACTTGGACTAAGGCAAATGGGCCGTATTCCCTTACTGGACCAGTGCTAATAGAAAATGGCGTGACATTGAAGATTGAAGCTGGAGCAACTGTGAACTCTGGTCGCTACATTCCCGTGGTCAAGTTCCAGTTTCCTTTATGTAGTTTCTATTCATGAGGGAGCTAGTTTTTCCATGCACCAGTGTTCTGCGTCTCAATGTGCATTTATGTTGTGCATGTCTACAACAGTGATTTGGGATGCAGAATATTTAGTTTTATTTCATCCTTCAGTATCGAAGCATGAACTATTGTTGGGCAAGAAAACAAAACGTGCCTTCAAGAACTTACTACTCATCCATGGATATTCTGAGAAGGTTGCGGAGGAGCTTTGGAAATGGCGATTTTTCAGAAAAGAAGGGGGTTGCCAGCGTCTAACAGCACTCGTTATCTAGCGTAAGCCGCCTATCTGGACTAAAGTTATATACCACAACGCAAAGTAAACATGATGGAAGGCATATGCACTCCCGTTCAGCACGCACCAAACTAAAAGCAGTTCTCGTAATTGACGTTTTAATAGTGGCTGTAGCGGCTGGGGTCTATTTTTATCTCCAAGCCGAAGGCTTAATCGTCGGCCCAACTAAGCAAGCCGCGTTTACAGTAACGGACCTCACGATCAACCCGCTTAAAGCAGAAGTGTTTGAACCCGTTCTAATAACAGTCAACGTAACCAACATAGGAGGCGAACAAGGAGAATATGTTGCAAACCTCACCATCAACGATGTATTAGAGCAAAATCAAACAATTCTGGTTCCAGCTGGGGGATCCACCTTAGCCGAGTTCACAGTAATGGAAAAAGTTGAGGGAACCTACACCGTTGAAATAGGAGGTTTGTCTGGTTCATTAACCTTCACCGCTCCATCGCCGACATCAAGCAAAATAGGCTTATCTAATCTGGTTGTCAACCCATACGAAGCCTGGCCCAACGAAACAATAACGGCTACAGTCGCTGCCACCAACATCGGAGAAGAACCGGACAACCTTACCGTGAGACTTATGGTTGATGATTCACTGGTAGACTATAAAAAAATCGAGTTAGATGCAAAAGGAACAACAACGGTAGACTTCGCATTTAACTCAACAACCGAGGGAAAACACACTGTCAAAGTGAATTCCCTATCTGGAACCTTCACAGTCGTTCCCACAGGCTACCATACGCTCATAGTCAGTAGATCCGGTGGTGGCTCCATACCCTTAACATTCACCCTCGACGGAGTAAGCCACGACACAACCTACACCGCCCTCTTACCCGTAGGAAAATACACAATTACTGTGCCAAACATCGTCGACGTCGGAACCGGTGTACTACAATTTTCATATTGGAGCAATGGAGAAAAAAGCACATCAATAACTTTCACGTTAAATAGCCGTTTTATAATAGTTGCAACCTACACGGTAATCAGCGGATACGCATCCTGTCCCTCGCTGTACTATTGGAACGGAACCAATTACGTTTACGTCACTGAAGTCTCAAACGCAGGCTGGCTGGGATACATGAACTACATGGATGAAAACGGCAACATCGTATTCGGCGGAGGTAACCCATGGGACACCATCAAACTGAATGCAAACCAGTTAACGCCGCGAGACGGCAATTACGATGTGATACTTCAGCAAAGATGGGATGAAATCTTTTACCTCGACTCAGCCTTCATGATGGTAGTTGATCACCCAGCTAATGTGGATGCCTACTCAACCATGGTCAACTACGTCAATCAAGCTTTTCCAAGCGAGATTTACACCGTAAGCAAAAACAACCTAAAAACTCCAGTTTCAGCTTACAATGAAAAGGGAGAAAATGTCCTACCTGAAATCGCCAAGCTGGACGGAATTTTCACACCCGGCAGCAACGGACTCCTTAGTCCATCATGGGACAACATCACCTTAAACCAGTTAACGCTAGACTTGGGCAATCTATCTGGTGCACAACAAATTAAGCTCGTCATCAACGGAATGGTTGATTGGGGTCCAGCGCAACCCTATTACGATTGGATAGACGGCTTTAAGACAGCATATGCCGAAGGTTTGGTGCCAAATGGCACGCAGATTTACCCAGCGCCCTACATGGAGGTTATGGATGGAAATGGGAATTGGGTGCGCGTGCCAACGGATAGGCAGATGCCAACGCCCTCAGACTACACCGCCAGAAGCTTCGTCGTTGACCTGACTGGGCTTTTCCCCAAAGACGTGAGCGACTACAAGATCAGAATCACCAATTTCTGGAACGTGACGTATGATTACATCGGGATAGACACAACCCCGCAGGCAAACATCACGGTTCAGAGAATCAACCCCACCGCCACTCTTGAGCAAGTAGCTACCAGCCATTCGTCCGTTACAGGGAACTTCACAAGGTACGGCGACGTAACACAACTACTTTCGAATGCAGACGACATGTTTGTGATCGGAATGCAAGGCGACCAAGTCTCCCTCCAATTCCCCACAGCCAATCTCGCACCTCTCAAAGACGGCATGGAACGAGACTACTTCTTATTCGTAGCTTGCTGGTTCAAAGACCCGCCTGGAAATTGGGGCTACGGATTTAATTTCACAGTAGACCCCCTGCCATTCCAAAATATGAGCGGCTTCCCATATCCCTCTACGGAAAGCTACCCATACAACGCCGCACACCTGCAATATCTCCGCGAATACAACACTAGAGTAAGAGTGGCTCCAAACCCGCCCCTGTCTTCCTTGGCGACGTGGGCGACTGCTGTCGTAATACTGATAGCTGTTGTTGACTTGGGCGTTCTGGTCTACTTCAAGAAACGTCGTCGATAACGTTCGTTGTGCACCATTTCGGGTAAGAATGTTTCTTCAGGTTTGAAACAGTTTGTTCACGTCAAGACTGTTCCTTGTGTAAACTTTAAATGCTTCAGCCTCTATTTTCATCTAAAAACCTTGAGATTTCAACTATGCCATTGGTGCTTGAGATTACAAACCAGTATCTTGACGCGTTTGCTGGCGGCATCTCATACGGTTCAGTGTTTTTCACCTATGGCGTCTTCCATACCTTGCTAAGGCGAAACAAACATGATCATACAACTGTTAGGTGAAATACTGAAGTTAACGGTTCTTGCGGGGTTAGCTTTAGCAGGAATACTGGTTATCCTCATATGGAAAAAAGGTCTGGCTACAAAAGTAACCTACCTTAGATTCGTTATTCAGGTAGTAGCCATGGTTGCGGTTTTCTATTTATTTACCTATCCTGTATGGCAACTTATCGTGTTAATCGTGATTCTGGTCATGCCTCTTGTTCTGGGCAGATTCTTCTGCGGTTGGCTTTGCCCGTTCGGCTTATACATGGATGCGATCACCCTGATCCGAAAAGCCTCCAAAATACGCTACCGAAACCTTCCCGATAAACTCAACAAGGTCCTGCATAACCTCAGATATGTGTTGTTACTCTTCTTTTTAATCGTGCCTTTTATCCTGAGCCTAATAGAGCCTCCCTCGTCGTTGGACGCTGCCACTCTTTTGGCATTACTTTTCGCTGGTCCTTTCAGACCCTGGGCGGTCTTGCTTGGTCCCTTGATCCCTCTGATCGTTCCATGGGTTGGGCCACTGGAAATTGGCGCATTATATTTTAGCTATCCCTACGTTCAAGAAGTAATACTATACTCTAACATGGCTTTTAGCGAGATTTTTGTTACAATTACAGCGTTAATTTTTGTGGCGTTAACAGTTGTCGGTTCATTCTTTGTGAGACGCGTTTGGTGCAGGTTCTGCCCAACAGGCGCCTCTATCGCTGTCGTGAACAGGTTTAAGGGTTTCAAGTGGGCTCCTTTGCTTCATATCGACAAGGACGAAGAAAAATGCACTAAATGCGGGATTTGCAAAAGAGTGTGTCCAGTTCAAGTCACCGAAGTGTACGAACAGAAGGGAGGAAAAATAACCACTTCAATGTGCATGCTTTGCATGCGATGCGTTGAAATGTGTCCCTACGAAGACTGCTTGAAAGTGAAAATGGGCGGAAAAACCGTTTTCAAGTCTCGAAACTGGTTGGAACCATCAACAATTGAGTGAGAAAAGAATGAAAAGCCAAAGTGAAGAAAAAAAGTACATGCCTGAAATCTCTCAAAAAGAAATTGAGGAACTGAGAAACGCTATCAAAGCCACTTCCCAAAAAGTAATTGCTGAAAACATCGAAAGAATGAAGCAGACTGACCCAAACCGACCTGAGGCAATGCAGTACTTCGATGAGATAGCAAACTTCGCTACGCGGGAAAAAGAGATTCGCGCAGCAAAAAAAGAGGGCAAAAGGGTCATCGGTTACACGTGCTTGTTTGCACCTATCGAACTCGTTTTGGCTTCTGGTGCTATCCCAGTTCGGGTTAACTCTGGTTGGTATGATGCTGCGAAGCTTGGTGACAGAATTGTGCCCGTTGAAGTCTGCCCCGTGGTGCGGTCAACCATAGGCGCAAAAATGATTGCTTTATCTCCATACCTTGAGTTGAGTGACGCTCTGATAAGCGTGTTAACATGCGATGGGATGACAAAGCTCAGCGAAATCTTAAGCGATTACACGCCTGTTTGGACGATGACTCTTCCAAGGGTTAAAGATACCGAACAATCAAAGCGTTTGTGGAGAGAGGAAATTAAGGCTGTGAAGGGACAAATTGAAGCGTTGACTGGCAACAAAATTAAGCAAAAGCAATTGAAATCCGCCATAGAGCAGACGCAGAAGGCAACAAAAGCTTTCCGCAGGCTGCAGGAACTGAGAAAAGGTCCTCCGGTCATCATGGGCAGAGATGCCATGTTGGTTAATCAAACGTACATGTGGGATAACATAGAGCGGTGGACGGAGAAGACCGAAGCGTTGTGTGACGAACTTGAAAAAAGAGCGCGCGAGAAAATGTGGGCTTGTCCTCCAGGCACTCCGAGAGTTATGGTTACTGGTACGCCGATGATTTGGCCTGACAACTGGAAGCTTCCTACGCTGGTTGAGGAAGGTAACCCTAGAGGTGTCCTCGTGGCTGATGAGCTGTGTTCAAGTGAGCGGCTTCTGTATGACCCTGTGGGCGTGGATGAATGGTCGGTGAGCGACATGCTTAACGCCATAAGTGAAAGGTACTTAATGGCTTCCACGTGTCCCTGCCTCACTTCTAAAGACGGAAACGAAGACAGAATCAACTGGTTATTAACCAAGATTAAAGAATGGGATATCCAGGGCGTAATCTACTATGTGGTTCGTGGCTGCATGCTCTACGCCATGGAGTACACGCGGGTCAAAAAAGTTTTAGATCGCCTGAGCGTTCCTGTATACTACTTGGATACGGAGTACACACGGGAGGATGTGGGTCAAATGAAGACGAGAGTTGAAGCCTTCTTGGAGATGCTTACGGCGAGGATTGACATATAGAGGTGAAGTTGATGATTACGGCTGGAATAGACTTGGGCACTCAAAGCGTGAAAGCAGTGATCTTGAAGGACGGCGAGGTGGTTTCTCGCGGTAAAGCTTTTTCTGGTTTTGACCCGGCGGAAGCTGCGGAGAAAGCTTTTGGGGAAGCGTTAAAAGACGCCAAATTATCATTATCTGATGTGAATCATATTACTGCTACTGGTTCAGGTATGGACTTGGCGCCTAATTCCAACAGCACCATAAGCATGATGGGTGCCGACGCACAGGCAGGAGTCTATCTATTTCCCAAAGCCCGAACAATAATTGATGTCGGCGCGGAAGAAGCGAGAGCGGTGAAGTGTGACGAGAAGGGGATTATGATGGACTTCGTGGTTAACGAGCGATGCGCGGCTGGGGCTGGCGCGTTCATTGAAGCCATGGCAAGAGCCTTAGAGGTGAAGCTGGAAGATATGGGTCCGCTTTCGCTTAAGGCGGAACGCGCAAGCTCGATAAACGCCAGCTGTGTTATCTTCGGCGAGTCGGATGTGGTTACTTTGATTCACCGTCAAGAATCGAAACCTGAGATTGCAAGGGCCATATTTGACGCCATGGCTGACCGTATCTCATCAATGGTGTATAGGCTGGGAGTAAACCCTGATGTCGTGTTGCTGGGCGGCGTCGCCAGAGATGTTGGTTTTGTCGCATCCTTAAAAAGGAAGCTTGGCGTTGACGTGTTGATACCTGAGTATCCGGAGTATGCCGGCGCTTTGGGCGCGGCTCTCGTTGCTGTCCGCCGCGTTAAAAAGGTGTAAAAAGTGAAGGAAACCCCGAAGAAAGAAGATGTGGAATATTGGAGATGGCAAGAGTACCACAGGGTCTTTTCTGAAAAGAAGTGGAAGAACAAAGACATAATCACCGCGGGCGTTGACGTTGGCTCGGTCGGCTCTAAAGCTACCATAATGATTGACGGTGAAGTCTACTCTTGGGGTGTAATGCGGACTGGGTCAAACAGTCCTGACAGCGCTAAAAAAGCACTGAATTGGGCGATGGAAGGAACCGGGCTTAGGCTTGATGACCTTAAGTACATAGTTGGAACAGGCTACGGACGCGTGAATGTTCCCATGGCTAATAAGGCTATTACGGAAATTGCTTGCCACGCAAAAGGCGCAAACTACATTTGGGGACCCAGCGTCAGAACCGTGCTGGATGTTGGCGGTCAAGACATAAAAGCGATTCACTGCGATGAAACGGGCAGAGTTACCTCGTTTTTGATGAATGACAAGTGCGCAGCCGGCACGGGCAGGGGCATGGAAGTTTTCGCTGACCTGTTGAAAATCCCGATTGAGAAAATCGGTGAAGTCTCGCTTCACGTTGACGAGGAGCCGCCGCCGGTGAGTTGCACTTGCGTGGCTTTTGCGAAAACCGAGGCTATGGGGCTGCTGCGGAAGGGATGGTCTAAAGAAAAAGTTTTGGCTGCTTACACGCATGCGATGGCTATCAGAATGGGCAACCTCATCAAACGAGTAGGTCTCGAAAAGGAGTTTGTCATCACTGGCGGACAGTCAAAAAACATCGGCATAGTCACGAGGATAGAAAAGGCGCTTGGCGTCAAATGCCTTCCAATGCCGAATTGGCGGGAAAACGAGTTAGACCCCATGATAGCTGGAGCCATAGGCGCCGCGCTGTTCGCTAAAGCGCTATACGAGAAAGCGCAGAAAAGCTGAGAGAGGGGTGATTGACTATTATAATGCATTATGGCTACACCGACGGGTCAGGGGAGTACTACATCGTTATCGACGCTGAAAAATGCATTGGTTGCGCCAAATGCATAGTGCAGTGTCCTCAGTCAGCTCTTGAACTGGTGGACATGCTGATTGATTTGGAAGACAAGACGGTGGCGGCGGTGACAGAGCAGCAACGCAGAAACATCAAGTACGCATGTTCCCCGTGCAAGCCTGAAAGCGGCAAAGCCCCATGCGTCTTAGCTTGCGCTGAAAAAGCTATCTGGTGCGTCTGGAACCCACGCTGAAAACTGCGCTTTTGCTTTCATGTTAACTAAATTCTGAAAAAGTCCACTTTATTTTCAATATGGGTGGGGTGGTACTTGGACCTCTAAGTTCTTTCGGACTCATGGTTCCGCTGTTGAGAAGCAGATTTACACGCGGAGAAGTGTTGTTGAGCGGGTGAATTCGCGGCAGAAGGAGCTGCTCTGTCTTGAAAGGCATAGAGCCAGAGGCCTAGAACGCGTAGCCTTTCATGCTTTGCTTTGCATGATCGCTATGCTGCTCAATGCGGTAGCGGCGTTACGGCTGAACAGGTCTGAAAAAGCCAGATGCATCACCATGCTAGCCAGATAGTAGAAATTAACACAAACCAATAGAGTTAGCAACCGAGCTGGCACGCTCAAATCGTTTTTTCAAAGCTCTAGTCACATTGAATTTTTCTGGTTCTTCTCTTCCTTACAATTATAACCGCAAACAAGACTACGACCATAGAGGCAACCAACGCAATTATTAGCAATTGGTCAGAAAACTCTGGAACCGTGGAAGACGAGGAACTAGCAGGAGTTGGACTAGGCGAAGACGACGTAGGTGAAACATTCAAGGCTTTAACGGTGCCACCCTCGGAACCTACGTAGACGACGTCTCCAATAACAGCAGGAGTTGAATCAATCCCACCGCCAGCGTTATAACTCCAAAGTAAATCGCCGTTAGCAGCATCCAGAGCATAAACGTTGAAATCCATGGAGCCAAAGTAGACCACGCCGGCGACGACAACAGGAGATGACAACGCGTCTTCGCCGACATACGATTTATATTCAACATAGTCTCCTAAGGTGTAATTCCAGATTTCCTCGCCGTTTGCTGCATTTAAGGCATAAACATTGCCGTTGTCTCCGCCTATGTATACCACGCCATCTACGACAGCTGGAGACTCTGAGCCTAAAGGCGCTGTAGTACAGTTCCAGATTAGGGCGCTGGTTGCAGCATCCGCAGCGTAGACAATTCCAACTCCAGGATTCCCCTCACTGATGGCTACGTAGACTACGCCGCCTTCAACAGTTGGAGACGAATAAACACACCCGTCTGTGCTGTTAACACTCCAGAGTTTGTGGCCATTAGAAGCATCCAAAGCATAAGTCAGGCCGTCCTCTGACCCGAAGTAGACTACACCGTTGACAACTGTAGGAGGAGAACTAACCCCAGAGTGGGGAGCAATCCATTGAGGCACCCCCCAGTCGAGAGCAGTAGAATTCCATAGTTGGACGCCGTTGGAAGCGTTCAAAGCATAAACGATACCGTAGTTCCATGTGCCCACATAGACTACGCCGTCGACGACAGTTGGAGAAGTAGTGTACGCATAAGTGGAGTAATTCCAGAGTTGAACGCCGTTAGCAGCATCCAAAGCATAGACGCACCCGCCCGCGGCTTCTGAGCTTACGTATACTACGTTGTTGACAACAGTAGGAGACGAAGCATACGAATTAATCCCGCCACCGCCTGGAATGCAATTCCAGAGCTGGACGCCGTTAGTTGCGTTCAATGCATAAACGGTGCCGTTATAGGTGCCGATGTATAATACTCCGTTAACAACCGCAGGAGACGATCCAACCGTGTCGCCAGTAGGATACCACCAGAGTAGCGTGGGAACAAGCGTCGAACTGCCTTTTTCCGCGTTCACAAACGGAATCAAAACTGAGCTGGAAACAAAAATCATGCAAAATACTGCTGCTACCATATGAAACTTGTTCATGTGCATAAAGCGCCGTCTAGTACTTTAGACGCTAAGGAATCTAAAGAATCTTCCCATCAATTCTATAACATACCATTAATCAAAGCTTCAAAAGTGGAAAATAAAGGGAGATATTAATGGGATTTTGCCGAAGATAACTCTAGTTGCAGGATTAGCAGAAATTTACATTAAGAAATTGATTTAGTTAACGGGTATTTATGAATTCTCTTAAACCTTGATTATAAACCAAGGAGCGCCAACCCTAACAGCCAAACACAGAATACTCAGCGTAATAGCCTTCATCCAACAACCTTTTGCATGTTCACAGTCGCTTTCTTCCAAGTCAAGCTGTGAATCTGGCTTCTAGCCTTTAAATAAAGTGGCTACATTTTTTGGGCAGCTATTCAAGGAGCTTAAAATTGGGTGTCGTTGCTGCTTCTTTTCAGGCTATTTATAGTATATATAAAAACGCTGATTTAATCGTTGTTTCATGGTCTTTCTGTAAGGCGTCATTTTCATCGTTTCTCTATATGTATTCTAATCGTTACTTTTTGTAAGGTCTGTGAAGTAGTAAAAGTGAGCTGAGCTATAAATAGTTATTGAATCTTCAGTTTACCTCGACGTTGGCGCGCGCTTATGGTTGCTGTTGTTAAGTAAAGCAAATAGAAACTTTTGAGTGAGAAAGCTAGCAGCCGCAGCTTTCACTTATCTCTTCAACATACATAAGCCTTCCAAATCGAAGCGCGCGTGAGGTGAGTGTTGCTGTGCGTATACAGTCACAAACTCTTAAGAAAACTTTGAATAAATATGCTATAGTTGCGCAGTTATGCGCATAAAATTTAAGGAGAATAAAGAAAAATGTCTAAGAACAAAACTGCTACTTTGTTTGCTTTGTTTCTGATGTTTGTTATGGCTTTCTCGCTTGTCGCTTTGCCAGCAGCTAACGCGCATACACCTCCTGTAACTTGGCCTACATTCGCTTATATAGCGCTTTCAGCCAACCCCGTAGGCGTCGGTCAGCACATGGACGTTGTAATGTGGATCGCGCCTAACCCGCCGACAGCAGAGGGCCTAAGCGGTGATAGATGGCGCAGCATAACAGTAGAAGTTACGAAACCTAACGGAGACACCGAGACGCTTGGCCCTTACAATTCTGACCCCACTGGATCAACATTTGCTTCCTACGTGCCTGACCAAGTTGGCCAGTACAAATTCGAGGTCAAATATCCCGGGCAAGTCCTGTCCCTGTACAGCCCAGATGGAATACCCACCGACTTAGATGCGTTGGCAATAATTGCTGCCAGAACAGGTCAACCGAACAAAGCTTTGTACATCAACGACACTTTTCTACCCAGCAACTCAACAACGTACCTTACAGTGCAGGAGGAACCAATACCCAGAATCCCGAACACACCCCTTCCAACTGAGTACTGGACACGCCCGATATACGGTCAGAACTCCAATTGGGAATCCATAGCATCAAACTGGCTTGGCGGAAGCCAAATTGGCGGAATTGGCAACCTTTGGCAGACAGGCACTGGTCCCAGCAGTCCCCACGTAATGTGGACAAAGCAGATTGAGACCGGAGGCATCGTCGGAGGGACCACTGGAGTTTCCGGCTACCAAATCCCTGATGTTGGCTTCTACTCAGGCGGTTCATACGAGGGTAGATTCGCTAATGCGTTAATTATTGACGGAAAACTGTACTACGCGGACCCGCTAGGGCACTCCGCCACTGGCGGCGGATACACATGCGTTGACCTGACTACTGGCAAAGTCTTATGGCACAGTGACCAAATCGCAGTTACTGTCGGAAGCACAACTGCAGGCGGACCAACAACGGTTCTAGTCCCGTCATTTGGGCAACTCTTTGATTACGAGTCGCAAAATCAACACGGCGTGGTCGGCGGCTTGCTGTGGGCGGTTTCTGGCAGCACATGGAGCGCCTACGACGCTTTCACTGGAAAATGGTGCTACAACTTAACCAACGTTCCCGCGGGCACACAAGTATATACCGATACGGGAGCGATAGTGCGATACGTATTCAACTACAACACAGCCGCGAAATCTGGGTGGCTCGCCTTGTGGAACAACACTCAGCACAACGCTGGACTTGAGCTAACACCTGCTGGCAGCAACGCTAGCGTAGCTGCAACCACGGAGGCTTACCAATGGAGGCCAAACGGAAGGTCAATTGACATGGGTCAGCCATATGCGTATTCGTGGAACGTAACGATATCGGCAGATTTGTCAGGCTTGGGGCAACCCACCATCGTTACAGTTATACCTGGTGATATAATACTTGGGACAAGCACCCCCGGAAGCACCCCCGGAATAGCCGGCTTCTTCTCAGTCGGAGTAGGGGGCACTGAAAATCCTTACACGATATGGGCGCTAAGCGACAAACCAGAGACTAGAGGAAAACTACTGTGGATCCAAAACTATACGGCGCCTGCAGGCATCAGCCGCACTTTTGGTGCAATGGGATCAGCTGTTGTGGACACGGTTAACCGAGTGTTCTTCATGCAGCAGACAGAAGACTTTGCATGGTTAGGCTATGATTTGGACACCGGCAAACTTTTATGGGGTCCAACAATTGGAGCAACGCGCGCCTACTCATACTTCGGCAGTGGACTGGGCGGTGGTCAGGCGGGCTTTGCCGCTTACGGCAAACTCTTCACACAGGGCTTCGGCGGAGAAATCTGCTGCTTCGATGGAGCAAACGGAACATTGCTGTGGAAATTCAACAACACCAACAGTGGCATAGAAACAGCTTGGGGCCAGTATCCAATCTTCATATGTGCAATTTGCGACGGTAAGGTGTACGCTTTCAACAACGAGCACTCTCCCAATTACCCGTTGTACAAGGGAGAAAAGATATACTGCATAAACGCCACAACCGGAGAGGAAATATATAGTATGCTCAGCTGGGCTGGTCAAAGCGGAGGCCCAGGAACCGAAACATCTATTCTTGCAGACGGCTACCTATTGTACTATAACTACTACGACAATCAGATTTACTGCGTTGGCAAAGGACCAAGCGCCACTTCAGTTACAGCATCACCAAAGATTTCAGTGCACGGTGACAGCGTTCTGGTGGAAGGCACGGTGACTGACATTTCTGCGGGTTCGCAGCAAGAAGCTGTGGCGGCGAATTTCCCCAATGGTCTTCCATGTGTTTCTGATGAGAGCCAGAGTCAGTGGATGGAGTACGTGTACATGCAGCAACCATGCCCAACAAACGCGACTGGCGTCAAGGTCACCGTCAGCGTGCTTGACCCGAACAACAACTGCTATGACGTCGCCACAACCACCAGCGACGCAGACGGGTTCTTCAGTACCACGTTTGTTCCGCAGGTTCCAGGCAAATACACCGTCTACGCGACGTTCACAGGGTCAGAATCCTACTATGGCTCATATGCATTAACCGCCATAAACGTTGAAGAAGCGCCTGCAGCTACTCCTGCGCCTACACCGTCACCGGCATCTCTTGCTGACATATACTTCCTGCCAATGTCCATAGTCATCCTCATCGCAATCATCGTAGCCACAATCGTAATGGTACTAATGTTCAGGAAACGGTAAATATGCAACAAAACCGCACACATCACTCTCCCTTTTTTTATAGCTATTCATCTATCCAAGCAAAATGGGACTAAGAGGGCTTTGCACAGAGATGCGCTAACAGCAATAGTCGTTAGCAACTCGAAAATGTCATCTTTTCTCCTACATTTCGCGTGCAAAGCCCCAGCAAACCCTTCATTTCTAACTGCATTGTTATTTTTTTCTCAGCTACTTACTTTCGTTCTGCCGTTTGCAGTACTTGGCATCAATAGACAATGCCAAATTAGCATACTTATCACAGAAAAGCGTTAGTCACTGATTCTGTTCGGGGACATTTCTTCACAACCAAAACTACAGAAAAAATAGCAGTTCAGAACAAACCCTACTATATATAAGGGGGCTATAGTCTTTTTCGAGCAGCTAGCCAGCGCTGGTCCAAGCTTCAGTTTAATCTATTTATAGAGGGGGTATAGACAAAAAATCGCATAACAGTCCAGTAAGAGCACATCTTGTAACTTGTCGTGATTTTTGGTTTTCAATTTGTTTTTTGGCGGGTCTGTGGTTTTTTGTGGGTTTATGGGATTGGGATTTCCCAGTAGCTGATTATGTCGCCTTTTACCCATCTGCCTCCTAGGCTTTTGACGACGTTGTTGATTTCGTTCCATTCTGCTTTCAGGTATTCGATGGGTTTTACCACCACGAAGTCTCCGTCCACCGTGAAACTTAACAGCTCACGTTGCTCTGGGCTGAATTCCTCTTCCACATCTCTTACGTCCTGGTTTGCTTGAACACGCGGTTTTTCCGCAGGCTTAGCAGCTGTTGCAGGCTTAGGTTGCAGAACTGTGCTTTTTGCAGGCTGAGCTTCCGCCTTGACGCTTTTCGTGCTTTTCGCGTATGCCAACTTGAACTCTGGAATCGGATAAGCGTCCGCAACATCCTCAAAACCGTCGCTCCTCACGACCGCAGACACCTGCCCAGAAAACAGGTCGTACTTGATGCCTAAAAGTTCCACGTCGCTTGGCAGGTTAGACGCGCAAGTTTCCGCTTTCCCCTGCAGCGCTTGCATGAGGAATTCAGGGTTTAACGTTATTATTCTCGTTTTCATGGTTTCCACGCTCAGAATCGCTTTCTTAACTGACGACAAACAACTTAAAAGTATCGTTCACAGAACCCTGAACCGCGCTAACCCACAACATTTACAATCGAGCGCATCTGTTTTTGTGTTGAACAAAAAGGCAGAAAACGGCGGAAATCGAAAAAGAAAAAAGAAAACAGTTTATGCGGGCAAAATCTCCATTTAAAGACACTATTCTTAATAAGTATGGTTATGTCTTCACAGGGATATGTTTTGAGGATTCGCTACGTTTATTTATAGTAAGCTGTATTGAATAACCTGAAAACCAGGGATGGAACCGATGTCGAAGAGGCCACAGTCAAAAGACGAAGCACTAGAAGCATTAGACTTCATAGTAAACGTTCTCAAAGAACACGAGAAAGACTTAGACAGGCTGATAAACGAGCTGGGCACAGTCACCGCGGCACTGGGCGAAACAGGCGAATTAAGCTGCAAAGTGGAAAAAGTGGAAGAAAGAATAAGCGGCTTACAAAACGAAATAAACAGCCTGGTAAACTTCCTGTCCGCTTCGCCGCGAGAAGCTCCCGTTTTAACCTCAGAGCAGAAAGCTGAAGTCGTGCAGACCACCGTCATGCATGGTCCACCAGTAATCTTGCGATGCAAGCAGTGGGATGATTTTCAGACTCTGGCTTTTCAGGCTCAGACGCTGTCTTTCATGTACAAAGAAGCCGAGAAAACTTTCCAGGCTGATGCGCTTAAGGGCAATCAGATCATTACGTACAGCGGCGAACTTCCCAAGTTTACGGCGCTTTTGAAGATATGGTTGTCTAAGCAGCTGGAGATTCCTGAGAAGAAGATTTTGGAAGGCGTTTTGGCTATAGGCTAAGCCTTGACTTTTTGTTAGTGAAAATTCATAACCCTTATAAGTGTATAGTATCGTAAGTCTTATGACGCTGTTAGGAGGGCAAATTGAGGTTGAAGGCTACACCCAACAAGCCAACAGAATTTTTCCGTTCTCGAAGCCTTCTCCTTTCTCCTCGATGACGGATTGGCCGTTGGAAGCCAACAAACAATGACAAACGCCCTCCAACACACAATTACACAAAAAAGCTGAAAAACCATGACCCAAGAAAACACACTACACCACCAAGCCAACAAAGAAATGACCAAATTCAAAAAAACAATGGAAGAACTACACCTCCTCAAACGCGTCTCAAAAGACCTAAAAAACTACAGAAAAATGATCAAACTCAAAAAATACGACTAAACGCTAGCGCCCTCACAGACGCTACCCCCTCCCCTTTATATACTCAGACTTTATTCCTTCCGTATCGGCAAATTAAATACAACTGTTTACGGTGCCGTTTTTATTCCAGTACCGCTTGGAACATGTAGGATTGGTTTTATCTTGAACTTGAAGGAAACATACTCAGTTGAGGCTGAGGCAGTTCCACCGTACAGTTTTGACCTTACCATGCACAAGCCTGCAGGTTGGTGGTGGTCCACACCCGACGAAGTCTTCGAGGATGCCACCTGCTGGACTGCAACGCGATTCAGGAACACGCTTTTAGGGTTAAAACTGAAGTCCACGGGAACGCTGCAAAAGCCCAGAATACAATGCACAATATTCTCAAAAGCGGAACTCAGTCACATAGAGAAGCAGCAGATAACGCTTATGCTCAAAAGAGCCTTAAGAACAGAAGAAGACATAACCGAATTCTATAAACTCGCTAAAAAAGACAGCATTCTAAGCGCGGTGATTAAGGACTTATATGGCATGCACACTGTTGCGTGGCCAGAAATATTTCCCACGTTAATTCTGGCTGTCACGCTACAGATGGCACCCATGAAAAGAAGCAACCAAATGATGGACCTGCTCATAGCGAATTTCGGAGACCAAGCCCACTTCGACGGAAAAACCATGCATTACTGGCCATCTGCCGAAACAATTGCAACCTCAACGGTTAAAGAGTTGAAAACGAAGGCTAAACTCGGCTACAGAGCCGCTAACCTAATCGCCATCGCCAAGGCTTTGCAAAACGGTTTTCCCACCATGGATGAGCTTTGGGCTATGGCGCCTGAAGAAGCAAAGAAAAAACTTCTGACATTGCGAGGAATCGGCGACTACTCCGCTGAGCTCGTGATGCCGCGGATGGGCTTTCCGCTTGACGTTTGGAGCGCCAAAATCTTCTACGTTCTCTTTTTCGGCAAAGAGCCTGAAAACCCACGCAAAGCAATTCCTGTTCTAAAGCAAACAGCGGAAGAGCGTTGGGGAAAATGGAGAGGTTACGCCTTCGTCTACGTTCTAAACGATCTGCCCCAATTGTCAAAAAGAGTAGGCTTTGACCTGACTCAATTCTGATTTTCCCAACTAACCAAAGTTTCATTAATCAAAAGTTGCCGCCGATATTCTTAATAGAACATAAAAGGTATAAACATACTCGATGATTCACAGTAGAGACAAGGCTCTCTGGAAGGTAGGAGTAAATGGCGGGTTTGCCACTTCCGATATTTCTTTACGGCGTTGCCTTTTTCGGTCTAATGATAATAGTCGGTGTTGTGCAGGCTCACCGCAAAAAGGAAAAAATCTACTACTTAGCCGCTATTGTAAGCTGTGTTATGCTTTCTGCATTTACTTTCGGTTTTCTTAACCAACCTCTTCTGGCGTTGGCTACAATAGTTGCCGCAGGGTTATTTAGCTTAATAGCTATGCCGCAGGTGCTGAAAGTATTTGAACGAGAACAGAGCAAACGGCTACAAGAGACAGATTTCTCTAAACCATTAAAGAAAAGATACATCTTCACGGATGTATGGTGGTTTAGACTTGCAACTAAATGGGGCTTAAAGATGACAATGTGCTTAGCTTATTTATGGTGCTTGTCTCTCGTTGGGGGAATCCTGTTAGTTTTCAGCGTGTTTTTCAGTTTCATAAGCTTAGGTTTCGTCGCAGGTTTTTCAATAAGCACTTCTTTCCTATTCACTTTTATTCTCTACAAGCAACTCAAAAAAAGCTTGAAGAGAACTGCCGAAGCAAAACTTGATGGAGAGATTAAGACTTGACCTATTCGTTAGCTGTAAAGCTGGCTGGTGTTTCGAAACGGTATAGCGATGTGACAGCCGTAGACTATCTTGACTTAGACGTGAAAAAGGGGGAAATCTTGGGTCTTCTAGGCCCAAATGGATCAGGCAAGACGACAACTCTCAAAATGATTTTGGGCTTAGTTAAAGCTGACAGTGGTTCGATAAATGTTCTAGGCGTCGATGTGGCAGACAACCCGTTAGCAGTAAAAAGGCAGCTGGGATATGTTCCTGAGTCACCGCGTATCTATGAGTTCCTAACAGGAATTGAGTTCCTCGACTTCGCTGGTGACATTTACGGCATGAAACTGGACGAGAAGAAAAAGAGAATCGACGAATTTCTCAAGGCTCTCGGTTTGGAAGGCAGAGAAGGCGACATGATAAGTTCCTATTCTGAAGGAATGAAACAGAAAATCATCATAATATCGGCGATTATGCATAAGCCAGAACTCTTGGTTATGGATGAACCAATCACTAGTTTAGACCCGAAGTCGGCGAAAATAGTTAAAGACTTGCTGCGCCAGTTAACCTCACAAGGCGTGACCACCATCATGTCCACACACGTTTTAGAAATTGCTCAAGCTATGTGCGACCGAATAGCCATCATGCACGAAGGAAGACTATTGGCTTTAGGCACCATGAATGAGCTGAGACGGATGGCGAAGATGCCTGAATCGGGCTTGGAAGATATTTTCTTAAAGCTCACAGGAACAGGAGATGTTAAGCCCATCGTTGAGGCATTGCTGAAATGAACTGGAAGAATGTCCTTCGACTGGTAAACGTCAATGTAAAGTCTTACAGAATGATCAGAGGCTCTCGACTCCGAAAGTTCCGAGAGAATAGGCTGGTCACATATATCCTATACATAGGCGCCTGCGTGATCGGCGTATTCGCAGGCTGGGTCGTGGGGAATTTTTACATTGGAATATCCGATTTGGCGTTGCAAGACGCCATTGTTGAGGGCGCTAAATCTCTATTCATCTCACTCCCAACCATATCGCTTCTATACGGTCTAGTTTTAACCCAGATGAGTCAATTCCAACGGGTTGGCGCAAAAGTATCAATCCAGCCCGTTTACTGGTTTCCTATTTCTTGGCAAGAGCACACCTTGGCGTCAATACTATCTAACATTCTTGGCACACCATTGATAGTCACTGCGTTCATCTGTTCTGGTGTATTAGTAGCTTCCATTTTTTTGGGACTTGTTCCTCTAGCAGCGCTCACCATACTCGCTCTGTTCATAAGCGTCCTCTTGGCTAGCGTGACCACTGAAGTTTTCAAGACTTTGAATGTTAGGCTTTCTGGTGCCATGACAAAAGTTGCCGGTCGCGCAACCATGTGGATTAGGCTTTTAGGGTCTGTCGGGTC
>CAZWPI010000002.1:0-48968 GCA_964636055.1 uncultured Candidatus Bathyarchaeia archaeon
ACGGCGTAATAAACCTGGACAAGCCCGCAGGTCCAACAAGCCACGAAGTCGCCGCATGGACAAAGAAAATCATGCACCTGACGCGGATAGGTCACGGCGGAACTCTAGACCCAAAAGTGACCGGCGTGCTGCCCGTCACCTTAGAGGACTCCACGAAAATCGTGCAGGCGCTTCTCCACAGCGGCAAAGAATACGTCTGCGTCATGAAACTTCACGGCGACGCCGAAGAAACCCGCGTGAAAAACGTTCTGGCAGAGTTCCAAGACCAGATTTACCAGCGACCTCCACTGCGCTCTTCAGTCAAACGGCAACTGCGCACCAGACGCGTCTACTACATAGACTTCCTCGAAATGGACGGACGCAATGTGCTTTTCAAGGTCGGCTGCGAAGGCGGAACCTACATACGCAAACTCTGCTACGACATCGGAGAAATCCTCGGCTGCGGCGCCCACATGCAAGAACTCCGCAGAACACGCGCAGGACCCTTCGCCGAAAACACCAAAACCCTCGTGCGCCTACACGACGTGGCTTACTGGTTCGGAGAGTGGGAACAGCAGAAAGACCCTGCGCTCCTGCATAAATTCATCCAACCCATGGAAACCGCGCTCGCCCTAATCCCAAAACTCACGGTCAGAGACTCAGCCGTAGACGCACTATGCCACGGCGCCAACCTAACCGCCCCCGGCATCCTATCGGCTGAAACAGGCATCACGAAAGGCTCAATGACCGCGGTTTTGACGCTGAAAGGAGAAGCAGTGGCGCTGGCGAAAGCTCTTCTCTCCACCGAGGAACTCATGGACCTGCGCCATGGAACCGTAGCTACTCTCCAACGGGTCGTTATGCCCCGAGGCACATACCCAAAAGTTTGGAAAAGCGGTAACGTGGAATGACCGAAAAGCCAAACCCCCGCGCAGAACACTATTTCGCCACACTTCCAAAGTCACAAGCCAAGCTCGGCATAATCCGCACAACCCTCAGGGGCAAATCCTTCAAGTTTCTAACAGCCTCAAGTGTCTTCTCCAAAAAACAGATTGACCTAGGCACCAGACTGCTCATCGAGGCTATGGCGCTTCCCGAAACAGGCACTGTTCTGGACGTGGGCTGCGGCTACGGCGCCGTCGGCATAGCAGCTGCCACCTCTAACCCGCAGCTACACGTGGTCATGACAGACGTGAACATGCGCGCTGTCCGCCTTGCAAAACAAAACGCCCTACTAAACAAGGTGCACAACGCTGAAGTCCGATGCGGCTACCTGTACGAACCCGTTAAAGATTCAACGTTCAACTGCGTTCTCTCGAATCCCCCGGTGAGCGCGGGCATGGAAACCGTAAAAGCCATAATCACCGAAGCACCACAGGCTATGGCGACCGAAGCCACTTTCCAAATGGTTATCCGCTCCAAAATCGGCGCAAAAACCCTGCCGCCCGTTATCAACAAGACTTTCGGCAACTGCCAAGTTCTCGCGAGAAAGAGCGGGTACCGCGTGCTTATGGCTGAGAAACACTGATCCGCCGCCGCTCGATTTAGCTTGGCGCGTCAACGCTTGATAGGGTATGCTCCAGTAACGAGGCGAGCCATGCGGAAACGGCTAAAAACACAGCGGCGATTATGAACGTCGTGGAGAACCCGAGGAAAAAAGAAGTGAACCCTGAAACCAGCGAACCCAGCAGAGTGGCGACTCCGACCAGTGCGCTGTAAACTCCCAGAGAAGAACCCTGCCGTCCGCCCCGAAGCGTGTTAAAAACCATAGTGTTCGACGCCGTATAGTACACTGAATAAGCGATTCCCGCCGCGAGCGGATATAAAATCAACACAGGCGCCAAGAACAAAACTCCCGAAACTATGTACAACGACACGCCCAAAAAGCCGTATCCTAACGACCTGAGCACGAGTCCGCCAACTGCTGCCTTCACCGGCGACTTCCTCTCAGTGTAAGGTCCAGCGTACCTGAACGAGATTATCTGAACCACCATCGCCACGGTCGTGACCAAGAAAATCAGGAAGCTTGACACGTTATTCGCCCGCAAAGAGGGAACGATTGAGGTGTTGAAAATCCCTGACGCAAGGTAGAACATGAAAATCGAGAAGTAGAGGATGGGCACCTGCCTAGTAAGCTCGTACTTGATGTCTCTGAAAACCCTCTTGAAATCGTTCAAACGCGGAACTCTCAGGAAGAAGAGGGGAACGGCAAGAATCCGATGGTAAAAACTGGGCTTGTTCATGGCTATCGCCTGGCGCTCGAACACCACGCTGGGCTCCTTAATCATCAGCACAGACAACGCCGCGGAAATAACGGATAGAATAGCCAACGGAACCACAAGGTAATTCAAAGAAAAGAAAAAGCCCCACCCCACACTGAGCAGCAACCCCAGCGTCTGCCCGATGCTCGTGACCATGGAGAACCGGGCGAACGCGGTTGCCCACTTCCGCTTGCGCTCCGTCTCCATGATAAGAAGGCTCAGAGGCGTCGTCGACGCGGAGGTGGCGAACGAAAACGCCGCGTACAGCAACGAAACAAGGTATCCCGTGTTGGCGAAGAGAAACGAAACCAGAATCGCAGCCGTCGCCACGTAGCTTGCCACTATAATCGGCTTCCTCCGGTGGAAGCGGTCAGTGACAAACCCCCACGCCAACGCCGCGGGCACGCCGACCGCGTTGAACAAGGTGATGGCTAACGCTACGTCGATTACTGTTCCGTGGAGGTTGAGTATCAAAAGCTGGATTAACGTTCCAACGGGTCCGAACGCGATGTTAAAGGGAAGAACGGTGTCTACCCAAGCGGCAGGCTTTCGAGTCTGAGCCGCATTCTGCCACTTTTCTCGGGCGCTTCTCGAATCCTTCAAATGCGTTCTTCCCAACACTTGAGCCTGTTACCTACTATAATAAACTATTCAGCCCCTGCTTGCAGAAAACACAAATAGCTGAGACCTTACACTCTACTACAACCTGCAGCAAAAACCTTACGAAGCATGACGAACAGCGTTTCTCCGTGCCGGGGTCTCCTAGCCAGGTAGGGAGCAAGCCTGGAGATGTTTGCGCAGAGCAAGCACCAAGCAGCTTGTGGCCTCTCGGGGCCGCGTGGGTTCGAATCCCACTCCCGGCGCTTTTTGGCTTGTTTTTTGCTTATTTTAGGCAAGAATTTTGCTTTAGCAACAGGCCGATCCGACAGCACACGCCAAGATAGAACCCCACGGAAGGTAGGTTTCATATTACGTCTCTACGGCTTTCCTTATCCTGCGCAGTTCTTCCAAAATCTCCTCATTCATGGTTCTGCCGGGTTCAGCTTCAGCTTCCACAGCCACTGGCACAATTCCCTTAACAAAGCTCATCGCAACATCCTTGGTTTCTTCAAAATTCTTTATTCCAATAATCTCCGCTTCCGCAATCTTATGCCCTGAGCTATTAACGCCTGAAAAACCCGCAGTCTGAATCGCCAGCCTGCCAACCCCATAATGTCTTGAAATAGGACCTTGGTAGATGTTGACGTTTGTGATGCGGTTGTAAGGCACAACGCTTTTCGTTTTCCACCAAACACCTTTAGCAACAACAATCTCGTCCGTCTCTAGAACATACTTTATGGAAGAGTAGAACTTTGGAATCCAGTATAGAGCAACCGAAACAATAATGAACAGCGGTACAAGAATCGACAAAGCAACAATGACGCCTATCAATGGCTCTACCAGAAATGTCAAAGCAACTGTCAATGGAACGAGCCACCAAAGAAATCCGCCAACTACAATAATAGATAGGTAAGTGTAGTAAAGGTTCTTTAATTCAGGGTCGGCTCCAAACTCCCTCTTTACACTCACTCAAAATCACCTGTAAAGAGACAATCATTCTATTCCACTTGTCATTTATTTGGTTTTCTGAAATCATTCAGCATTTTTTAAAATGGTTGCAACACAAAAGAATATTAAAAAAAGGGAAGTTTATTGCATCCACATCTGTGTGTTCTAAACCAATAGTATTTTGCCATTCCAAATAGGTTTCTCTGACTCGATAATCAACATGGACAATATTGTGTGAACCTGATTTAAGCGTTTTATGCGTCTGTTGATGACGCTGGAAAGGTCTTCAATACTTGCTCCGTTCACCCTTACAATAATATCGTAAACGCCGTGAACCCTGAAGGCTTCTTGCACTTCCTTACAGGCTTTAAGCTCCTGGAAAACTTCTTCAACTGAATCGGGGCTAGCGTTTATGCAAACAAAGGCTTCCGGCATCAAACTCGCCCTCACATAAACAATGTCAGTTGAGGTATTTTTTGGTTATTTCTATTAAGAAGCGCACGCAATTTAATCCCTCTTTGAAGGCGGATAACTCAAAGTCAGTGTTTGTTTGGCTGGAGTGAGTTCTTTTTGAAGCAGTTTCCTTGCAAGCGGTAGGGCTATATTGTAGTTGTATATTTCTTTTCCGTTGCTTCGGGCTTCCCGTAGAATTTCTTTTTCCAATCTATGCTTCAAATCCCCTACGGCGAGCGCGCCGATCACAAAGATTCCCGGCGCCATTTCTCTCATGTCATCCTTTAGTTCTATTCCCTCTACTCCGAATGGCGGGACAACATTTATGTCTACAAGAACTTTCATGTGTTTAACTTCGTTCAACATCGCTTTATCTATGATGCGGACGCCTCTTATCCCTGCGCACATTATTACATCAGCTTTCTTCAGGATCTCGATTTTGTCAGCGGACGTAGGTGCAAAGACGCCTTGCACTTGTGCACCATGATCTTTGGCCAAGAGTCTCACAATGCCTTCCGCGTATTCTTTTCCATCGGTGCGTTTTGGATTAAGACTGGCTATCATCACGTCACATCCCATTTTAGCCAAGAGGACTGCTGCTATTTGTCCTACCGCACCTGTACCTAAAACCGCGCAGGTTTTGTCTTTTAATTCGCCAATGTTATGAGACGTGAGTGCGTCTTCAACTTTTGCAACCATGGCTGCCGCTGTTGTGTATGCGCCAGCCGGATCAACTATTATGCTAGCCTTAAAAGGTGGAAACATGGAGTCCCTTATAACTTCAAAGACTTCTTCAGCTTTTTCAGCGTTTTTTCCTCCGATTAGAAAGGCTGTGTGCTTAGCGGCTTTTGGTCCTCTGGAGAGTAGAGCGTCTAGCACGATTGTTTTCGCGTCTTCTACAGTTACATTCTCATAAGGAATGACAGCTTGATATCCAACGTCGTACGCCATGCAAATGTCAAAGGGGCTGGCTTTTGCGTCAGTGTCTAAATAAAATAGTAGAAAGGGTGCATCTTCAGAAGCCTTTCTAATGGTTGGTTTTACCTGAATCTGCATTGATTGTAGCCAATTCTCCAACTCATGGGAGGGAGGGACTTCGGCGTGAGCTGAAATAATTTTTTTGGAAAGCTTCACGACCTCAACGTTAGCATTTAGTGATTCCAGTAATCGCTCAATCCCTTCCACATGTTCTGGACTGCATATATGAATGCAGGTAATCTCTTCTTTTGAATTAATCTCTCTTGCATGATCTATGATGCCCATAACAATCCAGCTCTCTCTTATTGGGAAACTCGATTCGTGCTCCTGTTCTTCTATCTCAAGCTGTAAAGATTGCCCATAAGCAACAAGGTATTCTTTTTCCACAGAGTCGTTGCCCTTTTGCTTGGACAAGTTATCCAAAGCCTTCAGTATCTCGTCTCTTACCTCTATCTTTTTTTCAAGGCTGGTTTCAAGATAGCCCCTAGTATTTTCCTCGATATCACTAGGAAAGAATGAAATGTTGTTTTTCTGAAATATTTGAAACAAAGCATTGTCCTCGACAAAGTCTTTTTCAGAGCGTATGCCCAACTCGTCGGTTGCAAAGTCCACTTTAACTTTGGCAATTATATTCTCCAAGAACCTGCAGAATCCTATAGAAGGATTGTAAAGAGAATGGAGCTTTCGCGAATTTGAGGGGGACGATGATTCCTTTATCCAGAAGGGTTCGTTATACTCCTTTTCCAGTATTAAAACATTTAATTTCTTGTTTTTTAGTGGCGTAATTTCAAGTACCTTCATTTTGGTTACCTGCATATAAATAGAGAGCAAGAAATATATATAGTTAGTCGATATATTTTATATACAAATATATACGGTATATAAAATCCTGCTGATAAAAATGATGCATAACCGGGATTGTTCGTTTTTCTTTTTGCTGGATTGCATCTGAAAACATTAAATATTTCGAGTTTATACACAACTTGTATTAAAAATGAAGGTAATTGCGCTAAAAGAACACACTTGCTACTGTTGCGGGGTAACAATTAAGAAAGGCGAAGCTTGCTTCGCTTTCATTGTTAATCCTAAGGACCCTCGTAAAAATGAGTTCGATGCGGTCTACACTTGCTCAAAATGTGTTGACGAAGAAACCTGCACGGTAAGAATAAAAAATAAAGGCGTCACTACGTAACAGTCGAGTTGCTATATCTCACGCGAGTTTTTTTTGGGAATCATAGCCTCGAGAACTTCATTATTGTTGCATTTTGCTACAACAAACAGCCTGTTTTCTAATTGTAAGTGCTCTGTTCGAAGGTTTATCTTTTGGCAGTTATCTACACATACTATTGTGCCGCCTGAATCCAGATGGCATTCTTCTCTGCATATTCTTATACCATCTGCGTGCACGTAGAACGTCACTTGTTGCTCTCGGCAACGGCATTGGACCAAAATCCTAAGGAAGTCCTCTTCTTCGAAGACATCTATTAACGGTTCTTCGATTTGTGGCAGTGGAGTAAAGGGTCTCTTTGAAGAGTCTCTTTCTAAAGATTCAGTTGCATTGCTTTTTAGTAGAGGATTTTCAATAGGCTTTACGATAGTCTTCTCCAGTTCAGCGGTGTTCTTTGGAATCTTTTTAACTAAAACTTTGCAGAAACCGTCAATGTTTCGTAGAACTTCTTCAAAATTCCCCATAACTTCGTCATCTTTTCTATATATAATATTTACGCGTATATATACATTAGCTTGTCATTTTAAACCTCAAGTGCATGTAACGTAAAAAGCTAGGTTTCCGCTCCAGTTTGCGCAGAAACATTTTTCATATGTTTCACCACTTTTACACAATTTTCCGTATCTTTGCTTGGGTTTTCCAACGCCCTGTTTATGGCAATATTCGCGATTGCTGCACCGATATCAGCAATCTTTCCCAAAAACGAGATTATCGCTCTCAAAAAAGGAATTTCGGGCATTTCCCTCATAAGTCTTTCCGATTGCGTTTCAAGTAGTTTCTCCATTTCAATTACCTGATTTGCGACCTTGAAATCCCCAGTGAAAACACTGTTCACTGCTTTCTGAAAAACGGTCTGAGAGAGTTCGCCGAGATGACAAATCTCCTCAGCTACATTTTTAGTTACTTTATCCCGATAAATTCCAAGATCAATAATTTTCTTTGCTATATCTTCAGCGTAGTCTGCGATCAATTCCAAATATTGTAGTATCAAACGGCTGGAAGGAATGAATAGACTGTCTGTTGCGCCTATTTGTTCTGCAATCTCTGGTTTTATCTGCGCGGAAAGAAGCAAACGCACCGCCAAATAATAAATCGTGTCCGCTTCGTCTTCTCGGTCAATCGCTTCATACGCTAGAGGCTCGCTATTTTCTAGGAGGGCTTGCATAGTTTCGGATAGAATCGTCGAGGCTATCAGTGAAAGTCGCCTGGTTAACATGTCAAGCTTGAATTTGGTTGGGTCAACGGAACACTGCAAAAGGATGCTTTTAGATGTTTCCTCCAGAATGCCTAGGCCAATCAGCTTACGAACTATTCTTCTGATTTCATCAGTATGTGTCTTCTCTATTCGTTCTGAAGAAGTTATTTTTATGACATCGCGACCAAGGATATAGCCTCCAACGATTATCCTTTCCAACATGCCTTGTTCACCACAGGCGTCAGCGTTTATTATGTATTCTTTGGTTTCTTCTTTCTGTACGGCTTGACTCGGCACTACTTTTAGGGTGCCGTCTTTTTCGGGCACAATGAAGACGCAGTCACCTGGGTTTATGTTGTGCCGTTTTACCCAGTAACTTGGCAGCGATACCGTCATCGTTGAGTATCCTACTTTTTGCACTTTTCTACTTTCCAAGAGAACCCACTCGCTCAATAGTATTTACTAGTATTTGGTTGAGTCAATGGCAATATACTTTTTGGTTTCTGCCACTCTTGGCAAAAAATGAATGGGTTGTTGAATGGTCAAAGGCTTTATATGCGTACTATTGGGAACGGGCAACGTCGCAAATTCCTGATCAACTTATCAACCATTGAACTTAATGCTTGGTTCAATATTCAGTACGGCATTTTTCCTCGCGCATATTTTTAAGCGCATGTAGCAGTGGGATTCAAACCCCAATTTACTAGTAAAACGCCAGATAAAAAAATGTAATGAAGGGCGCACTGAGGTAAACTGTGCATACCTTTTACTCGGTTTCTTTTTGTCGTTTAAGGTAGGCGACCGTGAACCTTCTACCATCTTGAAGACTGATGTCTTGGACGCCGACAAGTTCCCAGCCTTCTTTGCCCAAGATGTTCAGGTCGCTTTGAACTTCCTCCATTACTGGCTTGCTGCTTCCTTCAAAGTGATTGGAATGAATCCGCGTCTTTATCGGAACCACCCTGTATTCCCACTTCGCCAATTCAAACATCACCTCTTGCGCTTGTGCTATTTCAACAGTTCGCCAAAATCCTCATCTTCATAGATAAATTCTTCAAGTTGGACTTTTCCGTCTCTAACGACTACTTTATAATTAGCTTCACAAACAGGACAGGTGACTACCTCGCCATCTTTAACCGCGTCGATTTTAAACGTGTTTCCGCATTCCGAACATCTTAAAATCATAACTTTCGCCGCTGATGTCTGTATATACTGGCTGGTCTCACTTATACTGTTGCTTATTAGTTAGCGCGCGAAAGATTCCCAGGCAATTATGTGGAATGGAAGAATGGCGCACAGAAAAAAATGGCACGTAAGCATAAAAAGCTCTATCGAAATACGCATGGATGCTATTATAGGGTAAGAACCAAGAGGCACGCGCAATAGCCTGTTTCTTAGTGGGCATTTCTGATATTGACCAAAATAACTCATGAAGACTCGAAAAAAGGGCGGAAAGTTGGTCTTGAACTGGTGCTTTATTTATTTAGTTAAGAACTCTCCGAGTTGTCTTCTTTTCCAGTAACATTCTTGGCAGTATATTGGTTTGCTTGCATCGTGTTTGGCTGAAATTTGCCATTCTTGACCGCACTCAGAGCATGCTACTTTGTATTTTTCTTTGTACTTGAACATTCGGTATTTCAACTCCTTAAATTGACTTTGCAAAAACACTTCTTGCAAGCTCCAATAGACATCAACCCGACACTAATAAATCAATGCATGACTTTCCGTCAAAGCTTGCCTATCTTGTCACCAAAATCCGTCTAATGAAGTTCGGCGTATGGTTTTGCAGGTATCTATCAAATGGAGTAGTGCATTGCCAGTTTTTATGCAAGTTATTTATGCTGTTTTTTTCTAAACGATATAGCCCCTGCTGCCTTTTCGCTTTGTAAGAGTTTTGTTTTTTGCACGTTGGTATTAGTATCGAACAAGGAACAGTGGCTCACTTGCCGCTTTCCTCCGAATCTCAATTGGCACGTACTTCAAGGATTCTGAATCTTCTAGCATCCCTAGCAAATGTTTTTGACTGATTTCTTCCCATACGCGGGCAACAACCGATTCGATGTCTTTGTTCATGCTATCTTCAAGAAACATGTTTTCTATGTTTGCGATTTCTTTTCTCACAAGCGCTCTTTTTCTTTTTTGAGCGCACTTCATCATTCTTCTGTTTCCTCAGTACTATAATGTTTTGTCAGTCTCTTAAGGGCATGGGTAAATTCGCGCCCTATGCTGTTCTTCAGCTTACAGTATTGTTTGTCGTCATCACGTTAAGTGCTTGCCGCTGGAAATAAGGTCAACTTTTTGTTTGGTTCGTTAGAATTAATTTTAATCGTTCTAGACGGAAGAATTCGGTAAACTGGATAGGTATGTTGATTAAGTTCGCCTGTATTCCTTGTCTCAGGTGATGATTGATGTTGGATTTTAAGCTGAAAATATTCAAGAAAGATTATACTAACGATCATGCTGCGTGGAACCATTTACGATTCGCTGTTGTAGACTTGAACAAGTCAGAAGATTATCCGGCAAACTTTGTTAGCATGTTGCCAATGAGAATAGATTCTGATGGGAAGATGCCGAGTACTTTCACGAAGTTTTTCGGAAGCAAAAGCTTAGAGACTGCCAGAAGATTATTGACTGCGGCTTTGAAGACGGAGGATGGTTCTGAAATCAAAGCTGAGATAGAGAGAAGGCTGAACCTGCTTGAACCTAACCCTGTCATTCATATCAAATGTCGTGTCTGCAAAAAATTCTTTCAAACTCAAAAAGAAAGAGCACGTAAACAAAAAATCTGTTCAGAATGCATAAAAAGATTCGACAGAAAAGGATAAACAGAAATGTCAATTGTGAAAAAGAACTATCATTGGTTTGGGATTAAATTTAACCTGAATGGATTCAAACCGTTTTAAGTGGCCATTCCCTAGTGAAATGAGCTGGGGAACTCCCAAAGAAACAGCAAGAATCTACAGTCAACATTTCCTATAGGCTGAATTGCCATGAAACTATGGTTATGTACATAATCCAAAAAAAGACGATGTGCAAAATTACTCTAAGGGGCACAAAATTTTCACTGGCGAACAAGCAATTAGCCGCGCGAAACGCGCTTAACTTGATGAAAAATCTAGGTACTAATTTGCGCGTTCAATTTTCTCAGTCTCTTTCTTTCTCGGTTCTTGTACCTTAGTCTATAACTAAGTCTTACCCTATAATAACGCCCATGAGTGTTTCTGTAAAGCCTTTTCCCTTTATCTTTCAATTTCGATTTCTTCCTCAAGCCTTCCAATTCTCCCTAATCACGTATCCATTATTTTGTTATTTATAATACTATACGGATGGCGGCTATTTTAGATAGCTCACTAATTATACGTTTAAATTGCGTGTGCTCCTACAACAAGCAAGCCAGTCTACTGCAAAACGTGTTTCTCCAAGCATTTTAAGTGACCAGAAAGGAATGGTCAGAACTCAAGTTTTGACTCGAAACAAGCATGGACACAGCGCCGAGATGATTGGCGAGGAAGAAAGGAAAAACCCGCTAACGTTTTCAAACAGGAATGGTGACTGCTCCCTTTATAGAAAGGTTTAAACCTGTTAGACTATATTGGGCTTACTCTGAATTGGTGATGTTTTGAAAAGAAATATTGCACTGGTAGCGCACGATAATAAAAAAGCTGATTTGGTTGAATGGTCTGACTTCAACAAAGGAACCTTATCTCTTCACAACTTATACGCCACTGGAGGGACCGGAGTAAAGATTATCGAAAAAACAGGTTTAAACATTAATCTGCTCAAAGACGGCTCTCACGGTGGGGACATGGAAATCGGTGCCTTAATTGCTAACGAGGAAATGGATTACCTGATTTTCTTCTGGGACCCTCTAGAGTCCCTTCCTCATGATGTTGACGTTAAAGCACTCCTCCGAATAGCTGTTCTGTATAACGTGCCAACCGCTTGTAATCGAGCAACAGCAGATCTGATAATTTCAAGCCCTCTTTTTCAAAGTGGCGAGTACAAGCGGAAAAAGGAAGCAGGAAAAAAGTAATCCTTCGCATGCCGTTGTACTCTAACTAGCGACTAATTCAACGGTTGTTCCTAAAGCCTGACCAGGTACTCCTTTCTTGAATCTAACCCTAACAACACCGTTCTTTCCGTGAAAACCTACGATTTTACCGATAAGCTTCTTGTTTTCGCCCTTCCAAACAACTTTTTGACCCATAAGGGGTCCTACCTGAGCGGCAGAATCTACGCCGACAAATTGAATTAGGCATTCGCGTGAAGATTGTGTTCTGATACCTGTTCGATAGTTCATTATTCTTCCATAAATTGGTTGAGACAAAACTTTCACCTTTGACAGCGCTTAATTAGAGACGCCACTTGCTCTTAAACATGTTTCATTTAGCTTTAACCTTATACTTGGCTCAGTTGAGCCGCTTGGAGGAGCTTTCTTTCCGCTGACCTTTGCATTAAATATCATCGTGTAGATGCAGAGTGCCTTGGAACTCTGAGCGGGTTGTTTTTGTGTGAAGATGCAAAAGTAGTCTTTGGCTAGTTCTCTAACCGTCTTTTCGTCCTCGGCATATTTCAAGTGTAGTAGCTCATGTATTAGTGCAGCCCTTGCTCTGTTCCCAGCGTAGACTAATAGAGTATTCCGTCCAAATTTTTGCGTGAATATTTGGCAAAACTTCATTGTTTTTGGGTAAATCCGAATTCTTCCTCTGGCAGTGTCACATTTTCCAGCAATGCCTTTTCCATTCTTCCTTCTTAATGGAAGAACTTTAACATGTACCGCTCTGACTGCCTGCTCTTCTATTTTTTCTTTTTTCAACATCCAGTGAAGGAACTTCTGGAATGAGGGCTTTCTTAAGGCTCTGAATACGAAAGAAGAGTATTTCAGGTAAAACTTAACATGGTTCTGAGAGAAATTCTCAAGTTTCTCGTGGTCAACGCTTATTCTCATTTTGCGTGAGAGCGGGAAGGTTTTTTCTAGCATAAACATCTACTGGTTTAATAAAAGGGTACAGCGGTTCTCATTTGATTTCAGTTATGAAAACCATGTTTTTGCTGGTTTTAGACTGGGGGCGTTTGACTGTGCCAAGTCTTGAAGCAGGGCGGCTCGTTTGGCGGTGACTTGCTGGGCATTGAATTCCTGCTGTCTTCCCGTCTTTAGAAACCCACACGACATGGCCCATCCTGTTGCATTCAGGACATTTCGCGTAGTCACCTACATTGACTATGTTTTTGTCTCCCCCTTCCTATTAGTGTCTACGTAAAATTTCTTCTCAGACTTCTTTCTTAACGTGCAAGTGGTTCGCACGGATGATTTACATCTTCTACAGTTTTTCACTAAACCCACTCTCAACATACACAATTCCATTTACCTCTTGATTGTTTAATTTGAAAAGATCCAATTACTCGATAGGTTCAGCCCAAAGGATAAGAGAAACTCTTCACATAGAAGTGCGCTGCCGCACATATAAACACATGGGCTAAATAACTTAGACGTTATAGGAAAATTCTTGCAGCGTTGCATGGATGGCGCTCAAAAACAAAATAGAATGAAAATGTGTTAAGAACCCATCGAAAACGCGTTTTCGGTGTAGCTATGCTAATATAGTCGGCTACCTATTTTGATGTAACCGTTAGAATTCTAGAGGAAGAGTCAGATCGGCAATAAAGCGCGTTTTGCTTTTTCTCCAGATTATTCTGATTTACAAATGAGTGGCGTATGCAAGTGCGACCACACGATTTGGTGTTGGAAAGATGGGCAAAAGAAAAATCACAAATGAAGGTAACCTTGAAAACATGTTGTTGCCGAGTGGAAGCGATGTGTTGGGTACGGCTGTTAAGATGCTTGGTGCTGAAAGGGTTCTGGTGAGGTGTCAAGATGGTAAAGAGCGGTTGTGCAGGGTTCGTGGTAAGCTGAAGAGGCGGGTGTGGGTTAGGGAAGGCGATATTGTTCTGGTTTCTCCTTGGGATTTTCAGTCGGATAAGCGTGGCGACATTTTTTGGCGTTACAGACGGAATCAGGCGGAATGGCTGAGAGACAAAGGTTACCTTAAAATGTAGGGACCAAATGGTGAAGCAACACGAGGCATAAACCGTCAATTGGCGAATATCTCGCTTTTCTTTCAGTAAAATATGAAGTTAACCCTGAAAAATTCTTATATGCCCTGCGCACAGCGCAAGGACGCAAATCAAATTGTGGCAACCTGTCAATCCAGTGTCGAGGCAGAATAAAAACGAAATTGATCTTTTTAATTATGAGGGGTTCTGAAGTCGTTGCGCAATTCCCAATGGACAGAGAATTTCTCCTGAATGAAAGCAATCAACTTAGAAATTTCATGGACACCGATAGAATCCGTAGGTATCTATCAAGGAAAAATAAGCTGTCTCCTGCCCATTCAATAAGAGATGTGCGAGCTGGAATGAGACATGTTAATCTAAAGGCGAAAATTTTGGAAGTTGCAGAGCCAAAGCGTGTTGTTACAAGATATGGAAACAACGCTATTGTTGCGAAGGTGCTCATAGGGGATGGGACTGGAACAATTAAACTTTGCCTATGGAATGGACAAATAGACGGTGTCTCTGTAGGGGATGCCGTTCAAATTAAGAATGCTCAAGCAGCCATGTTTAGGGGCGAACGATTTTTGAGCCTTGGAAAAAAAGGAACGCTCGACAACGAAGTCCTCGAACCCCCACTGAAATCGGTGGAGTTACTAAACGCTGCGACGTAACAATTAACGCACATTTTCTTTTCTGTTTGGTTGCGTTCAAATTATCTTTTATCTCTTTCAACAGATTTTGACAGGGAACGAGACAATTACCCTGATTTCTAGAATGCATTTTCGAAAGATGGTAAAAAACTTCTGGAAATTGAAAAAATATTGGAAAAAAAACGTTTTTAAGTTATTGGCGCTAGCCTATTTAGTATCGTCTAGGCGGGCGTCTTTTCGAGTAACATTCTCGGCAGTATACTGGCCTGGTTCCGTCGGGTTTGAATGGAACTTCACATTCTTGACCGCAATCAGCGCAAACTGCCTTGTGCATCTCTCTGTCTCTGTACATTCGCTATTTCAACTCCTGATATTTTGCTGTGCAAAAATCGCTTCTCACACGCTCTACCTAACGTTTGCACCGACGCTTATAAACCACATGGCTTAAGATTTGAAAAATGCCGTGGAAAAGTCTACAGCACATGGTAGATTTGAGGAAGAGCGGATGATAGTATTGCAACGTAGTCAGCGAAAATAGGTTGCAAAGAACTAAGATGTTGGGAAGGCATATTCGCATCTACAGAATTTAGCCATAGAGCAGCCTTAGAGAATCAAGAGGCTATAGAGAACTAAAATGGTTTAGTCGTTGCATATCGTCTAGTTGACTATCTCTTTTTAGTGTGTTTTGCAGGAAGCGAAACCTGCCTTCTCTGTTTCCTTTTCATTTCCTTCTCTCTTTGAAGCTGCTTATGCTTTTCCAGACCTGCAACTTTATCTTTCTTGCTCTTAGGCATATTTCAATCACCAAATTGCATTGCAACAATGTTGAAACTATATATAAACAATGCTATCCACTTCAATGGTGAGAGGGATAATCACGGAAGAGAACGCGGCAAAGGAAGATGACGTAGATTTTGCCGATGCCCGTTCTGTGCATGCTGTTTCTTGTCTATTTAGGACCTTGAAGGGCACATGGCGACTTTCGGCAGTAATAAAGTGGTATATTCTGCGAATTTCAGGAGAACTAATGACAAAGTAGAACATGGCTGGACCAACTTTCCATAATGGAAACATCTGGGTCCTTCCAACCTTAAGTATAAGGAGAAAACAAAAAAATTGCTAATGACGTTATAATTTTTCAGAGCATTTGAAACCCAAAAAAATGGGGTGCCTTGATTTCTTATTTTTGATGTGTGTCTTTCGCAAGGTTTTCCTACTCTTTTGTAAGCGTTATTTCCATGGTTGAGACCATTCGTGATCTGTTTTCGCCTTCTCTCGCCGGTAGCTCCTCTGTCCCTATCGCGACTTTACTAATGGTTAGGTCTTTTAGGAAGCGTCTTCTGGTTATTTCAGCTGCGTCAACCGCGGTGGTGATTGCACGTCCTCTGGCTTTCAAGGTCAGCTCTGTAGCATTGTTCGCGGACAGACCTGTAATAATAGCTAGAACATAGTCCATTGGTGGTTTACTTCCGATGAAAACAATTCCCGATTTTTCCGACATTTTACATCACTCCTTTTATTGTTGCTGTAACGTGTAACGTTGTTGCTTTTTTCGTGTCCATCAACATTAGAACGCTACTGTTCTATGATTAGTGCGCACTCCCTTATAAACCGACTAAAGGCGAGTATCCTGTAATTTTTTGCGGTTTCCGCGAATCATCCTGAATAGGATTATTTTGCAGAATTAAGCCCAAAATTCATGCGGGGATTTGAACCCTTCGAATTCTATGGCACCACCGAGTCTTTTTTTGGAAAAATGCTCTCGCGTGGAATTTAAATGTGTGTTTAGAGCTAACTTCTGGCGCTTTTTACTTCGACTTGGACGAAGATTATGGCGTTCTTGAAGTCGCTTCGTTTGGTTTCAGGACACTTTTAAGATATTCTTTTCGCTGAAGCCTTTAGTCGTTGGCAGAGGGCGTTTCTTCCGTTTTTCGATGGTGTAACAAATTCTTCTTGACAAGGTCTTTAACTTCGTCTATAAATTCCTCGTTGCTTTCCAAATTTAGGAACGGGTTTCGCTGATCTTCGAAGCCTTCTGGCAGCTCAATTTTCAAAGTTATGAAAGGTTTTCCGATGGCCATTTCGAATGCTCTTTTTTCCTCGTCATATTCTTTCTTAGATGCGGACTTTTTTTCGAACCACTTTCTGATTTTCCACATTTTTCCTCACATGCCTATTAATCCAAATCTGAGCGTAAGATAGATGCTGGAAAAGCCCAGCTGAATTAGAGATGTAATTATGCCTATCTTTGCGAATTCGCCGAACTTCACTGAAATCTTTTCTCGCTTGAGCGTACCAATTGCCATCATCATTACAGCACCACTGAAGGGTGTAGTAGCACCTCCAAGATTTGTCCCTAAGATAAGCCCAGACCATATAGCGTTCAAGTTTAAGCCTGAAAGAGCTTGAGCGCTGACAATCGGCGTGAAAGTCAAGGCAACTGCTATGTTACTGACGAACACGCTTGCAACTCCGCTAAACCATAGTGTCATTTGTGTTGCTACTAGGGAGTTTCCACCTGCAAATTGAAAGAGCTGCATTGATATACCGTTCAGGAACTGCGTACTTTCTAACCCACCGATGATGAACATGAATCCAGCGATGAAAAAAACCGTCTCCCAGTCTATCTCTCTAAAAATCTCGGCTGGGTCCACTCTGCTAATTAATAGAGCAAGGATTCCGCAGCCTAACGCTACGGCTTCAGGTCCAACGCCTAAGGTATCCAACGTCAAGAAGAGTATAATCAAAAGAACAAGAACAAAGGCAGACCTGTAAAAAATTTTCTTGTCTTTTATGCCTTCCCTAGGGTTGTATTCAGGCAACTCTTTTTTCTCGCCAAGTTTTGATCTGAAAACGAAGTAGAGCGCTGTAATAGTCAACGCCCACAAAATTATTTCGCATACGCCTAGGAAGATTAGGAAATCCATGAAGCTTATTCCTGCTTCGATTCCAATGATCATGTTGCTTACTGAACCTATTAGCGTGCTTGTTCCGCCAAGATTTATCATGATGGCGGCGGACAGAAAGTATGGCGTTGGATTGTAGTTCAGAAGCTTTGTTATCGTCACGGTGGCTGCCGCGACAAGCAACATTGCCGTAGGGTCGCTTAGAAACATTGAAACAAGAGCGGCAACGACACAGATGGCAACGAAAAGTCTACCAGGGTTCCCGCCAGAAAATTTTATGGCGTACAACGCAAAAACGTTGAACAAGCCGCCTCTTTTGGCTACTTCTACAACAATCATGGTGCCGATTAAAAGCCCGAGAAGCCTAAAATCTACAAAGCCTAAAGCGTCTTGGTAAGTGAACGCGCCATACTGGATTCCAAACCAAGCAACGAGCAAAGCGCCAAGTAACGCGGCAACAGACAGGGAAGTGAGTTCTAGGATGGAGATTAGAATTATTAGAACGTAGATGAGCAGCAAAATCAGGACTATTGTGTCCATGTTCACCCACTGCTTTTGTCCTTCTGCTTCTGCACAAAGTATTCAGCAAGCGAATCGGCCTTGTCTTCGATAATCTTGTAAATTATCCTGCCGATGTCGTAGATGAAAATGATTATCAAACCAAGCCCGATGTAAACTGTTGCGGTTGACAAGTAATATCCAACATCTTGAATATTGGCTAAAAGGGGGGATACGGCTGTGACTATAAGCACTATAATTATTATGTAAGCAACTTCTCTTGCTGCCCTCTTAGGAGACCTTTCTTCTTTGACGCCCAACCTTTTCACTAGGACATCTGTTAATACATCGCCTAACACCAAAGCATCGGACAATGCACGTATCAGAAAGATGCCCAGAACGAGTATAGTGAGAACCCACACAAGAAAGGAAGCTTCAATGTTAATCCCCGGAACAATTAGACCCGCGAGTGTCGGCGGAATAAACACGCTCACCATCCAAAAAATAATCGCCATTATCAAGTTCGTTACTAACCGCGGTAATCTGCGGCGAATTTCTTCTCCTTTACTTTTCATACGGCAACTCCATGACCAAGGGAATGGAAAAATTCCATTCACTAGTTTTCCTAAAAGATATAAAAGTATTGTCACGTTTATTTGCAGACACGCAAGTGTTAAGGCTATTTATGCAACTGAAGTGTGTATTTTTAGGTGCACCATCGTGCTTAGGCAAGTCAAGTTGCCTAGAGAAGGCGAATCCGCCTGCTATTGACCCTCTAGTTGAGAATGAGTTTTATTCTTCACCGCCCTTCTATTAGCTCTGAAAAAGAGGCGTAAGCTGGAGATGTCTGAAACAGGTATAGACGATAAAGACTCTTTGATCCGAGCTATGCAAAAAGACCTCGATAGAGTACTCGCTGAAGAATCAGGAGATGATGGCTCACAGTTTGTGAGAACACGAGAGGCGATGATGGTCGTTCTTGCGGAGTCTGTCCAGACGCAAAGACTGTATTTTGTCGTCAGGTCGGTGATTATGTCTTTGATAAGCGCCTTGATCTATTTTACTGTGGTCTTGTATTTGGGCGTCATCGATGCGATTCAGGCTGCTTTCATAGGAGTCTTCGTATTTGTCGTGGCGCTTGTCGTGTCTAGGCTGTTTGACAAGCAGATAGTTAGAGCGTCAAAAAAAATTATCCAATATCTGAACAAGTACCGTAGGATAAGGACGTTTGTTCTGAAGAGGCTTTAAACTAGCCATTCTTTTTATTCAAAAATACAACGTGGCTTACTTTTGCAGAAGGGCAGATGTGCTGATAAGATCTTCAGAAAGGAAAAATGCAAAATAATGTGGAATAACATGGAAAAAGTGGTTTTTCGATAGTCATACTAATATAGTGTGCCACGTAATTTATGTATATAAAGGTCGGAATTCCTCAAGGGAAAAGTCTGCGACTACGTGTTGCGTGGTTTTGCTTTTTCTCCGGGTTGTTCTGATTGAAGAATTATTGGCGCAATCCAATTGCGACCTGTGAGATGTTACAAAAATGGGTAAAAGAAAAGTCAAAAACGAGTCTAACCTTGAAAACATGTTACTGCCAAGTGAAAACGATGTGTTGGGCGTGGCTGTTAAGATGCTTGGTGCTGAAAGAATTATGGTAAAGTGCCAAGATGGTAAAGAGCGGTTGTGCAGGGTTCGTGGTAAGCTGAAAAGACGAGTGTGGGTCAGGGAAGGTGACATCGTTTTGGTTTCTCCGTGGGATTTTCAGTCGGATAAGCGTGGCGACATTTTCTGGCGTTACCGAAAGAATCAGGCGCAATGGCTGAGAAGCAAAGGATACTTACGTGAGGAAAGGGGTGAATAAAAATGAGGCGTAAAAAGTCTGCAGGTGAATATCTCGCTTTTCTTTCTGCAAAGTATGACGTTGATTCCGACGCGCTTTTTTGTGCCTTACTTTCAGCTGGAGAAAATGGAAAATCCAGATGCGGCAACCTTTCAATAGAATGCCGCGGTAAAAGAAAAGGCAAGGTAATCTTTTTAATTACGAAGGATTCTGAAGTTGTCGCGCAATTACCAGTGTCCGAAAGGTTTCTATCGCAGGAGGGCAATCCGATTAGAAACTTTATGGAAACCGATATGGTTCGTAAACAAGTAACTAAGAAAACTAAACTTCCTGCTTCTTACTCGATTGGAGATTTGAGAGCTGGAATGAACCATGTTAATTTGAAGGCTAAAGTTTTAGAAGTTACCAAGCCGAGGCAGGTTTTTACAAGATATGGAAATTACGCCCATTTAGCTAAAGCGTTGATAGCGGATGGAACTGGAAAAATAAAGCTTTGCTTATGGAACGACCAGATAGATGCTGTTTCGGTTGGAGACACCGTTCAAATTGAGAATGCGCGAACGTCGACGTTTAGAGGCGAAAGGCAACTGATTCTTGGAAAAAACGGGACGCTCAGTAATACTGAGTTTTTAAACTCTGGAATTCAGCCAACGGATTTGCAATAGCAACTGATAGAATTTTTCCGCTTTCTAACTGCCTCTTTATTTGACTTTGTCGTAACTCGACTTATTAATTAGCATGTTGCCTTGGCTGTGTGGGATCGACCTCGTTTTGGCGCAGTCTCTAAAGTAGATTATACGAGTAACGTTAGTAGCCTAAAAGCAATTCCGCCCACGAGTGTTGCAAAGGCTATTTCGAACACCGTTATGAATAATGATTTCTTCCAGCCGAAATCCTTGACTAAAACCGCAATAGTTGCTATGCAGGGTATGTACAGCATCACCACCAAAGTGAACACGACCATCTGAACAGGTCCAAATCCTGGAACTTGGGCAAAATTGGTTGTTCCCAGAAGAGTAGCCAGCATAATCAGCGTCAACTCCTTTCTCAATATACCAAATATCAGGGTTATCCCTGTAATAGCCGGCAATCCCAGCCACACAACCGTTACAGGACTAAGCACTGCTGCTATGGTTCCCAGCACACCTGAAACTTCAGCCAGCTTCAACACGATGCTTCCAACGATTATTAAGGGAAAAGCTATTTTTATGAACTCAGCTACCCTAAACCACGTCTGCTTCAAAACAGTCTTCATGTGAGGCCACCTGTAGTCGTGCATTTCCATGATTAGAGCAGTCGATTCACCGGGGACGACTCTAAACGCCAGCCTTCCTAGAGCGAAAATTATCACCAAGTTAAAAAGATAAAGTGCAAATGCCCACTGGATGCCCAGAAACTTGCCTACCAGACCAAGTATGATGACTGTGGTTGCAGCACAAGGCACTAGTGTTGTGACAAACGCGGCAAGTAACCTTTCCCTTTGTGTCTCCATTATCCTGCATCCCAAGCAGGCGGGAACATTACAGCCGAAGCCAAGCATCATGGGAATGAATGCTTTTCCATGCAACCCAATTTTATGCATAGCGTTATCCATCAAAAACGCGATTCGACTTAGGTATCCTGAGTTCTCCAAGAAGTATAATACGACGTAAAAAGGAATGATGTAAGGCAGGGCTATCGTGACGCCAGCTATAATCCCTTCCATAACGCCACCCCAAATAAGATTACCAACTATTCCTGTTCCAAACACGCTTGCAAAGAGCGGCTCCAAACCATAAAGCAAATCGCTTAGCAGCCCAGAGGTGTAGTCTCCAAAGGTGAAGATGGAGTAGAAAATTAAAAGCAGCGAAAAAGCCAGTATAGCGTATCCCGTGATTTTGTGAGTTGTAAGGTTGTGCAGCCTCTCCCCCAAAGTGGGCTTTATCGGAGGCACCAACTTCTGAGCCGCTCTGGCAATACAGCCAGCAGCTTCGTATCGTTCCGAAGTTATCACGGTTGAGCACCCGTGACCATGAAGATTCTCAATTTCACTTGCAAGCTTCTTCGCGATAGAGATTATTTGCGGGGATAGCCTTCCGATTTCGCGTTCTATCTCTTTATCCCCTTCCAGCAGCTTGATCGCCGCATATCTCGGTGGATACATAAACTGAACGTTTTTCATCTTTTCAACAAGAACGCCAATCCTTTCTTCAACTTCTTCGCCATACATCACTTGAGCACTTTTTTTCACGTGTCCTTTTTCAACTGTTTCTATGGCTTTCTCCAAAAGCTTGTCAATACCAACGCCTTTTACGGCAACGGTTGGCAAAACGGGTATTCCCAAAAGCTTCTCAAGTTTTGCTGTGTCTATTTGGATGCCTTTTCCTTTCGCCATATCTATCTGGTTCAGCGCTATTACCATCGGAGTTTCCAGTTCCATCAGTTGCAAAGTGAAGAAGAGGTTTCTTTCGAGAACTGAAGCGTCCACAACATTTATCACCACGTCTGGTCGCTCAACGGCAATGTACTTCCTTGAAACCAACTCTTCCAAAGAATAAGTGGAAAGCGAGTATATTCCTGGCAAGTCAACTACGTCTATTGTGTATCCTCTAAACCGAAGTGTTCCTTCAGCTCTTTCAACTGTTTTTCCCGGCCAGTTACCGATGTGCTGATGCAAGCCAGTCAAATAGTTGAAAATGACCGATTTTCCGACATTAGCGTTTCCAGCCAAGGCGATGAGCAGTTTCTTTTTTTCATTCATTTGCTATCTCCACGAAAATCCTTTCAGCCATTCCTCTTCCAAGGACAAGTCTTGAGCCTCGAACAAGAATTTCTATAGGTCCGTGAAAAGGGGCTGATTTCACAACGCTTACTCTTGTGCCCGGGGTAAGACCCATATCCATAAGCCTCTTTTCAAATACGCGGCCTCTTCCATGCCCCGCTCTTATAGAACGGACAGTTCCCGCTTCTCCCTTTTTTAGCGTGGTGAGAGCTACTTCATTTCTTTTCGAGTTTCCCCTTTTCATGCAACCGTCACCTCTTCAGCCAAGCTTTTGCAAAATGATTGGTGTCTTTACTGCTGACTTTTTTGTCATCCGAAGACGAGGCAGAATGGCACAACATAAAACTCACTTAGCGACTAGCTCATTTTCCAATTCAACGAAAACCTTTGAGGCAACTCCTTTTCCGAGGGCTAGCTTTGAACCTCTGACTGATAATTCAACAGGACCGCCGAGCGGCGCGACTCTTACAGCGCATATTTCGGTGCCAGGTGTGAGCCCCATGTCTAAAAGCCGCTGAAGCACGTTATGACCGCCTCGGATGAAGGAGATTTTGCCACACTGACCCTGTTTGAGACTGCTTACTGAAACCAAGTCTTGATTGTGCTTCCCCGCTTCCTCCAAGCCTTTGCTGTGCAGTTGGATGCATTCGGCGCAGCTGCCTATTTTGAGGTCGCACGGCGGAATTATTTTTCCGTCGTCGGGGCAGCGGTCAGGGTGTCTTAAGAATCTGCACAGAGACTCTTCGGCGTCGTCTGAAAGGGCATGCTCCATTTCGCATGCTTCCTTGTGGACTTTTTCATTGTCAATCTTTAGAACATCATGCAGGAATCTTTCCAGCAAGCGGTGCTTGCGAACCGTTTTTTCGGCGATTCGTCTGCCCGCGCTTGTAAGCCTGGTTCCGTGATATGGGGAGTGCGCGATGTAGCCTTTTTCAGCTAGTTTTTTCAGCATTTCGGTTACGCTGGCTGGGGCGACTTTCAGTGTTCGTGAGATTTCATTGGTGCTTACTGCGTTTCCATTTTTGGATAAATCATATATTGCTTTGAGGTAGTCTTCAACGCTTCTTCGTGCCATGTTAACCCACCATTTTTAGGTATGCCTAAATTAGGCGTAATGCGAACCGCGTTAATAAACTTTTAGGCACGCCTAGAAAACATCATCCATAAAAATCCGCAAATCACTGAAGGACACAACGGCTGAAACCGCGCCTACCCACCCGCGACTTATGAAACAGCCACAGTTCCCAGTAACGGCTAAATATAGCCAAAACTATTTTCGGTGATATTAAGAGGCGGACGATTACGATGGAAGAGTTCTTAGACCTGATCAATAAGTTAATAGAGGCTAGTCGGAACCATGAATATTACCGAGATTCAGAGTGCATAAATCTAATCGCCAGTGAAGGGCTGAAGTCTCCAGCAGTCAAGCAGATGCTCAGCCTCTCCTCAGACTTGGAAGGCAGATACGCAGAAGGCGAAAACGACCTAGCGGGTCATGTGAAGAAACGGTATTATCAAGGCCAGAAATACATGACACTCATCGAGGATTACGCCACAGACCTTATGAAAAAGCTGTTCAAATGCAACTGGGGCGATCTTCGATTGGTTTCTGGCACACACGCAAACTTGGCAACCTTCAAAGGCTTGTCCTCGGCGGCGAAGAACCGAAAAATGGTCGTCACACCGCTAAGTTGCGGAGCACACATATCCCATGACTACGCAGGTCTGGCGGGCTCGGTTCTCGGGCTTGAGAACATAAATCACGTTTACAGCATAGACGAGTTCAACATAGATCCCGACAAGTCAGCTGATGTGATAAGAGCGGCTAAGCCAGGCATAGTCACGTTCGGGGGAAGCTTGTTCCTCTTTCCGCACCCGATCAAAGAGTTAAAGGCGGTCTGTAACGAAGTTGGAGCCTACGTGGCATACGACGCGTCACACGTTCTGGGGCTTATCGCGGGCGGAGTCTTCCAAGACCCCTTCAACGAAGGCGCGGACTTTATAACCTCTTCAACCCACAAAACGTTTCCCGGACCTCAAGGAGGCGTAATACTTGGAAACGCTGGAGACAAACGCGCGGAGAAGGCGATAAAGGCAATCCAGTTCGCCATCTTTCCCTTGAGCACTTCAAACACGCATCTGGGCAGATTGCCAGCCCTTGGAATAGCCGCTCTAGAGATGAAGCTCTTTGGCGCTGAACTGGCGAGGCAGACGGTGAAGAACGCGCAAACGGCTGGACAGTATCTCTGCGAAAACGGCGTCAAAGTTTTATGCGCCTCAAAGGGCTTTACCAAGTCCCATCAGATAGCCGCAGATGTCTGCGACTTTGGAGGCGGCAAGAAAGTTGCCCAAGACCTTGAAGACGCTAATATAATCTTGAACAAGAATCTCCTACCTTACGATAACCAAGATGATCGTGACGACCCTTCGGGCTTAAGAATCGGGTTCCAAGACGTAACCAGGCGTGGCTTCAGAGAAGGCGATATCAAGCACCTGTGCGACCTGATGCTGAGCGTGATGAAGGGTAAACGTAAGCCTTCCGAAGTGAAAGAAGACGTCATCGCTTTGAAGAAAAAGTTCAATCAAGTGAAGTACGGGTTCCAAAGCGTGGAAGAAGCACTAAACCACATCAACAAAGCTTAAAGCCGAAGCACTTCCGCAGCTTAACGAATTTTACGCAGCATGCAAAAAGACAGAGCAGTTGGCTACAGATTTAACGTGCCATTCGATAGGGCATCCTAAACGCAATGGCGCTAATCTTAGCCAATAAATGCTTAGTTTGGCTGTTTATTCCTGAGACAAAACTCTTGATTTCAGAGATTAATTTATAATTCAGCGCACTACTTAAATCTGAAATGCGTAATCAATCCGAAGGAGCAGTGCAAAATTGAAGGTATTATTGAACGATAACTTGGAAAAGGAAGGAATAAGAGTATTTGAAGAATTAGGCATAGAAACGGACACTCGGAAAAGGGATTTAAATTCGCTTATTGCGGACATAGGTCAATTTGACGGGCTAATTGTGAGAAGCGCCACAAAAGTAACCCGCGCAGTTCTTGAGGCAGGCGCGAAGGGAAGATTGAAAATTGTGGGCAGGGCAGGAGTCGGCTACGACAACATCGACATGGCCGCCGCCTCAGAAAACGGCATCATCGTGAAGTGCGCGCCTTTTGGAAATACGAACGCGGTTGCCGAATTAACCCTCTGCTTAATGTTGAATATTTCGCGGAATGTTCCACAAGCGCATCATTCATTGAAAAGTGGCGAGTGGAAGAAAGCGGAATTCAAGGGAACCGAGCTTTCTTACAAGACATTGGGCATTTTAGGCTGCGGGAAAATTGGGCAAAGAGTAGGCGAACTTGCCCGCCGCGGGTTTGACATGGAAGTCATCGGATACGACATATGTCCCTGTGCTGAATCGACCGTAAAATACGTGTCTAAAGAAGAGGTTCTTACAAAAGCGGATTATGTGAGCATCCACACGGGCGGAAAAGCCATAATTGTAGGCGAGAAAGAGCTTTCGTTGATGAAGCCCACTGCCTATCTCATTAACACTTCACGAGGTCGTAACGTTGATGAAGCGGCGCTGTACAAGGCGCTGAAAGAAGGAAAAATAGCGGGTGCCGCGATGGACGTTTACGCAGAAGAGCCCAGAAAGGAAGGCGCCGAGTTCAAAAGCAAACTGAGAGCGCTTGACAACGTCATCTTCAGCTCGCATTTGGGCGCCTCAACCATAGAAGCCCAGAGGGAAACTTCAACAGAGATCGCGCGAGTAGTTGCAAGATATCTTTTTGGAGGCGACTTCACCAGCGCAGTTAACGCCGGCGAAAGCATAGAACTTGAAGAAAGACCCGTCTACACCCTGTTTATCCATCATCGAGACGTTCCCGGGGTGTTCGCCAACATCGACAAGGTGTTAGCTGAAAACGACATAAATATACGCGCAAACTACTCCAGACAAATTGGAAAAAGCGGCTACGCCATTTCCGTTTACGTGCTGCACAAGAAGGTTCCGCCTAAGATCATAGAGACTTTGAAGGGAATTGAAAACATCTGTAACGTTAAAGCCTAGTTCTATCGCACAAAAGAGCGGGAGTAGCTGGAGACATCGCCCACAAGCGAGTCCAAGCAACCACATCACACCCAAGCCTTAGGCTCAAATGTCGCTGTTTCTACTTCACTTGTTGAGTATTGTATATAAGCAGGTTTTCAGTTGAAGGGTGAACAATGAAACTCGGAGTTCTGTTTTCAGGCGGAAAAGACTCAACACTTGCACTGCACAAAGCCACAGAAAAGGAAGATGTCGTGTGCCTAATCACGCTTGTTTCTGAGAACAAAGAGAGCTACATGTTCCATACGCCAAACATAGACCTAACAGCGCTTCAAGCCGAAGCTCTAAGGTTGCCGCTGATAAAGAAGGCGACGGAGGGGAAACCTGAAGAGGAGCTCAAAGACCTAGAAAAGGCAATAGCGCAAGCCGTCAAAGATTTTAAAATTGAAGGTGTTGTTACGGGGGCAGTGGAATCTGTTTACCAAGCCGCGCGAATTCAACAGATATGTAACCGCTTGGAAGTTTGGTGTGTTAACCCGCTTTGGAAGAGAAACCAGAAAGCGCTTCTGGAAGAAATCGTGGCTGAAGGCTTCAAAGCCATAATCTCTGGCGTTTTTGCCTATCCTCTTGATAAAAAGTGGCTTGGAAAACAAATTGATGAAGACATGATAGAAAAGCTAATGGCTCTTAGCAGAGAGTACGGGTTAAGTCCTTCAGGCGAAGGCGGCGAAATAGAAACCACCGTCTTGGACGCTCCTTTGTTCAAAAAGAAAATCGAAGTTCTGGACTGTGAAGTGGAAGCAAAGGGCAACTCTGGAGTTTTCAGGATAAAACAGGCGCGGTTGACGGAAAAATGATTCTTGTCGTTGACATGAACTCAAAAAAGAACTCTTTTGGGTTTTACGAGTTTGTCCTACCCATAGTCTCCATTGCTGAAGAACTGGAGAAATGCGTCGTCAAACATTATCTCGAGGTAAACGAAAAGACCCTAAGCAGTTACGATAAGATCATACTCTCAGGCAGCGCACTGAAGAACACTGAGACTCTGGACCAGACAGCGCGGTTCACGTGGATAAAGGACTGCGACAAACCAGTTTTGGGCATATGCGCTGGGATGCAAACTACTGGTTTAGTCTTTGGTGGGCGCTTGGAGAAGTGCCGTGAGATAGGGATGACAGAAATAGCGACGTTGAAGGCGAACCGCCTGTTTTCTTCAACATTCAAAGCGTACACGTTACACAATTACGCACTCGTACCTTCTGCTGAATTTGAGGTGTTGGCTGAATCCGCAAAGTGTGTTCAGGCGATAAAACATAAGCAGAAGAACATTTATGGGGTGCTGTTTCACCCTGAAGTTAGAAATAAAGAAGTCATACAACAGTTTATTAACGCTTTTTAGTCAACCGAAGACTATAAAGCTGACACGTTAAGTAAAATGTTAGAGAATAACAGCGTTTTAGGAGATTGGGTAAAATTTGGTAAATGAATTACCTCCAGAAAGTCTCAGAAAAGTATGCGACGCGAGACTTATACGTTGCAAAACAACCGAGGAATTGACACCCATCCTAGAGATAATCGGCCAAGAAAGAGCCGTCAGAGCATTAAAGTTCGGCTTAGGCATTAAGGACCATGGATTTAACATATACGTCGCAGGTTATCCTGGAACAGGCAGAAAAACGGCTGTCAAAAACTTCGTGGAAGAAATAGCCCGAGATAAACCTGTGCCCCCTGACTGGTGCTACGTGAACAATTTTTCTAATCAGTATGAACCGAAAGCGATAAAGCTGACAGCGGGAAAAGGAAAGGCATTTCGAGACGACGTGAAAAATTTTATCGAAAATATTCGAACAGCACTTCCTAAGGCTTTTGAAAGCGACGACTACAACGCCAGAAGAGAAGCCACCATCCGAGCGCTGGAGAACCAGAGAAAAGGGTTGATTGATCAGCTGAACGCTAAGGCTCAGCAGGAAGGCTTCGTAATTCAAAGCACGCCCATCGGCTTGCTTCTTATCCCAGTGATTAAGGGCAAACCCGTCAGCGAAGAAGAATTGATAGGGTTGCCGCAGAAGACAAAAGACGAGATTCAAGAAAAAAGAGAACGCTTGGAGTCGGAACTGAGGAGCACGATGCTGCAGTTTTTGGATATGGAACGAAAAATCCGTGAAGAGATCAAGAAACTTAACCGGGATGTCGCGCTCTACGCCATTGGCAACTTGGTTGATAATCTCCTGGAAAAGTACAAGAACACGCCTGAAGTCACAGCCTACCTGAAAGAAGTGCAGAGCGACATCTTGGACAACCTTGCGCAGTTCGTCAGGAGAGGTGAGCCTCAACAGCAGCTTCCGTTTCAAGTTCCATGGATGAAAGAGGCGCCTTTCAGGAAGTACGAGGTCAACGTGATTGTGGACAACTCTGGCGTTAAAGGCGCTCCAGTGGTGATGGAGTCTAACCCAACTTATCAGAACCTCTTCGGCAGGACAGAGAAGGAAGCACAGTTTGGTGCTCTCGTCACAGACTTCACCATGATTCGCGGAGGATCTTTGCACAAGGCTAATAACGGATTCTTGATCATCCCAGTTGAGGAGATCCTTCGAAACCCATTCTCTTACGAAGGCTTGAAAAGATCCCTCCGAGACGGAAACATTGTTATCGAAGAGCCACAAGAACGGTTCGGTTTCATCAGCACCAAAAGCCTGAAACCTGAGCCGATTCCTCTAAACGTTAAAGTAATCCTCATAGGAGACCCATACCTGTACCAGCAATTATTCATTTTAGACATGGACTTTAGCGAACTCTTCAAGGTTAAAGCTGAATTCGACACAACCATGGCGCGCACAGAAGAAAACGTGCAGCACTACACAGCTTTCGTCTGCACTCTCTGCCAAAAAGAAAAGTTAAAGCATCTTGACCAGTCGGCATTAGCCAAACTGATAGAATATAGCCAAAGGATTGCCGAGGACCAACAGAAGCTCTCTACAAGGTTTGCTGAAGTAGCCGACATCATCCGCGAAGCCAACTTTTACGCTACTCAAGAGAAATCGAACGTGGTGACTGAAAACCACGTCAAGAAAGCCATTGAAGAAAAAATATACAGATCGAAGCTCATCCAAGAAAAGATCCAAGAAATGATCAATCGGGGCATACTGCTTATTGACACAGATATAGAAAAGGTTGGACAAGTGAATGGGTTGTCCGTTATGGGGCTTGGCGACTTTGCTTTCGGCAGCCCCTCCCGCGTAACAGCAAGTATAGGCTTAGGTCGAGAAGGAGTCATAGACATTGAAAGAGAAGCCAAAATGGGCGGACCCATCCACACCAAAGGCGTCCTAATCTTAAGCGGCTACTTGAATGAGAAATATGCGCGGGACAAACCGCTCAGTCTCTCAGCGCGTCTTGTTTTTGAACAGAGCTATGGAGGAGTGGAAGGTGACAGCGCCTCAAGCACAGAGTTATACGCTATACTGTCGGCTCTCTCTGGACTGCCAATAAAGCAGAGCATAGCGGTGACGGGCTCGGTTAACCAGAAAGGCGAGGTGCAAGCCATAGGCGGCGTAAACGAGAAAATCGAAGGCTTCTTTGAAGTTTGCAAGGCTAAAGGGCTCACAGGTCAGCAGGGAGTGATGATACCTGAGAGTAACATGCAGAACTTGATGCTGAAGGAAGAAATAGTTGAAGCGGTTAAGGCTGGAAAGTTTCACATTTACTCTGCGAAATCTATCGACGAGGGCGTTGAGGTTCTCACAGGAACTAAAGCCGGCGAAAGGCGTCAAGATGGAACTTTTGAGCCTGGAACTGTAAACCACAGAGCGGACAAGCAGCTCAAGGATATGGCTGAAAAACTCAAAGAGTTTCCATCTGTTCCTACAGGAGAAAAGAAGAGCGAAAGTTAACCACAAGCCCTTCGATTCTTTTAGTTGCGCAAACGGCGCTATTTCTGAGCGATTAGCTTTATTTGAAAAAGCTGCGACCACAATTTGCCTGTTACGAAAAGTCTGCCGCCTTCTGCGTCGTAGGCGATTCCGTTGAGTACGCTATTCGGGTCTCGGTTTTCTTGAGTGTAGATACCTGTCAAGTCTATCCACCCTGTGACCTGCCCAGTTTGAGGATTGATTATTGCGATTCTTTCTTCTCTCCAGATGTTGGCATAGACTTCACCGTTGATGTATTCAAGCTCATTGAGGTTAGTCACCGGGTTATTGCCGTCATGTACCTCAACCTGTCCAACTTTTTCAAAGGTTTCAGAGTCTAGGAAGTACAAAGTTGCTGTTCCATCACTCATTATCAGCTGGCTGCCGTCGTTTGTGATGCCCCATCCTTCGGTTGGATAGCTAAACTCTCGAAGCAAAGCAAAAGAGTTCTTATCATAGACGAAACCTGTTTGCGACCGCCAAGTTAACTGGATAATCCTGTCACCAAAAACTGTGATGCCCTCACCGAAAAACTGATTTGGCAGGGCATAAATCTGCAGAACCTTGCCAGTCTCCAAATCTACGCGGCGCAGTGAAGAGTTGCCGTACAGCCCAGTGCTTTCGTACAGGACACCGTTTTCAATAACCAATCCTTGAGTGAAAGCGTTTTCGTCATGAGGATACACCTTGACAACCTCATAGGTGTAGTTTATTGGTGTAGTGTTCACAGGTCTGTCGTTCAGCGAAATAATCAGGGCGGCGGAGCTGATCACAAGCGCCACTGTGACTATCAGAATAATTGCTAAGTGCCGTTTTTTCATGAGTGGTTCCTGTATCTCTTCTACCAAGACAACTTTAATGTATTCCTTATTAAATTGAAATCGCTAATAGATTGAAGAATTACTATACGGCTACAGATGGCAAAACAAAAATAAAAACGGGTAATGCTTAGAAAAATGTTTCATAAAAAGCAACAACTACAAAACCTTAGACTGAAACTTTTTCTACTTGTCAGTGCTTTATGTATAAGGGAGACTAATGACCCGAAAATCTTTTGAGCAGATAAGCCGGGAACTAAACCTTAAACTTGATCCAGAACTTGCCATGAAAATCATCAACACGGTAAAGAAGCTTCCAGATGATGTCTATGAATATGTTGTAAAAAATGTGCAGTTTGAAAAAGCACTGGATTGTTGCCTTCCCCTTCCAGAAATAAAGAAGAGCTTCCTTGTGTTGGTGAAGGAAGACGCTTCTGAAGCTACAATAGCCCATGAAATAGCTCATGCCTATCTAAAACATCCAGCATACACAGATATCTCCGTTGAGCAAGCAGAGAGATTTGAAAAAGAAGCGAGAGCACTCTCAAGTAAATGGTTAGGTACTGCCACATCACCCTCATAATTATTTGAATTCTTCTCTATACATTAGGAAATTATCCGATTTATTTTTGAAAAGTATTGGGGAAAGGAGAAAAAAAGAGAGACCTATTTTAAGCCTCCCCTTTCTGCCCTTTAGATAAACAAACGTCCTTGCAGACTATAAAAGAATATTTCAATATTGAAACATACCTTTACCCATTGAAAAATAGAAAGATATTTTGAAAAGGGGTAACTTCTTTACATTTTGCAATCTCTGTTGTCTTCCCTTGTTTTGCACTGTTCACAGAGATCAGAAGTCGGTTCTGTGGAGGTTTTTTGGTAGATGTAAATCGGATACTGTGTACAGTTCTTACACCAATGCCACTTGTCACTTTGGCTTCCCCTAACATACTCCACCATTATAATCAACCTGCTTCAATCTCTTATTATAACTTATTTATAGTCGGCTATAACCCTTTTTCAAATCAAGTTTTCAAGGCATTGATCGTCTATCATTTAAAATGGGTGTAATTGTAAATTACAGTGTAAGCTTATTTTACGTCAGCTTTTACATCCCCAATAATAGCTTCTGCATCGGCATAGGCTTCAATGAGGTCCTTAACATCAGAAGAGGCTCCATTTTTGTATGCAAGCACTGCAGTGTTTAATAACCGCCAAGCTCTCCTCATTAAATTAGCTCTTGCTCCAAGGTTAAAAGCTAACATTAATCCTACTGATACGGCTGCCGTGAAAGCTAACCATTCAGCAGGTATTTCAAAAATTGTTAATCTTGCAGCTACAAGCAAAGAACTCACTATCGCAACTATTCCAAGAGCAACATGTAGCAATCGGAAAAGAGTGATTTGTTGACTCCATTTCTTGAGCTCGGTTTCAATTTCCTCTGGAGGAGTTGCCATAAAAATCTCTCCATTAATTCTCTCGTTTTTGCATGCTATTTAGACTGCTGATAAATAATAAGTCGCACATTGCCCTCTTATCAATTATGAAAGTGGGATACATTGTCTTAATTCATTTTTTCACTCAGCAAACATTCCAAGGGAAAATGAAGATTTCTTAGATAAGAATGCAGATTTAGAATTTTCTCTTAAAGACTGAAGATACTCCAACAACAGCCAGCATGACTATGCTTGCGGTAAATACGTATGCAGAGAATGTTTCAACTTGAGCTTTCAAGGAGGAACCTGTTATGGGCAAGAATAGCAAGCCATCAAGTACCATGGCTGCAAGAAAGATGATTATTGAAAGGCTAATTAAACAACTGTCAGCCTTCAACTTGATGTAACTCTCCTCTCTCCCACCATTAAGCTAGAATGGCGTAACTTATTAGTGAAATTCCGATTTTCACAATATTCACAACCATTCCAAGCTGAATGCAACAGACAAATTTTGAACCGTAAGTATTTTTATGAGTTGTTAAGATAACAACTTTAACTTTCCTCTTTTTTAAGCATGGAAGAAGCAGAGTCTTTGCTACTGGCTTATAAATAACTAAAAAAGTAACCTTCAGGACACCTATACTTTTATATCCGAATGGCTACAGAATATATGTTAGCGTTCTATGCAGGTGTTAACTTTTGGCAAAAAAAGGTGAAAAATACAAGTGCGAGGAATGCGGACTTATCGTTGTAGTTGAGGATCCCTGCGGCTGTGAAGAAGTCGAATTGATTTGCTGCGAAGCACCAATGAAACCTGTTAAGGCAGCCGCGAAGGCGAAACCAAAGGCCAAAGCAAAAGCTAAACCAAAACCCAAGAAAAAATAGAACCCTTAACTTTTCCTCCTTTTTTTAGTTACACTCATTCGCTCTTAGCAGCCAGATTTTTTGCTGCTTCGACTTTATAGATTACGCATCTGTAGTTTGGATAAACAAAGCTTATTTTAAAAAGCTATAATATCAAAGGAAATTAGGTGCACCATTGACGAATTCAAAAGGCAAGCGTAACAGAGTGATTGTAGCGGTACTTCTTCCTGCAGTCATTTTTCTGTGGATTGTGGGGTGGAGCCTCTACTGGATTGGCCACCAAAAAGAATCTCGGAAACATCAACCGCCTGCCTCTCCTGAGGAAGAAGAGTATGTAAGCTTAGAGGCTGTAGCGCTTGAAGAGTCCTTAGAAACAAAGAGTTGCGAATACTAAAATCCGTTTGCTGATCGTTTTAAGCTTCACAGTAACATTCGAAATAAACATGAACGGAGTATCCCGTCTATTTCTTTGAAAAGTTTAGTCTCTGAACTTTGGCAAACTAATTTATGAAAAACAATGCTCCGTTTTCTAAAGCTACGCCAACGTTTGTTTCACGTGTTGATTTAGAAGAACCTGCGTTTCCTTTTTTGCTGCTTCTTAGGGCTCTCTTCTTCTACTTCTTGAGTTTCGACGAGGGCTTCTCCTTCTATGGCTGTTACGGTGACCCCGCCTTCTTCGGTTTCTTCAGCTTCTTCGGGCGCTGCTTCAGCGGGCTCGGGTGCTTCTGTTTTTTCAGGTGGAGGTGGCGCTTCTTGTGTTTGCGACGTTTGCTTTAGCTTAGTTTCGAGCTCTTTCCTTTTTGTTTCCAGCTGAGCTATGTTGTCCTTCGTAGCCTTGTTGCGGTTCTTCAGCTCTTCAATCACAGCTTTCTCCTTCTTTAGCTCTTCAACAACGACTTTTTCTTCAAGAGCCAGCACGTTGTTTTCCAGCTTCTCTTGTTCTTCTTTCAATAAGTGCGATTCTGCTTCAAGCTCCGCTCGCATAGTTTGCAGTTTTTCAAGTTCTTTTTGTTCGCTCAATTTTCATCAAACTTACAAACGAGGATATAGAAGAATAACTTTATGAAAAGGCAATACATATTCAAGATTTAGAGTGCCACTTAACTAGTGAAAGCTATCGCCCAGCAACTGTACGACTTTGGCTAAGCCTTTGGTCGATTCAACGTATATAAAAGGGAAGGGGTAGTCACCCTGAGACGCGATTTGTGGCAGTTTCGAGTTATTGCTTAAGATCTTAGTTGATTTCTGAAAGATTGAAAAGCTTTTTTTGCCATTTCGCCTTCTGTTAAAATGACGAGAGAAGTTGTTGAAAGTTATTAAGGAGAGACAGTATTTCTACAAAGAACATAGGAGCGCTTTACGGTTGAGTTTCAAAAAGCACATGCATCCGAAAGTCAGCAAAGCCGAGATAGAAGTGTTCAAGGCGTTAAGCGCCGCTGGCTTAACCAGTGGTATGGTGACACAGAAACCTATCGTGCTGAAGTTAACAGTGCCTGATTTTTGTTGGCTTAATAAGCGGAAAGCGGTGTATCTGGACGGTTTGCAAGCGCATTCAGGTGATAAACAGCAGGAACGTGACGAGGAAATCTGCGCGTTGCTGGAGGCTAAAGGTTGGGAAGTGCTCCGGATAGCGTATGAACCGCCTTTAAGTGGGAAAGAGCTGCAGAAAATTGTTGCAACAATCAAAGATTTTGTAGGTTCCGATGACGAGTAAGCTTCTCCACGTTCCGCAGTAAACTTTAATTGTAGAGCAGTTTTCCAAATTTTGAAATGTTCATTCTCTGCATTTAAGGAAAAGCGGAAGCTTGCATTTGCATGGTCACTGAAAAGCGGGCTCTATATAACATATTCCAGTATAATCGTAATCGCGTAGATCAACATGGCTAAGTGAAAAAGTGGCAACGCCTTCATTCCAGAATCCGCGCTTTTTCCCCTTAGTATTATGTAGTTCCCAATAGATATCAGCAGAAAGCCCACCGTGAAACCAGCAATCGCCAACGTTCCAAGCACGTTCAGAAAAATCAGCATCGCCCCGAAATGAATTACACTGAAAAGAAGTATCCAGTAAGCTGTCCCTTTCATTCCGTACAGGACAGGTATTGTGTTCAGTTTTTTAACTTGGTCGTTGGCGACGTCGCTGATGTCGTTAACTCCCAAGTGCGCTAGAGCTAACGGATAAAAGAAAAAAGCGAAAAGCAGTACGTTGACGCTTGGGCTCCCGAGGCAAAGATAACCCGCGACGGGAAAGAGCGTGAAGTCTATGCGTCCGATTAGCTGGGCAAATGGGAAAGTCTGGTTCCGCTTTTTAACTTGATAAAAGATTTCAAGGCAATAGCAGGTTACCATGATGCCGAAAACGTAAAGCGACTGAGGAAATGAAAGAGTAAATATTAGGATTGTCGTAACGGCTACGAGCAGAGCGAAGAGCGAGATGGCTTTTTGCCGAGTGATTAAACCTTGAGGAATGGGTCTTTTCCCAAAAACCCTCCAGTACTTTGTTAGCTTGTCAAATTCTACGTCTTTCTTGTCTACGTCGCCATCCACAATGTCGTTTAACACGAGACCAGCTTCGAACCCGAGAAAACCAATCAGCGCAACTTTAATCACGAGTAGCCAAGAAAAACCCCCATAGCTTTGGAAAGCAAGGAAAAGCCCCGCGCAGAAGAGTATCGGCCAGACAAAAAAGAAGTGTAAGCGTGTAAGATCCATGTACGCTTTGAGGTTTTCTTTCATTCAAGCGCCTCGTTTTCCGCTCTTACTAGGATGGTTTTAAATTATAAAGTTGTCCTCATTATAAATTTAGGCTGAGAAATGGTTCATGAGCATCCCAAAAATTCTCAGAATAATACGCGTTCACATTGTAGCAGGCGGGTTTCTAGCGTTCTCGCTTGGGGCGCTCTTGGCGGTTGTGGGAGGCGGGAACTTTGATCCGGCGCGGTTTGTTTTAGGGTATTTCGTGGTGTTCTTAGGAGACCTCTCAACGCACTACAGCAATGATTATTTTGATGTTGAAGTCGACAGGCACGTTGAGCAGAAAAAATTTTTTTCAGGCAGCAACATTCTCGTTAGTAACCCTAATCTTCGTTGGTTATCGAGGTTTGTTTCGGTCGCGTTGCTGGCGTCGTCGAATTTGTTGGCGGTCGTGCTTTTTCTCTTTCTTGCTGCTCCCATAGAGTTTTTCGTGGTTATCTTGGCTGCATGTCTGGTGGGATGGTTTTATTCGGCGCCTCCGATACGTTTGATTTCAAGAGGGCTTGGCGAGGTGGCTGTGGCATGCGTAACAGGGTTCGCGATTCCTGGGTTAGGTTACTTGGCGGTGAGGGGTCAGTTTGATCCTCTGTTTTTCTATTTTGCTGTTCCTTTCGTGATGTACGGGTTAATGCTTAGCCTTAGTCTCGGGGTTCCTGACGTTGAGGTGGACCGCAAGGGCGGAAAAAGAACTTTTGCTGTTCGAAAAGGGGCGCGCACCGTTTTCCCTCTTATTTTAGCGTTGGCGGTCTCAGCTACGCTAGTATTCTTTGTCTATCGTTGGCTTGTCACTTCCGCGGTTTTGGACCTTGGAGCTGTGGCTCTGTTTTCCGTCGCGCCCTTGATTGCGGCGTCTGTCGGGTTTGTAGGCGTTTTTCAGAAAAGAACCGTGAATCGTTTTAGTGCGTTGAATGTTGCCTCGCTCTTTGCCTTCAACGTGCTTATGATAGCGTATCTGCTGACTATCGTACTAGCGGCTTAGCAGGCGTGTGAAATAAAGATTATAAGATGAGTGGTTGCTATATGAGGGCATGAAGGCTTGCGTTCTGTACATCTCACGCACAGGCAACACCAAACGTTTGGCAGAAGCCATATCGGACTTGCTGAAAGCACCAGTTTTTGACATAGCCACTGCGCCTGAGCCTTCTGTTGCCGATGACTTCGACCTTTTAGCTATAGGCACTCCCGTTATGGGTCTTAGACCCACCCCCGAAGTACACTCGTTTGTTAAACGCTTGCCCGAAGGCGCAGGAAAGAAGGCGATTCTGTTCTGCACGTACGCTATACGGCAAGGCGGAACCCTAAAAGTCTTGGAAAAGGAACTAACCCAGAAAGGTTACACCACCATCTTAAGTGTCTCCAAAAGAGGCTTGAAGCCGAGTAAAGCCGACTTTTCAGATGTTCTGGAGAAGGTAAGCAAGGCAGTGGAAGACTCAAAGACTGCTTAGACCCGGGTTGGTTGACTGTAAAAACCTCGTTACCAAAAAACACTGAAAATTACAAAAAGTAACCAATTTGCTTTTCAACAGTCCAGTGCTTAATATGGGGCTGCCCGTCCCCGAACCCAAATGGGTTCAAGACTCAAAAAACTGGAGCCTATGAAGCTTCAAACAGCTGAGGCCCCTGAAAGAAATTCAACACCAGTTTACTAGTAAGATGTACCATCTTCAAATTATGAAGTTGGGCGAACAGTAGGTTGTCGAGAAAGGGGAAAAAGAAATGCACGGGTAAATGGCTGGAAAGCCACAATACAGTAGTTGGGTTTCAAAGAATATCGAAAACATAAAATGAACCCATACAAAAGCTTTTAGGCAAATTTATCTACACTCTCATCTGGATTCGCGATGACCAAGATAACGCGTGTAGGCGTAACATTTCCCCCCGACCTTCTCAAAGATTTCGATGAAATAACCAGCAAAATGGGCTATGAAAGTCGCTCCAAAGCCATCCAAGATGCTGTCACGCTCTTCGTCTCAGAAAGAAAATGGCTCCGAGAAGATGAAAACACCATCCAGACTGGTATACTGCTAATGGTTTACGATCACGATGTCAGAGGCCTAGAAACCAAACTTACCGAAGCACAACACCAGCATTCCATGCTAATATCTTCAGCGCTACACATCCACATTAGCGAACGCGACTGCCTTGAAGCAATAGCCGTAAAAGGCAAAGCCTCCGAAATCCGAAAACTAAGCGACGAACTTGCCACAAAAAAGGCGTCAAAATCCTCAAAACAATGATTGCGACCGTCTAAAAAATCATCATTTCTTCAACAGATTACGCAATTCCCGCACACCCGCACTTATAGTGATCGGTATTTCCTTAACGAGCCCCGTAGCCTTCAGCTCTGAGAAGAGTCTAGCGATAGCAGGCGGCTCTAAACCAGCAGACCCAAGAAGCTTCAAATCCTGCAAAACCTCAGAAGTTCCCCCTTCGCCAAGCACAGACCCATGACTAATTACCGCTATCCTGTCCGCCAGTTCTGAAAGCGCTTCCACATCGTGAGTAGAGATGACCACGGTTGTGCCAGTGGCATTTAATTCATTTAAGGTTCTAATGAGGTCACGCCTTGACACCATGTCTAAATTCGCTGTGGGTTCATCAAGTATCAACAGTTCAGGTTCCAGGACCAAAGCGGTAGCCAAAGAAACCTTCTTTTTTTCTCCGAAACTCAACCTGTGCGGTGGACGATTACGCAAATGACGTATATTCATCTTTTCAAGAGCGTGGTCACTTCTATTCTTGATGTCGCTTTCCGGAAGCCGAAGGTTTTTCGGTCCATACTCAATGTCTTCGATAACACTTTGAGTGAACAACTGGTCATCCGGGTCTTGGAAGACTATGCCCATTTTCTGCCGTAGCTTCTGGAAATTTTTTGAAGTGGTTTTCTCGTTGAATACCATGATTTCTCCTTTTTCGGGTGTTAGGAGACCTGCGATTAAGAGGATAAGAGTTGATTTTCCAGAACCGTTCGGACCCAATATTGCAACTCTTTCGCCCCTCTGAATTTCAAGCGATACCCCATTTATTGCCCTGATTCCGCCTGGATAAGTGAATCTTACTTCTTTTGCGGAAACGATGGAATCTGTCATTGGATAACCTTCTATAAAAAGACTATTAAACCAAACGCGGTTATTGTTGTTGCGGCAAAAAGAAAATCGCGAAAATGGAATTTTGGTATTGATGATTTGCTGTTGCTTTCTATTTCGAAACCACGTGATTTCATTGCCATGTAAACTCTTTCAGAACGTTCATACGTGCGTATGAATAAAGCTGAAAGAACGAATCCTAAGTCTTTCAAAACTTGAAAGTTTATTGTGCGCTTGCGGATGTACGTTCTAGCTTCTTTGGCTATCAAGACGCTCTGTGCCTCATGAACAGATACAAAAAAATACCTGTATGTCAAGCTGAACATCTGCACGACCACTGGAGGAACCTTCAAGGAAGACAGCAGCTTCAGCATTCTATCAAAGCCTGTGGAGAGTATAAGAAGGCTCAAAGATGCCACGCAAAACCAAACGCGAACAGTGAATAGTAGAAAGCGCTGTAATCCTTCCGACGTTACTGTCAAGTTTAATGCACCTATATTAGCTGTTAAGATGGGCTGACCGTAAGTTAAGAATAACACGGGCAGAGAAATTATCGCGGCAAAGGCAGGAATGAAAGCAGTTCTTGAAGCAAATTGCTTTAGCGGAATCTTGGAAGCCAGAACCAAGATTAAAGGAACAGCACAGATCACGGCTAAATATGAAAGTGAGGATACGAACAAGGAAGTCACTATCATGAAGACTACAACGATCAGCTTGACCATCGGGTTTATCGCTTGGAGTAGGCCACGTTTACAGCTCAGGTCTTCAATGTAGACTAGTGATTCAGCGCTTGCGACTAAATCTCTTAATGATTGAGGTACCTTCATTTTAATTAACTCTTTTTCTTGCGCAAGAGCATAGCTACAGCTAAACTCACAACGAACAGTAACAGAGTTCCCATGATGCCAACGATGAGACCGCCCCATACGTTATCTAATCCAGGAATGGTGTAATCTGCAAAGGGCGGGTTAAACACAGGTTTTTCTTCAGACCCAAGTTGTTCAGCTTGCTTGTCCAAGGTCTCCATGGAATAGGACAATACGAATACGCCAATTAGGACGAAGATCAAGGCTACAGTTAATCCAATTATGATTGTTTTCTGGTTGGTTTTTTTGTTGGTTGTTGCCAAGTTTTTTGCCTCACTCTCTAACTTCTTTCTTGTTTTGAAAAATACTGAGTCTTTTTAGGATGGGGCTTTGCTCCAAGACGTCTGGTCGTAATTTCAGGAGTGTTCCTATCAGAATCATTGTGGCTATACCTTCTGCGGCGCCGATAATTGAGTGGTTGATTGCCATTGCGGGTACGGCTACGCTTAATCCATACTGGAAGGTTGGCTGAGAAAGACCTAATTCTGTGCCTGCGGCGATGGCTGCGAGCACGTCAGCTACGAATGCTGAAACAAAAATCATGAAGTACAGTTTTTTGCCCGTTCCTTTTAGCACTTTGTTCATTAGTAAGAACAGGGCACATGGCACGAAGACTCCGATTATGCCCATGTTTAAGACGTTAGCGCCTAGAGTGGTGAGTCCACCGTCTCCGAATAGGAGCGCCTGTAGAACCAGTATTATGGTTACGGAAATGCAACCTGCAAAAGGACCGAGGATTAGACCCAACGAGGCTCCGCCAAGAAGGTGAGCAGTTGTTCCACCAACGATTGGGTAGTTCATCATCATGGCCGCAAAGAAGAGAGCGGTTAAAAGACCCATTATGGGCACTTGTTTGTCGGTTAGCTTTGTTTTTTTGAAGGAAATTGCCCAAAAAATAATGGTTATTATGAATGCTGTTATGGCGACTGAAGGGCTGAGGAAGCCATCGGGTATGTGTATTTTGTTTTTCACCTTCTCCTGCGTTAGCCAGTAACACTTTTTTTCTAAAAGGTATTACTCTTATTAAAAGCTTGTCCTTCAACGCGGATTTTTCATTGATTCCACATATGTGTTTCCAACAAAATTCGCAAGCAAGATTTGCTGGCAGCAACGGTATAAGACTTAAATAAAAGTATTACTAAGAGTATTACTAAGTTTAGAAAACGTATTACTGTGGTGCTGAAATGGCAAACGATCAAGACTGGCTCGAAAGCGCACAATTAAAAGAAAGAGAATTAACAAGGATTTTTGAGAGCCTTGACGGGGAAATTGCCCTAGTAGCTGCAAACGCAAAATTCAATTTCACAATCCGAAAGACCAGCGAAAAAGATTTGAAAATTGTACTTGCCTACATTGAAGACACATAAAAACTCGGTGAACTATTGAAGACTCGAATGAGCTTTTTATCTGAAGCCACAAGCTAGAAGCGTAGTCTTACAAACTATTTCTGAATTTGGCAGCACGGTTTGCAATCAACGTAGCTATAGCACCCGCTGCTACTCCCCCATCTATGTTAACAACAGCCAACCCCAATGAGCATGATTGAAGCATAGCCATCAACGTGCTCAGCCCTTTTTCTCCGCCGCTGAGACATAATCCAAGAGCATATTATGCATTTCCCGCTCGGGCAGAGATGCAAACTCTTGGGGAGTTATTTCGTGCGATTTGCAAAAGCTTCCGAGCAGCCGCAAACACACGTCCGCGGTTATTCTGGAGCCTCGCGCTGTGTTTTCGAACCACCGCTTGACGTCAGGGTCTTCCATTAGGTATGCGTATTTCGCGCGCCGCATAAGCCTGAGTTATCGCGGTTCGCTTATAAGTCTGAACCCAAAAGGTGGTGGGGCTGCCCGGATTTGAACCGGGGTCTATAGAGCCCAAGTCTACAAGCCTAGACCAAGCTAGCCGACAGCCCCGCGTGTTTTGCCGTTGATGCAGGTAGCAGAGAAAGATAATTTCGCATGCACCATAAAAACCTTAGCCAAACCCAAAGACAACTCCAACAGCAGAAGAACTCTGGGCATCGCGGTTACACGGTATTCTGGATTTGTAGTTGAATTCTTTAGAAAACATTCATAACATTCAAAGTGATATATTAAATAATGAGATTCAAGAGCGAACGAGTTGGATACAAGCGTGAGCGTAGTTAGCAACCGAAGGGCAATATCCGCTGTCTTTTCCGTTTTGCTAATGGTTATCATAGTCTTTGTTGCAGGCATTCTTCTCTACAACTTCGTTTCAGGAATGATTACCAATCTCACAGATTCCTCCTCATCTAACCAGCTCTTCAATTTGCGCGTTGAGAACGTAGCCATAAACAACACCTGTATGACGATCAATGTAGGAAACTCGTTTGACCAAGATGGCACCGTCACAAGGGTGTACGTAAATAACGAGCCACACGAGCTCCTCCTCTCCACCACCAACGGCGTAGTAATTCCGAAAGATTCTTCAGCACCCGTTTACGTCACAGGCACCTATACGACAGGAAGCATGTACGACATAAAAATCATCTTCGACTCAGGGTACAGCCTCGTAACCGTAGCGACATACTGAAAAACCTATTACCTTGTTTCGCACGCACTATGGTGGCGCGTTATTCTTTGCGAATGCTGCATTGAAGCACTTTCGGGCAGAGCAGGCATTCTTCAGGCAAAGGCGCATCGTGTGGTCGCGCGTTCAGAAGCCCAGAGAAGTGCGCGCATTTAGCGGGCGATTGGAATACCTTCGGGTATTCGGCTGGTTTCACGTCTACGATTTTCATGTTTTCTATGGTTATGTCAAGTTTTGACATGCAGTGTGGACAAGCGTAATACGACTGTCTCGGTATGGTAGATGTGTCGGTCAGGACGGTGGGTTTTTCAAATGTTTTTTCGCATCCCTTGTATGGACATCTCAGTTTTTCGTCGTGGGAGTGCGAGTGGAAAAGAGGCATGTGCCATCTACCTTCTTGCGTGTTCTTTACGGTATCGGTACTATTAATATTTTATAAACGTTTCTGGTCACATGAACAACACAACTACACAGTAACAAAAGAAGCCTCGAGCGGGCTTTGATCCCGCGGCCTGCTGCTTACGAGGCAGCCGCTCTACCTGGCTGAGCTATCGAGGCACGTGCAATCGCCTAATTCATTTTTGTGCCCGCATTTTTAAATGTTAGCAACCTTGATTGCCTTAAGCGTCAATTTTAAAAGGCGCAGCCCTAAACTAACATTGTGCGTGACGTTTGAATTTTTTGAGTGGAGGCTTGCTTGATTGAGTAAAGCGAAAGGTCACAAGGGCAGCAAGGGCAGAACAGGCGAAGAGCTGGGTGAACGAAGGATAATCAAGCTTATCCAAAGCCGTTTGACGGCCATGGCTGGTATGCCTATTCCTTTTGGGGACGACGTTTCAGCCGTGGAAATTGGCAAGGGGCGCGTTGCCGTTTTGAAAACTGACATGCTAGTGGACAAGACCGATGTGCCGCGGGGCATGAGCCTCTGGCAGGCAGCGCGGAAAGCGGTTGTAATGAACGTCAGCGATTTTGCAGCGAAAGGTGTGGAGCCTGTGGCGCTGCTTGTTTCGCTTGGGTTGCCGAGGGATATTATGCGGAAAGATGTGGAGGAGATTGCAAGGGGGTTGAATGCTGGAGCCAGAGAGTACGGCGCCTACGTTATAGGCGGCGACACGAACGAGGCTTCAGATTTGGTTGTGTCGGTTTCGCTTTTTGGAACGGCTAAGCGTAAAGCGCTTATGCTGCGTAGCGGCGCTAAGGCAGGGGACATTGTGGCGGTTACGGGCTTTTTCGGCAAGACGGCTGCGGGTTTGCGGTTGCTTTTGGACGGGTACGCTGCGTCGAAGGAGTTGCGTGAGGTGCTTTTGGCTTCGGTTTGTATGCCTAAGGCACGCTTATGTGAGGGCTTGGCGCTTTGCGGTTCAGGAGCGGTTTCAGCTTCAATTGATTCGAGCGATGGTTTAGCTTGGAGCTTACATGAGCTGGCGCGGATGAGCGATGTGGGGTTTGTGGTTAGCAGCGTGCCGGTTGCGGATGAGGTTCGCAGGTTTGCCGAGTTTAACGGGCTTGACGCGTTGGAGCTAGCGCTTTACGGTGGGGAGGAGTATGAGCTTGTGGTGACCGTGAAGCCTAAACGATGGGTTGTTGCGGAAACGGCTGTTGAAGCAGCGGGTGGGCGTCTTTTGCCTATTGGCAAGGTTACGCGGGACAGGCAGGTGCTGCTGAATGTTAACGGTGAAAAATGTCCTGTTGCGGCACGAGGCTGGGAGCACTTCAAGAGCACGATTTGAATTTGCGGTCCAAGAGATAGTTCAGTATGGTTATGCACGAAGCGGCGAGGTAAGGCTGTTTGCCCAAGCTGATTTTCTCTCCGTAGCGGAGCGCGAAAGTCTCTGCTTTTTTGGGTAAGCCCACGTGGTCGCCTAGCACGAACACGCAGTTCTCGGGCAACTCGGTTTCTGCTATGTTTTTTCCGCCTTCTTCGAGAACGTATATGCGGGTGGTTTTCGCCTTAGCCTTCAAGAGCGCTTCGAAACTTGTCTTGCTCGCGTTTATGCCTGGATGCTGTTTGCCAGAAATTACCTTTCTCAGGATACGCTGCCAAGTGTCCACGTCCGTGCGCACGTCATAAAGCCTTGCGCCGTTGATTTCGACATGCAGCGGCGGATTGGGCGGGCCGTTCAAAACGGCGTGGAAAACAACGTTTTTGCGTAAGCCGTGTGAGAGGAAGAGGCTTGCGACGATGCATTCTTGAACGATGTCCAATCGGCCTGCGTCGTGGAGGTTGCGGAAGGCTGGGTCTGTTTTTCCGAGGCGTGAAAAGAGGATGAATTCACGTGTCAAGATTAATCACGGGTTTGTGTTATTTGCGGCTGACCTTTTTAAATTAGCCGAATTAGCTGAGACTATGCGGCATTTTGGGAAATTCAGAAGAATTATTGAGGGATCAGGTATTTTACTGTGAAGCTTGTTCCGTCACTGGTGATATTTGACACGTCGACAAGTTGAGTTCTCTGCCTGTTGGACAGCAAAATTTTGAGTGAATGTAAATCGCCCAAGTTTTCTGATTTATTGTCTACCTCCGCACTGCAGTTAGAAAAAGTTACGGTACCAAAATCTGCTAGTTTGCTCAACGCTTGCGTTTCCTGAAGTAGACCAGTAGACCCACGCCGACAACAGCCACTACTGCCACAGAAGTAGCCGCGACTACTGTTGTTGGAAAAGGCTCTGGCTTCGCTACGGTGAAAGCAATTGTTTCAGAAGCGCCCATATTTCCAAACGTGTCTTTTGCGTAAACGGTTACGTTGTGCAAGCCGCTGGTTAACCCGCTTATTGTGCTGTTGCCAGTTACTGTTACGTTTTGTTCTCCGTCAAGGCTGTAGCCCGTCCAGTTAACCGGCTTGTCCATAGTGAAAAACAAAGGAACACTCGACCCATTATACGTCCGGTCTGCCGGCGAGAGAACCCTGATTTCGGGCGGAACGCCATATCCAATGGGGGTGTACTGCTCATTCACCGCAACTGGTGTTACAGTACCATATATAAGTGAGACGTAAGAGTATCCTCCAATTGCATATAAAACGTCATTTACAACTGCAACACCAAAATCCGTGCGGTAGGTAGGCATGGCAGTGGCTGTTGCCCAAGTGTCAGCCTTAGGATCGTAAACCTGATTAGTGGACGGCGGAGGAAACTGCCCATATGCCAACCCTAAAACATAAACCCTTTGGAGAGCGTTCACACCAGTTGTTGCTCCAGCCGCACCACCAACGACAATCGTCGGTCCAGTTCTGCCCTCGCTCCAGCTATCAGTTTCCGTGTCATAAATCAAAATTTTCTGCTCCGAACTCAATGGGTATCCAATTTGAAACTCACCAGTAACAATTATCTTGTTATCTACGACAACTGACAAGGGAGGAAACCCTGACCCTTGCAGAGGAGTCGCAGGCATACTGCTCCTATTAGTCCATGAATCACTGGCTGGATCATAAACGTGCACATAAAATCCTTGCATAACGTAAATTTTATCGTTTACTACGTTGGCTCGGAGTTTCATTCCGTTAAACGGCATGGGTGTTTTGGTTTCCCACGTATTCGTAACTGTATCATACACCTCGTTGACCCCAGACGTAACATATGAATAAAAACCTGGCTTTCCCTCAACAGCAGTAAAACCGATGGCTCCTCCTATGCAGTAAATCTTGTTCTGGTAAGCAGCTGTGGCAAAATAATCTCTTGAAGTCGGCATTGATGCTTTGGTGGTCCATGTGCCTGTTGCTGGATCGTATTCCTCGTTTGTCCCTACTAAGCCACCGCTAGAAATGTCTGGGGGATACTGTCCACTTGCGGTGGTGCCTCCGATAGCGTAGATTTTGCCGTTCACTGCGGCTACGCCTAAGCCTGCCCTTGCCTGCTGCATAGGCGCTTTCGGCGTCCAAGTGTTTTCAGCTTGGATAGTAGTAGAAAATCCGGGTTTAGCGAAAATTAAACATGAGGCTGTTAGGAAGGCGAGAACGAGCATCACAGCGGCGCTTTTACTCACGTTTAACCCCACAATACCATGCTACGTCCCTAATTAAAGTGTTTTTGTCAACATTTCTTGACCAGCAAAGCGTTTCTTAGTCAAGATTTCTTGACAAAGGAAAATTCCAAGCACGTGAAAGCGTTTTCAATTCAATACTAGTTTCTGCATTCTCTAAGTGAACTCTAGTTAACAGAAAAAGGGGGATGTGTGGATACATTTTCCCACTGTACCTCTGCAATCTAGAACAAAAACTGATAGTAAGCAGTTAGATCAGTATCCGAATAGATTTGCCTCGTAGCTCCATTGCCAAGTCCGTCACTGAATCCCACAAGGTACCAATAGCCCTGCCATGAAGGCACTTCAATTGTATGTGCGCCCTCAGATATCAAGACCAGATACGGGGTTATTGTTCCACGCCATACGCCATCTATGCAAACTTCAACGTTCAGGTGGTTTCCGTAGTTGTCAACTGCATCGACATACAGCCAATGATAGGCTCCTATGCTTATAGTGGATGGGCTAGACCAGCTTGACCAGCCAGTGTATGGACACCGCGCTTGAACCCTCACGTTGTATTGTCCGCCTGAGTTCCAACTGTGAGATACGTTTACAGCAACCCCATTAGAAGTCCAGCCTGTCTCATAGTAAGGCGAACCGTCACCCCAATCAAATCTGTATTGTATGTTATGTCCATAGCTGTCAAAGGAGTAGGCACTAAATTCGTAAGGAACGCCTACGTCGCCAGTTATTGGACCACCGACAGATGGAAAAGTCACAATGTCAGACGGCTGGAAATTCTTTAAGTGTATGTTGCTATTGCCGTATACCTCTAATGTACTGTGAGGTCCCTGTTGGTTAGGTCCTTCTTCGAATATACCGTCTCCATTTGTATCCATTGGCCATACAGCTGTAAATCCAAACCCCGTTAGAGGGCTGTCTAGGAAACCATTACACTGCCACTGCTGATACGAGGCCATGTCCAGAGCGTCTTTCACTGGTATGTCAAAATCCAATGCAAAGTAAAAGAAAAATATAATCCATTGGTACCAATAAGGACCAGTATTGTACGGTATTTTTTGGCCTAAAGCTGCTGAACCAGTCGGAAACCCTATGTAGCATTGTGGAAAGGCATCTGGGCGATTGTAGCCGTCATCGCTCATTGCTGTTCCAGTGTAGCCCGCGGGTACGTAGGTTACAATACGATGAGTAAAAGCAAACGGCAGCCCCAGCGGGTTACCAGTACCTGAATACCCTTGACCCAGGTAGTAAAGATTTGCTGAGTAACATGCGTCAATGAATGCGAAGTGAACTTTGGCTGGAGGAAACGCATTGTACATATCTATGTCATAGACTCCATGACTCCAATCTGAGGAGCCAGGGGGACTACCAACAACTGTACCCCAATCGTCTTCGAACATGTAATGCATTTCATCATAGGGTACGGTTGGATAACCTGACGCTCGACCAGGATATCCGCACACTCCATGGTCCCAATCAACAATCGCTACATAGTCATAATTGTTGCTAAAGTACCCGGCCTGATAAAGGATAAGGTCTTTATTTGCAGCTTCATTCATGAAGCCAGTGTAGCCGTTTGCAGCAGTAAAGAAATTAGATGCAATGTAATCGGAAACTTCCCATTGTCTGCTGATCTCCCAGTCGGTTTTACGCCAACTGTAACTATATGGATTGTTAGGTGCACCGGAGCTTCTTGCTCCCCAAATATTCCCTGCCCGCGTCGTCGCATTAGCGGTTGCAACTAAAGGCAAGAAAACCACCAACAGTATCAAAGACCCTAGCAGTATTCCGCATGTTTTTAGGAAGGGAGGCTTCAGTTGATGTAAAGCCCTTGGCTTCTTCTTAGACAGCACAGCCGCGAAAGCACCTATAATGCTTACAGTAGTTGCTGAAAACATAATACCTACCACAAAGTTCGGCTCCGTTCCGTTAACGAAGGCTGCACTTGTACTGACGTTTGCAGTACTATTTTCGAACCATCGTGCAGCTAACGGCGAATATTCTTCATTTACACTCCTGACTTCTTTGGTGTCCGCCCAAATGTCCACTTCTAAGCCGTAAAGCTCCCCATACACTCTGTTCAAGACTAGGCCAACGCGCCAAACAGGATAAAGCTCCAAAACATCTTCACTACGAGTCTTATTCGCATCTAACGAGCCGTCAAAAACTAATGCGGTCCAAGAGACGCTTCTTTTTTCGTTAAAATTCGTCGGGTCTAAATTATCTTTGTCGAGTTGCATAGTCCAATTATGTTTTCTCGCAGTATCCAAAGCTATTGCCACTGCTTCCTCTTTGGAGAGGTTAA
>CAZWPI010000003.1:0-45035 GCA_964636055.1 uncultured Candidatus Bathyarchaeia archaeon
ACCAGCGTGAAGGCTACTTCCCTGCGAAGGCTGAAGACCGCATCCGTTTTCTGGAGGAAATCATGGAGAAGGCTAGGCGGCTGGGAATGAAGAGGCTTATAGCAGACCTGATTCTTGAGCCATCCAACGTGCTGGAGTCGATGGTTGCTTTCCGCGATTTCGCAGTTAGGCACCCGGATGTCCCGCTTTTTGTCGGCGTTTCCAACGTTACTGAGCTCTTTGATGCTGATTCTGTTGGGGTTAACGCGTTGCTCGCGCGTCTATCGTCCGAAGTGAACGCCAGCATGCTATTAGCGACGGAGAAGAGCAACAAAGCGCAAGGAACCGTTAGGGAAGAAGCAGTCGCGGCTAAAATGATGTTTCTGGCTAAGAAGCGGGGTTCGGTTCCGAAGGATTTGGGCATTGACCTGCTGGTTTTGAAGGATAAGCGGAAGCATGAAGAGGCGTACGATGAGAAGCTGGAAGCGGACGCGCAAGTGACCATGGCTGATGAAGAATCTGAGCCGGCAGTTGTGGACCCGCGGGGCGTGTTCAGGATTACCGTGGACCGTAACGCGGGAACTATTGTTGCCCTTCACTTTGCCGCGCCTGAGGCAGAGAAGCCAAGCAACATTGTTAAAGGGAAAACTGCAGAGGCGGTGTACGCCAAAATCGTAGAGATGGGGTTGATGACGAGGCTTGACCACGCGGCTTATTTGGGAAGCGAACTGGCAAAAGCTGAAATCGCTTTGCGAACAGGCAAAGAGTACATTCAAGATAGCAAGTTGTTTTAACCGACTTTATTCTTCATGTTTACTTGGGGTTTGCTGTTGGTTGTTGCTGGTGTTGCCTTGTTTTCCTATGGGTACAAGATTGTTTTTGATGATGGTCCAGATTAAGGGTGCTCCGACGAGAACGGCTGAAGCTATCAGGATTGTTCGTTCTATTGGGTAAGCTAAGACAACAAGAGACCATTGTGTTGGCCAATAAGACACTGGAATTACAGGCGGGTTTCCTATTTGTCCGAATACTACTTCGAAGAGTATGTTGCCTGTGAGGTGCTGCATCATCGTTCCAATGAACGCGAAAATAATCAGTCCGAGTGTTAGGTATTTTGTTTGTTTGGAATCCGCCCATTCTGTTTTTTTAACTGACTCTATCCATTGAGGTGCTTTTCGGGCCAAAGGAGAAAGTAGCACCACAAATGCTGCGATGTGCATCCAAGCAAACGGGATTGAAATGTTGGTGGCGGGAATGGTTACAAATATGCTGGTTAGCGGGTCTGCAAAGAAAGCGGCGAGCAAACCTGCGTTCAGCAAAACCACGGGAAGCCACTTGCGCCTAAACAGGAAGCCTATTGAAACCACAGCTACGAAATCGGGCAGAAAATCCAGACCTAAGAACGTCACAGTTCTTCCCATACCCATGGCTGTTAAGTTTCCGATGAGCACGCTTAAACCGCCAAAGTATGGACCCAGTATTATGCCGTATATTAGGGGCAGAAAATCAGAGATGGAAAGGAATCCGCCAGCTCCACCTATGAGCATGCTGAAGGGCACGAATCTGAGTACAACGTAGAGCGCGGTGAATATTATTGTCAGGGCGATTTGTTTGGTTCTTTGGCTGGTTTTGCTTAGTTCAGTCAACGTGCACCATCTCGCTCGGAACTTTTTTTCACTGCTGTGTAATTTTTTACACAGCCTAATAAAATTTTCCATAACCTCCTAATTCAAAGAAAAAACGTAAACTGCACTTGACTAAGCTTCGTTTCTTCTTTGTTTCAACAATTCCTTTGCCAAAAGCTTGGCGTTTTCAGAATATATCAAATCCACAATTTTGTCCCAATCAAATCCTGCCCTAGAATTGTAGTAGAAGAACTCTTCTGGAGAGAACATAACCAGCTTGTCCGCGTCATACAGAACCCGAAAAGGCAAGGAAGGGCTGTCTGGATGGTCATGATGAGTGCCAATAATCCTGCAAACTGCTTCAATAAAACTTGCCTCACAACCCATCTGCTTGAGAATAGACGCGGCTATTTCGGGACCTTTCTCGTATTGGTCCTTAACGCTGCTCCCGCCGATGCCATGCAGAACTATTGAAGAGAAAGTTAACTCCTGCAACTCTGGGGGAACAGCAAAGTTTTCCCAAGCTATATCAAAAACTCTCCGCGCATGAGCCAAGCCAAAGTCGTTTTTATCCAAATACGGCTTCGCCAACTCAAACAACCTTTCAACATCCATTTTCACACACTCCGCTTGCCACAAAAAGTTGCCAATAAACTATTTCAGTTTTACCAACTTCAAAAACTCAAGGAACACCCGAAAACCTTGGCCCAGCCAAGGCTTCACAGCAATACACTACTGTTTCGACTTTAACGCGTCATTGATCTGTTTCGCCGTGGCTTCTTTATCCTCAACCTCAAAAACAATCTTCTTGTAACGTTCATGATCAAGACCGACCGTAACGCACTTGTCAGGGTCATGCATCTCAAAAAACATCATCCCATCAGAAGACAAGAATCTACCGTCTTTGACCACGCCCGGAAGTGAAGTACCAGCAACTCTCATCTGCTTAAACGGCTGCCAAGGCACCCGCTCAGTAGACACAGAAACAACATGCTGCAACGGAACGCTTATACTCCTTTTTATGCTAAGAAACTCGTCAACCCCATGCAACTCAAAAACAAGATCGCCATCCTCAAGCTTAACAGTCCCAACCAACCTGCCTCACAACTCCAACAAGAAAACCAGACTAACACTTACCACCGACAACATATAGGCATTTGTGACTGCAAACACACAACCACACCCCCACACAGCACTGAAAAGAAAGTTCAACCTATAAATAGAGGGGGCTATAGAAAAAATTCACATATCAGTCCCGATGACGCCAAGCAGAGCTTTAGCGTCTGACGGCGAATGCCCTGAATAGTACTTGCTGAAATACCCGAAAACCTCCATTTCCTCATCCAGAAAAGGCTTAAGCTTGTCCACCCAAGCGTTTATCTGCGCTTTCCTGTCCACCTCTATCCTGCCCAAAGTGCCTTTAACGCGTCTTCGGTCTCCCACCCAGCGTACGTAAATGAAGTCGGAAGTTACTTCGCTGATTTGCGGCATGAAAGGGCTGTCAACCCACGCCAACACCACGTTGTTATCCCTCAAAACCGAGTAAAAACCGTCGTTCAGCAACTTCCGATTCCTAACCTCCACCACATAACGGTGCTTTTTGGGCAAGTTCTGCAGGAAATCGCGTAGCAGAGGAATATGCTCGGTTCCGAAAGTGTATGGAAACTGAAGTAGCAGAGCACCAAGCTTCTCCTTGAGCAAATCAACGCGTTCCAGAAAGACATTGGTTTCTTCCTGACAGTTCTCCAGCATTTTAACGTGGGTTATGACCTGCGGAAACTTTAACGAAAACAGGAAACCCTCAGGTGTTTGCTCCCTCCAGTCTGTCACGCTTTGCCTTCGGGGAATCCTGTAGAAGGTGCTGTCAACCTCAACCGTGCTGAACTGCTTCGCGTAGTAAGCCAAGAACTCCTTCGACGCTAACGACTCAGGGTAAAAGTTGCCTTTCCAGAAAACGTAGCTCCAACCCATCGTGCCCACGTGAAGCCGCATGTTCACTCCTTGCCCTTAAGCAGCAACCAACTCTTCTCTCCAGCCTTCTTCAGCCTCACCAGCACGTAGCGTCCCTTAAGCTTCTCGCCTTCTAACGTGAACTCTATCATCTTCTCATCCCAAACCTTCGCCTCGTAAACGCCTTTGTCCCAGATTTTCACCGTTCCAGCACCATACTGCCCCTTCGGAATCACACCCTCAAAACCTGCGTAGCCAAGCGGATGATCCTCAGTTTCCACCGCCAACCGCTTCTCATCAGAACTTTCAGGAATGCCCTTCGGCACAGCCCAACTCTTCAAAACTCCATCTTTCTCCAACCTCAAATCATAATGCAATCGTCTCGCGTGATGCTCCTGAACCACAAAAACCCTGCCAGCACTCTTTTCTCCACCACCCAAAGGCTCTGCTGTGACGCCGAAGTCACGTTTTGAACGGTACTCCTGCAACTCACCCTGAACAATCTGGTCCAGAGTGCATTCTGAAGGCATCTTGTCTTCCCGTAAGCCCAGGAAACGCGGCATCCGCAACCGAACATCTCGCGTAACAGCTTGATAACCTACCTCGCAAACCAGCTTGGGCTTAAGCCACGTAACCTCGTCAGGAATGTCCACGTTAAATGGCGCTTTGCCTGTTTTCAACTGCTGGAACCTCTCCGAAAGCGTTTTCAACAGCGTCTGCGAAAAGCCTGTGCCAACCTTGCCCACGTAAACCGGCTTCTCACCGTCGTAAAGCCCAAGCAGCAAAGCCCCAAACGTTTCTGACCTGGCACCAGTGCCTTGCGTGTAACCGAAGATCACGCAGTCGCAGCTTCGCAGCTTTTTTATCTTCAGCCAGTTGCCGCTTCTGACACCTAACTCGTAAACGCTGTCTTTCTTCTTCGCCATGACGCCTTCCAAGCCTTTCTCCAACGCCACGCTGTAGTAGTCTTCGCCTTTCTCTTCCACAAAATCTGAGGTCAACACGTGCTTTCCTTCCTTCACGGAACTCTCCAAGATTCTTTTTCTCTCCGTCAAAGGCAAATTAACAAGGGAAACGCCGTCTTTCTCTAAGATGTCAAAAACCACGTACACGACAGGTGAACGCTTTGTCTGCAGCTCGATTTCAACGGGTGAAGCAGCTTGTCCTCTTTCCAGCAACGCTTGAAAATCGGGTTTGCCCTCTTTCACCACCACTATTTCGCCGTCAAGAACCACGTTGCCTGTCAGCTGCTTCAGCTCTTCAAGCTCGGGAAAATTGTACTTAAGCTCTTTCCCGTTGCGGCTCCGCAAGCTCAGCGCTTCGTTGACGTAGGCTATGGCTCTGAATCCGTCCCATTTGATTTCGAAAATCCAGTCTTTATCTGAAAAGGGTTGGTGGGCAAGCTTGGCAAGCATGGGCTTGTAGGTGCGTGTCATTTCTTTTCCAGCTGCTTAAGCGTGTCTCTGAGAGCTACCATGAGTCCTTTGACTTCTTCCTCTGCGGGTTTCTCGACCACGAAGGTTTCGCCTTTCAGCTTCTTCTTGATGAGTTCCTCGACTTTCTGCTTGTAGCGGTCTTGGTATTCCGTTATGTCGAATTCTCCAGAAAGGTCAGTGATTATCTTCACTGCAATGTCAAGCTCGGCTTCTTCAGGTTCCTTAAGTTTTTTTAGTTCTTCGAAGCCTTGCGGGTCCACAACGTCGTAAGCGTATCTCAGGGTTGTCAAGACTAAAGTGCCTTTGTATGCGTGCACTAGCGCTGGGTACTCTTTCGTGCGTAAGGTTATTTTTCCAACTCCTGCTTTGCCCTTTTTTTCAAAGGCTGTCAGCAGCAGGCTGTAGGCTTCGTTGCTTTTGTCGGGCATCAAAGCATAGGATCGGTTAAAGTATATGGGGTCTACGGAGAAGTAGTCGACGAACTTGTCGAGGCGGATGCGCTTGTCGGATTCGGGTTTGACGGCTTCGAGTTCTTCCTTGTCGAAGATGACGTACTCGTTTTTGGCTATTTCGTAGCCTTTTGCCACCTCTTGCCACGGAATGACTTTCTCGTCTTTTGTGCAGACTTTTTGGTATTTGAGGGGTTGACCATCATTTTTGTGTAGAAATCGGAAGGAGATTCCTCGGTCGTAAATCATGGGGTACAGTTTCACGGGAACGTTAACTAAGCCGATTGTCAGGCTTCCTGTCCAGATTGGTCTTCTTGGAACATTCGATGCGTTCTCCATGCTAATTACACCTTTAGTTTCTGCTTATTCTCCAAAATTTTTTTCCACGGGTCTTTCTCGCGTTTGACCACACTGAAAATATTGAGTTCGGTTGGCTTTATTCCTTTCTTGACTTCACTCCACTCCAACGGAGTTGAAACCGTGGCTTCAGGCACGGCTCTCAAACTGTAAGGAGACACCATGGTTCGCCCGTGTGAGTTTTGAAGATAATCCACGAAGACTTTTCCCGGCTTCTTGGTTTCTGGGAACTCAGAGACTACGAGTTTCTGTTCCTTGGCTAGTTGCTGCCCAATCTTGTGAACGAAAGCTCTGGTTTCTCGGAAAGAGTGTTCTGTAACGATTGGGATGATAACGTGGAGACCTTTTTTTCCTGAAGTTTTCACGTAGGACTCAAGCCCTAGGGCGTCAAGTTTTTCCTTCAGCAACAACGCAACTGCCGCTGCTTCTTTGTACGTGGCTGGCGGTTCAGGGTCTATGTCGAAGAAGATTAGGTCAGGTTTTTCTCGGGAATCCGCCTTGGAAAATGGCATGTGTATTTCTATGGTTGCGAGGTTTGCCAGCCAAATCAGCGTGTCAAGGTTGTTGCACAAGACGTAGTTGACATCACGTTTTGCCGTTTCCGAGTAAACCTTCACTGTTTTTACCCATGACGGAGTTCCCTGAGGAGCATCTTTCTCGTAGAAGCCTTCTTGGTCGATGCCGTCTGGAAATCTTGTGAGGACTAATGGGCGTTCTGCCAAAAAATCAAGCATTTTTGGGGCGATTTTGATGTAGTATTCGATTACTTTGGCTTTTGCGATTCCCAGTTTGGGGAAGAGCATCTTGTCGAGATTCGTGAATTCCACTTTCGTAAGTTTTTTGCTCATCTTTACGTTATCACCAAACAGAATAAGGTATGGCTTGAATTTTCGAACCTGTGTTAAAAGTAAGAGTGAAAGGCTATATATGCAAACGGTCTGAATAATAATGGCTTCGCGCCTAGTTTTAGCAGGAACTGACGATTTATGTCTAAAAGATTCTGGTTTCAAATCAGGCTCATCGGCTGGATCATAATCCTACTCTGGTAACATCGTGTACACTGTTGACGTATATCGCCAATTCTCAACAACCAACTCATAGCCGTAAGCCACGGAATCACAGGAATAACAGGCACCGCACTAGTCCTCATAGGCTACTACAACCTCATCAAAAAACGATTAAAACGAGAAAACTAAGAACCATAGCGCCAAAAATCAAGAAACCTCTCTATCCCTAACCTGCCATTTTCCACCTGAACCATTCCCACAAGGGTTCTGGCGCTTTTATCTTAAGCTTTCACACAAGACTATAACCTCTCTATAAATGGCACACGGTTAGAGCGGCAAACTATTAACGCAGAGGTTGACGGTAAGATCGAAAGTTTTAGAGAGTGGAATAAACAATAGGAGAGTGAGAATTACATGGCTAACGGCTGGAAAGAAGGCCCTTACGTTACTATTAGTTTAGCGGTCTTTCTCTTTTATTTGTCGCATTATGTACACTTTTTGCACATTGCGCATGTTGGTGTTAAAATTTATTAAAATTTATTAACACGCCCAAACGTAATGGTCAGAATGTGACAAATCAATGTCTACAGAACCATTCAAGCTAAAAGATGTCATCTACGGCTTAATCGCACCAATAATCGTTGCCGTGGTCATAATCCTGATTCCAGTGGTACTTCGCCCTGCCCTTAACACTGCCTTCCCGCCCGCAAACATGGCTATTGGGGAATCTGGCTCGCCATATGCTTTTATAACAATAATATTCACACACGGCTTTGCTTTGATGGCCATGTTCGGAGTCCCGCTTATCTTTGGTTTGCTCTGGAACAAGTGGGCAGGCGGCGCTGCAGGCTTCATAACGGGTACGTTATACTACGTTGCCTTCGCTGGCTACAACATCATGTATTCTCTGATAAATTACGGTGTAGAGCACGTCCAGAATCTGTATGCCGATCCAAGCTTTATCGGAGACTACATCTTGGGTGGAATTCTAATAGGGTATATTGCAGGAGCTTTAAACAACAAATCCTTCAATTTCAAGCGGATGCTAGGCTCGGGTTTAACAGCCGCGTTGACCGTTGGAATAATGCAGTTCATTCTCAACATGACAGTTGCTTATGGAACATGGATGGCAAAAGCTGATCCATTTCAGGCATTCTACGTAGCGGTGCTGCCGATGGCAATCCTTGGAATAGTAGCGCCAATAATTGCGAAATTGTGTACTTGGTACGGATTAATGCCTAGCGGGCACTACTAAGAGTGCATGTTTAAATCGTAAAAAGCGCGAGCTATGTCGGTTATTACGAATATAAACGCCAAAAAAACGTGCTCTATGTATGAAAACCGCGCTAAAACCGTTAACCCTTTTTACTCTATGCGTTTTAGAACGGTCAAAGCGTCGTCACTCTATAAATAGCTTCAACTTCAACGTAGATATGTGGTTGAATCTTAAAGCCTCTGAATCACATGCTTCTGTAAAACGCAAACTTAACTTGCATAATCTTTTTTTAAAGTTACTACGTATATGCAAAGGATAGGTGTACGTGACTCTGACTTTCTTTGCTTTCTTACTCTTGAGAGTTATTGTATGAGGCTATATGGCGCTAGAAGTTTATTAAGACGTAAAATAGCGTTGATTCGGAGAGTTTGGAGGCATGGCTGGAGACTCAGGCGAAACTCGGAGAAGAATACTGCGCTTGACAAAAAGCAGCCTAACACTGAGTTTTCTGCTGGTTTTTCTCAACCTGCTACAGCCAGAACTTTCTTCGCTTATCAACCATTTTCTGCAAGGTTTCGCCGTAACCAGCCAAATGGTTCTAAACATAATCGCGCTCATACTTATCGTGTATTTCGGCTACTTCATACTGATCGACGCCAAGTATTTTCTAGACATTGTATCAGCGAGACTAGGCACGAAAGAACGCGACAAATCCAAAACAATCACCTATGATGTGGCTGGAATCATATCGTTAATCCTCGCGTCTCAGCTTGCGACTCCACTTTTAAACTCTATTTCACAGTTCGGAGATACCATCGCGAAAGTAGTCAACATAGTGTTTTTGGCGGTCAGCTTGTTTCTAGCCTACCACCTCGCCAGCCAAGTCTACTACTTGGCAAAACAGAACGTCGAAAAACTAATTGAAGACGCCAAACACATCAGACAAGAACGCAAGAAAACAGCCAAAGGCGAGAAAGAGTGACGCTTGTACCAATTTTCTCCCTCCTCTTCATGCTTATCCTCATCATTCTCATAACTGGCAGGTACCACCGAAGCGTAGCCGCCCTGCTCGGCGCACTACTCACCATCCTCTTCGGGCTTGAATACGGCCTTTTCACCGGCCAAAACATAATCAACGATCTAATCGGCTTCATAGACATCAACACGGTGCTCCTGGTCATCGGCGTCATGATTCTAGCCGAAACAGTCTCCCGAACAGGCTTCTTCGAGTTCCTAGGTCTAAGCATAGCAAGAGCCGTCGGCGGAGGCTTCCGCAGAGTATCCCTCGCCTTCGTAGTCTTGACAATCCTGTTCAGCGCGGTGATATCAAACATCACCACAATGATCATCATAGGCGCGCTGACGATTTCGTTGGCGAAAAAGTTTGGAACCGACCCCACGCAAACGCTTCTTCATGAAACCCTCATGGCTAATGTTGGCGGTCTCACGCTCATGATAAGCTCTATCCCCAACTTGATAGTGGCTGCCCAGCTAAACATAGGCTTCATCGAATTCTTCACCATCACCGCACCCTTGACATTAATACTTTCAGTGGTTTCGATGCTGGTCATAAACCATCAGATGAAAAAAACATATGGCACAGACCACGAAGTGCAGATTAAAGTGGACCCGTGGTCAGCTATCGAGAACAAAAGCCTCTTCTACAGGGCAGCCGCGGTTTTCATAATCGTAGTAATCCTCTTCATATTCGAAGACCAAATCAACGTGCCAATCGGCTTAATAGCCATAGCCGGCGCTATCGCAATGCTGATTCTAGGCGGGCAAGAACCTGAATCCGTATTCGCCGGCATAGACTGGGGCACCATCTTCTTCCTGACATCCTTCTACATAGTCGTAGGCGGACTCGAGAGAAGCGGCGTCATAGCCAGCGCAGCCAACGACATCGTGCAGATCCTGAGCTTCAACCACGCCGTCACCCCAATCCTAAACGTTTGGATAAGCGGCATACCCTCAGCCATCATAGACAACATTCCAATGACCCTAACGCTTATACCCATAATGCAGCAGGTGTCCGCTGTCACGGGCTTCTCAATCAAAATCTTAGGATGGGCCATCGTCTTCGGCGCCAACTTGGGCGGATCCCTAACGCCTATAGGCTCCGCATCCAACATAATCGCGCTTGGAATATTGAAGAAGCAGGGAAAAACCATAAGCTGGGGCGAATGGTTCCGCCGGTTCGGTCCGCTGGTAATACTGCAACTCATAATAGCCACGATATACATAACAATATTATCGGTGACTTTATGACCGAGAAAGACTCTGAAAAGTTCGAAAAAGTCCGATCGAAAATAGAGAAGACAATAAGTCCATACATAAAAGTCAAGATCCCCATGCCAGAAGGCGTCGACAAGGAAGCTTTTTTAAAGTTAGAGAATGACCCTGCATTCATTGAAGCACTCAAAAAAAAAGCCAAAGAACGGCTAACTAAAAAGTAACATTTAACAAGTGAACAAACCCACCTAACTTCCATCGCCAAGTTACGCAAACGGTTAGAATCCAGCTAACGATAAAACTTAGTGCTGTCCAGTGTTCATGTAGACTTCTAAATTTTTCTTCCACTTTATCAACCTAAAAACTGCGAAAGCGGAAATTAGAACATAGTTCTCGTTTGCTCGTTAGAGCTATCATAGTCTTGGGTTTAAAATCAATTTACCGCAAAAAAAGGAAAGTGTAGTTTGAGTAGAGTTTTTCGTCTCATGGAGGTGGGTTAAAGGCGTTTTGGTAGTACCACAAAAAGGTGCTTCCGTTGGCGACTATTTGGTAGACATCAGCACCCACTGGAGCGAAATCCCACGAGTTGCCCGTGCTGTTCCAAGACCAATAAGTCCAGCCGAAATCACCTTCAGCCTTTAAGCCGTTGATTGCGGTGACGTATGTCCCGTAAGTGCTCGAAGCAGTTTCAACAGTCGCTACTCGTTCAGTTACAGCGAGCACAGTTTCGCCTGTCCAAGCATTCGTGTCATTATAGTAGGTTCTCGTACCGTTGCCGTAGTCTACACCTATGTTGACGATAATGCGTAATCCGCTTGTTTGCTGGGAGAGATCATTGTATTGCAGCCAGTAATAGCCTGCAACAAAAGATGCGCCAAGCGCCCAGATAACAAGAACCAACGCAGCTATTGCCCACTTATTTTTAATTGCTGACAGCTTTTTCACCTCCAGTAACCTTAGATATGATGTTTATTGCTGGAACACAACCAATGCCAAAGAATAACGCATTGCTGAGGAGATGCAGTATGCCGAATGGAACAAAGCCAACGATAATGGCGACAATATAGTTTATATTATACGTGTAAGCGTAAGCTAAATTCGTTAACAAATCATAAGCAAAAGTCAAAAACAAGCTTGAAACAGCAAAAAGAACGGCTGCGCCAAGTTTGTCATTAACAATGCGCGAATTTTTGCGGAAGATAAAAAGTTTCACTAAGCCACCGCAGATGCCGAATATTGCTTCTCCTACCATAGTTGAAACCCATACTGAGAGAACAAAGCCAAGCGGGTTTATACTTCCATAGATTGCCCATGAAAAAACGCCGACTAAACCTCCAACGAGTGGACCAAAACAGAAACCACCTACAAAAACGATGACATCCATAAACTTGACGTTAAAAAAAGGCAGTAACAGGTAATTAGTGCCTATGCAAAGCGCGGTTAGCATCACTATTATCGCTATTTTTCGTGTGTTCATCAATCTTCGGATGGATAATCCATCTTAATAAGTCTTTCGTGATGGCGAAATCAATTTCACCACACAAGGAGTTTAGGAATAAAACGGCGAAAGAATATTCTCAGACCCCATCAACCACTTGACCACCACAGAGACATATTCAGCCAATAAAGAAAACGCGTAGCGCGCAAACTCCAAAACTGCTGAAAGATAACCTTTAACGCGCTACACCACTGGAAAATGCCATCGAATAAGAGACACCCTTTACGCCAAGCACTACTCGGTCACAAGAGAATCAAAAACACGCTCAAAGCACGTTCAGCTCGCAGAGGAAATGCTCAAAGAACAAGTGGAATACGTCTCCAAAATAGCTAAAACATAAGGCGAAGCCTGCGCGTTAATAGACGTCGAATTCGACTTTGACTGCGGTATTAACGGAAACAAACTGTCCCATAAAAGAAAACTGAAAACACTAAGGCGCGTCTCCCTTCGTAAACCCTCCGTACTTTCCAACATAGTGGTGCGGAGGGTGGGACTTGAACCCTTCACTTTCTCTTTTGGGAAAAGAGAACCTGAGCTAAGAGAAAAGTTGTCAGTGCCTTCTCTGTCTTCGGTCATTCACTCACTCACCTGAAAAGGCGTTAGATATATAATGTATATTTTGTATAAAATTTTACTACGTACATCTACGTTGAGGGAAGACGGCTTTTATACAAAATTGGTATGGTGAATAACTCACGGATGAGCTGAGTATGTACGTGGTTTTTACAGAAAAATGTCAAGTATGCACGTAGTATTAAAGGTCAATTAAGAGGGCTAATTCTTTGAAGGCTTCTCGCCTTTCCGCAGCTTCATGCCTCAAACGCTCTTTCTCGCTTTCGGTGTTGACAATTACCTTTCGCATGGTTCCTAGTATGCACGTAGTATGTTTATAAGCATAACGCAGAAATACAATCGAATGTAAAAAACTACACAGGGTCCAGGGATGCACGTAGTAACGACACAATCACACGCCCATAGAAAAAACGAAAGTGACGCTTGACAGAACGTCACGCCCAACAGAAACTTTTATTCTGAACAGCGACACTTTAACCGCGTTATTTGGCTCCAAATAGGCTAGAGCAGCTCCGACAAATCCGTTTTCCCTGTGATTAGGCGCTTCGGTTTCCTAGGCGGTTCCGTATGTACGTAGTATGAAAAACCCATTATAGCATCTATCTTGTCAGCTACACCCCGGAGCATTTCCGCTGTCTCATGCGTTGCCGGCAAATAGCCACATTCAACGCGGTAATACTCATGGTCCTTATCGACTCTTCGTTTCAACTGTGGAGCTTTCCGTGTGAAGCTGATAAACTGCACTTCCGAACCGTACTTCCAGCTATCAGTGACAAGCCCGATAGCAAACTTTGAATCCTGAAACACCAGTTTCTCTTTATCGTTGACTGTGGCCGTGGTTAAATGGCTTGTTGTGGGCGTAACAAGCAAATCGTAGTAGCGAGCGCCATTTCTAATTTTCGGCTGAGGTATTACTACGTACATTTAAGGACGCTCCTGCAAATCTAAAACCAGTTTTGCTTGAGGCACTTTGTCTTTCCAGACTTCTGCTTCTCTAATCCAGCGATTACGCCATTTCGGATCAGTATGCAAACTCCACTGATCTAACACCATTTTGAAGGCCTGCGTCATCTTATCCTGTTCGCTTTTGGTTTGAAGCTGCTTAATCGTTAACGGCTGATCTTTCGTTAAGCCCTGGCTGTATTTGGTTTTCAAGGTTTCATAATCAGCGTCTTTCAAGTAGCCTAGAGAGTGCATACCTTCAACGAAGGCAAGAAGCCCTGCGTAGCTACGCCCTAGCTCCTTATCAGCTTGCAACTTAATGAAGCCAAGATAAAGCTCTGGTCCCAAGTAAAGCATGAGGCCGTGTTCTCTGAATCCGTCACCCATTAAAAGATGCACTCTCCTAAGGTGAAGGGTTTGTTTTGGTTGGTGGTGACAGTAGCTAGGTAGTTACAGTATAGAATGTAGGTAGTTACAGTTTGAGTGCAAAGTTTTATATCTATTTCAGACTTATTCATTAATTGTGTCCCCCGACACATCTTTTTTCTATTTTCAAAAAAATGAGTTAAGTTGGTGCTTTCGGCAGAATCGGCTGAATTGTTAGGCTGCCGTTGACCTCCATAGTGACCTCTGTTATTTTCTTGCCGGTTTCTCGTTCAAAGTTTTCAAGCCATGATTTAGGCAGTGTTACGCCTTTGCTTGTTTTTCCAACATCAATTATTTTTCTGATTATTGGCGTTTTTTACACCTCACTATTGTTTAACAAGAGTTAAATATGAGTATCCACCTATTAGAGTTCATGGATACTCAAAACAAATCCAAAAATGCGCCACACCCTGGGCTTGACAATAAAGCTGCTTGGGAAGCAAACAATCAAAAAATAATTCAAGTTCTTAAAAAAAACTCTGGAATAACTCGGGGACAGCTTCTAAAAAAATTGGATGGAATTATGAAAACCAAAGGCAAACCTTAAGAAAACATCTACATAACCCGAATCCCAAGTTTCCGGGTTTGGTCGATAAGAAAATAGTTACGATTCAATTAGCCCGTGAATGTATTGATAAACGGGACCATTTATGGTTAACTTCAGATTGGGAAGCGCATTTGAAAAAAAATATTAATTTATGGGGTGATACAGCCCGTAAGATTTTAAGGTGGGCAAAAGAAAACGGGTTAATTCCTCTAAATACTGATGAAGGCGATTTCTTTTCAAAAAATGCTATAATTTTCTTTCCAGTAAAAACTGTCGATTCATTTAAAATAGTTATTCATGCTTGTCCAGCGGATCAACTTTATTATAGAAAAACGGCGAAACTTGTTTTCTGAGTATCCACACTTTTTTATTAATGGATACTCAGGATTATTAGGTTAGTGTATAACCTATGCCGTACGCGAATAAGTCAGATATGTATGAAGCTCAAAAGCGTTATCGTGAGCGTAAAGGTGAGGAAACCGACGCGGTAAAAGCTACACTCAAGGAAAGGGAGACTCTTGAGGAAATGAAGCGTTCACTTCCCCCAATCCTTTTACGCGGTGTCGAAACCGACCAGGAGCGAGAGCGTTCTTTTGATGAGGATTACCAGCGCAGAATCGCTAACGACGTTTCCATAAGCATGTTTGACAAGATCGTGTATCACAGTTATGTGCCGCTGCTTAGGGATTTGAAGAATATGACTTTTGAGCAGCTTCGCGAGGTTAACCGGGGTTTCGACGCTAAGGTTCTGAGGCAAGCTAAGGCGGCTGAGAACAGCGAGTTAACGGCGGGCTACTGCGATCCTGAAACGAAAACGTGGCATGGTGGAAAACCAGATGTGGACATAGATGCGGCTGATAACGCAAGTTTAACGGCTGGCAAGTGGGACTCACAGAAAAAGCGGTGGGTGCAAAAGTGACGGATCGTTATGCTCGAGAAGCGCAGTTGACAGCGGGGTCTTATGATCCAGAAACTAAGAAGTGGACTAACAAGTCCGTAACGAACCCTGAGGGGATAAGGGAGTAGAAACATGGAGTCCGACACTAAGCAATACGTCATGGTTGACGCTAAGAAACTTAAAGCGTTAGGTGACGCTGTGGAAATGTTGGATAACTGGGCTGACTTCAACAGCAAGAAAATAGATGCTGTGAAAAAGTATGTGGAAGGCGCTAACGACTTGCAGATGCAGCGGGACACAGCTATCCTTAACGGCCTAGATGAGCTTCGCAGTGCTATAGAAGGCTTGAGGACGGCTATTGTGATGTCGAACACCAGGGAGCATAACCCGAAGTTGGATAAGGCGCTGGACATGCTGATTGACACGCTTAACCAGTAATTTGGGAACGGCATTTCGGGCTAGGGGCTTTATCCCGCCTATACCTCACACGGGTTTTCCCCTAGCCCTCTCCGGAGATGATTAAACACTATGACAAATTCCGCAAAAACACAACGAAAAACGCATCAAACACCATGCGGAAAATGTCCGAAACGTGTCCAAAATGTCGCGTTTAGGAGGGTTTGAAAATAGCAATATGCGCAGAGCAAGAGGCTTTCGCTGAAAGAGGCGATTTAAACGATTTTCAGGTCAAAGAAGCGCATATTTTCAACAGCGAAAACGTGATTACTGAGCATAAGCGACGCTTAAAACGTAAGAAAATCCCTGAATATCGCAGAATTAACAGCTATTTCAAAGGCACTCGGCAATACTGGAAAGAGCGCAACCGCAGAAAACAAGTCATGGAGTTGTCAAGCAAAGGCTTAACGCTCAAGCAGATCGCTAAGGAAATCGGTTGCAGTTACCGCACTGTCCGAAGGGACGCGGTGAAAATAGAGCGTTATGTACGTGGTAAATTCAATAGTCACATGACGCAACTTCAGCGTGAGGCAAGGGCTAAACTTGACGCGGAAATAGAAGCATTAGGCGTGTCTGATTATGACAAGCGGTTTAAGAAGCTCACTAACCTGATGTTTAAAACGCGGAAGCTGTCGCAAGCCGAGATAGAAAAGCAGCATAACAAGGTTATCGTATTTGACTTTGACAAGCCAACAGATCAGGGTTTCCCTAGAATCTTAGCAGAACCAGGAGTATTCAAAACGCCTTACAACATTTCGTTTGTTGCTCATAGGGACGGGGAAAATCATGTTTTAGGGGGAATCACAATCGGATGAGTATTAAGATGGATTTGGCCGACACCTACGTTAAAGAGAAGCTCGCGCAACTTCCAGAGAAAATGCTGGAATGGGCTTTCGAGGTTCTTATGAGGCAAGCCGAGCTAATGAAGGGCTACGCTCAAGTGTATGTTCCAGTGGACACCGGCAGCCTCAGAGATTCAATCCGTGTAGAGCGTGGGGGCGAGGGGTTGAATTGGCGAGAGGTCAAGGTGAGAGCTGGAGGCTACGTGAGAAATCCGCGAACAGGGCGTCTAGTGGATTATGCCGTTTACGTGGAAAACCGTTTCGGTTTTATGAGGGCTGCGCTTGAGGTTGTGCGCCCTACAATCGCTGAGATGATAAAAGCTGAGGTTGTGCAAAAAGCGAATGAATGAATTTGAACCGCCTAGTTTAGAGCAGTTGAAAAAAGACCGCGAGTTTTGGCTGAACAACAAAAACGATCCTGACTTTTCCATAATTGCAGTTGGCATAATAGATGACGCAATCAAAGAGGCACAAGGCAAAAAGGTTGGCTTGCCTAGTCTCGCAGAGTTAGAAGCACTCCGTAGATACTGGACTAAAAACAACACTGAATTTTCAAAAACTGCTATCGCAATTATTGATGATATTAAGTTTCTAAAGAAGGCACAGAGTACATGAGTGAAGAAGTTGCTTTCAGCCTCATTCTAAACGTGGAAGATGCATTAACAAAATTGAACAAAGTAAATACGGTAATATCGCAGAGTTTAGGGCTAATGCGAAGGCTCACGGGCGACGAGAACATACAGAGAGGCATAGCTAACACTCAGCGTTTAATCTCAATTCTTAATCAAGCTCGTATTGCTGCTATCGCTTTGCGCTCTGCTTTGTTTCTCGGAACTGGACCTTTAGGCGCTGCCCTAGCCGCTGTCAGTCTCGGAACAACAGCCATTAACGTCGTGGAATACTCGCAGCAGGACCAACTGCATAACGCTACATGGGGAACCTGAACTATGGCCCGCTACATGACTATGCCAAAGTTTCAGCTAACCCTCAATAGCAACGTCTTAAACTTCGCAACCGTTATCCAAGTTACTCGCAGAGAATCCGGCTTAGACATGGCAACCATAGACTTTCTTGATGCATGGGCGGCTCACTGGATCACCGATTTTGATGTGGGCGACACCGTTTTAGTCGAAGTGAAAGACTCAAGCGACGGCTCTTATACTAAGTTGCTGCGGGGCAGATTATCGCCGGGAGCGAATCCCGTCTTGCCTCCTGACATGATGCATCTAACATGCGAGGGCAACGGTTGGCCGCTTAACTACATGATGGTTGCAGCGGAGTATGGCAGCCAAGTTAGCGCGAGTTTTGATGAGGTTGATGAGATAGTTGACGACATAATTAATAACTACGTGGAAAAAATATTTGCTGACGCTTCAAGCGGTTTTACTGTTGACAGTGAGATAGACGCTGCAACGCTCACAAGCACCATGCGTTACATGAGCTTTCCGTATGTTCCCGCGTATAAGGCAATAAGCGAAATGTTGGAGATTTACCAGGGCGTAAGCGGCACAAACGCGGGCGCTCACTATCTTGTGGACACAAGCGTAACGCCTAAACTATACGTTCAAAAAATAGGCGCTCATTCTGCAACAGCCGTATCGGATGGTTGGAGTAATTACCTTTTGGGTTCTGACGCTACAAATGCTACTTTCGTTCAAGGCACAGACTTCTTAGATTTCAATTTTACGAAGATGACTAAAGAAGCTAACTACGTTCTTTATTATGGCGCGTGGAAGCATCCGTGTCCGATTGACATTTTCACCGAGAACAACAGTGGCGACTGGGATGGAAAAGAGCTTGTCAGCGGTGACCCCGCGAGCATAAATGATGATAATACCACGTACACTGTAGGCTCCTATAGCATAGAGGTTGTTTCTGAAGCGGGAGCTGGTAGCGGTGAAGGCGTCCGAGCGTGGTATCCTGACACCTACGATTTGGGCTTAGACATAACTAAGGTAGGTGGAGACTACAACAAACCCGCGATAAATATGTGGCTGTTTCCCGACTCAAACGTGGATGTGGATGGAACACACCTGTTTCCGCAGATATTGATAGGCACAGGTGATCCTGCAAACGGTGATTGGTTCTTTACTGGAATCAAGCCTCGATTGGTTGCTGGACAGTGGAACCCGGTCTCCATGCCTATCGGTCCTAACACTGGTTGGGCTAACAACACTGGAAATGCAGATTGGACCGATATTGATTATGCTGGTATTCGGTTTATGAATGACGCTGGAGGCGCAATTATGAATATTGACGGCTTACACTTCAGCGGTTACGTTGCTCGCGTGGCTAAACAAGCAGCCGCATACAGCAGCAGCGATCCATGCTTAATGAAGTTGGCGACGGATGACTACGCGAAAGATGACGTTATCGCTGACGGCGACAAAACTGGAACCATAAGCAAATTGGCATACGCGGAATATCTCAGGGCTTCCTCTACTCCGATAACAGGCACATTCACCACAGCCTTAGTTAAAGACTTGTGGCCCGGTCAGAAAATCCATGTTCACGCAAAAAAACAGAGTAACGGCAGCTTCAGAATTGATAAAGATTTCCGAGTTACCGAGTTCACCCATGTCATAAGTGCTGACGGTTTCAGGACGGTGTGGACCGTTACGGATGATGTGACTAACACGCACACGCAGCCCGCCTATAATAGCATTAACAAATACTTGGCAGCGGTTCGCCCTGGCACTCAAGATATGCAAGCCGTAAGCATGAACATGAGAGGCGCTGATATGACGCAGCCGAGACTAGTTAACACTTACTAGGCTTTTTCTTCAGTCTTCTCGATTTTGTAGGCAATTATCACCAAAAGAAGCGCTGCAAGCGCAGATGTCAAATAAGCGATTAGAACGTCTTGAAGTATGAAGTTTAGCAAAGTCAACAGAAACAGAAGCAACGCAAGCCCAAATAGGTTTTTCAATTCAGCGTCATGGGTGGGTTTATTGTTTAATAAATAAATAATTTGCGTATGGGTAACTACCTACATTCTATACTGTAACTACCTAGCTACTGTAACGGAAAACTCTAACAAAACAATCCAACATTTGGCTCCTAATAGAAATTTCCTATAGAAGTGTTATAGAAAAAAGAAGAGGGGAAACTTAGCTTTCTGCTTCCACATCTCTTTTTTCGGGATCATGTGTGCGCTTGTTCAATCTGCCTAGCCCATGATGAGCGCCCCCGCACTTGCACGTGCATTTCTCTTCTAGGGCGTTGTAGCAGCTTTCGCAGCAGATTTTAGGCAGGTCTTTTTCGGTTGGCAGCTCCAGGGTTTTGCCGAACAGGTTTTTTTGCTTCCACACGGACTTTTCCCTCTGTGTATGTGTGTGTATGGTGATGTATGGAAAAGCTTATAAAGTTTGTGTATTACTGTGTATAGGTGAGTATAAAGGAATTAAGTATGAGGTGAAAGATGTATGACTGAGACAACCGAAATGGCAAAACAAAGACTCCAGGTCACAGTACGCGAGGACCTTGTCAAGTGGATAGATAAGCAAATCGAAACAGCTCGGTTTGCGTCCAGAAGCCACGCCATAGAATACGCTCTAATCCAACTGAAGGAAAGAGAAGGTTAAAGCGAGTGCTTGTTCTTAGGGAAGATCAAGCTCGCGAGTTGTTGGAAGTAGCCAAAACCATGCGCGAGCAGCTTCTAATGCGGTATTTCCTTTTGAACGGGTTAGCGCCCACGGAGCTTTCTTTAGCTCGGCTTGAGGGATTGGACCCGGTAGAATGCACTTTGTTTTTGCCTAAGCGGCACTGGAAGAAAAACTGCGTCACCGATATTGACGCGGGAACTGTGAGGCTGCAGATCATCTATGCTGGAGATCGCACAACCGGGCCGCTGATAATGGGACGGCAAGGGGGCTTAAAGTATCACCAAATGTGGGACATAGTTAAGCAGGTAGCTATGCGAACCATGATACCGGGAAAAGAGAAGATTAGTGCGGTAGTTTTGAAGCGCACGTTTGCTAAGATATGGTTAACCAGTGGCAGCAAAAAGAACGGGGGAAACCTAGGCTCGCTACAGAAACAGTTTAGTCATAGGTGGTTATCGAGCACCGCGCATTATCTCAGGTTTTTCATGGATGACGTTAGGCCCGACCACTTGAACATGATTGAAAGGTTTAACGGTGATTCAGAGGGAAAGGTCCAGCGGTGTCCTCACTGTGGACAGCCGATCTTGCCTAGAATGAAGGTGAAAGTATGACTGCGCAGCTCGAGGTTAAAAAAGTCAAAGTAGGCGACACGTTTTACGTGATTAAGAAAGAGAACGGTAGAACATTCTTAGAGAATCCAGTGCATAAATATGAAATTGTTAGGCGCTTAACACCTAAAAGTCGCAAGGTAGTACCAACTGATACGACCTTGAAAGCGAAAGACAAGAAACAAAGGTCTAGATGCAAGGCATTAGATTTGACCTATACTTTTATTTTAATAAACTGTCTCTATTCAAAAGAAGTGCTGAAAAAGTCTTAATTTCTCTTTTTATTTTGGTTTTCTGAACAACGTAACGCCTTCCACTTCACACACATAGCTAAAACCCTCTTCAATCAACGCTTTAGCCTCATCCACAGTCTTAGCAACTGCACAAGTAAATTCGCCTTCACTGAAATACACTAGCTTAGTATAAATCAAAGTGGTTTCTATTCGCGTGTGTCCCATAGCCTCTTTAGTCGCCAAAATATCCCGTGTTCTCCGATAATGATGTGTCCCGAAATAATGCCTCAAATCATACAGCCTAATCGCCTTAATCTGCGGATCATGCAAGTTTTTAGCTATGTTGTTTCTCGCTCTACGCCACGCCTCATACATCTGCCTACTAGTCGGAAACGGCTGTTCTCTCGGATTGACGCCTAGATATCTTTTGAGCATAGCCACTGTTTGACTTCTAAAATTACGCACACGCGGTTTATGGTATTTGCATCCTGGAAGATTCACTGTTCCAGCGTCTAAGTTTATGTCTCGCAACTTTACCCTGTGCAACTCTTCCGGCATAGCTCCAACGTCACGCAACACGCTAAAGACAGTCGCATATCTCCAACTACAACGCGCTATAATACGCTCCACATTCTCAGTCGAAGGAACACGTGGCAAACCCTTCTCTCGCTTGTATCTGGGTCTAGTCCATGTCAAGCCGTGACATTCAACATAATGCCCATAAGCGTCGCATAGATTAGACTTAAAGCCATCACTCACAGCCTTATCCGCAATAACCCGCTTGACAGCCTCAGGATCGCCTAAGTCGCAGTCTTTCGCCAAATTCCTAAGTCGCTTTCCAGTGGTCTTAACCGTAGAATCAGGGTAGCCGTCACGCTTCATTTTCAGCAAAGTAGCCAGTATGCCCGCATTTCGCAAAATGCGAGGGGTGGACCGCAAGGTGCGGAGGGTGGGACTTGAACCCACGAAGGCCTTCGCCAGAGGATCTTAAGTCCTCCCCCTTGTCTTAGGCTTCGGATCTGGCCGCCTATTTAGACCTGGCTCGGGTACCCCCGCACCGACCTTGTACACTTCACGCTTAGTGTAGTTTAAGGTTTTTGCATGGGTTGCCGAAGGTGCCGCCGCGCAGTCTGCCAGCTAAACGCGGTGTTGAAACAGAAAAGCATAAGGCGGGAAGCATATTGCGCTGTTCAAGAGTTATTTATCTGTTGGCGAGAAGCATTGGATTACTTTTTCGCATGTCAAGCATTCTGCGGGTATTTCCTGCTGCTTTTGCCGCTGGTGCAAATATCCCAAGTAGTGAGTGCACGCGGAATTGCCGGGTGAGGTTTGCTGCGACGTTTTTTGTGGCGGTTTTTGTTGCGGCGGTTTTTGCGGCAGCGACTTTTGCTGCGGGTGTCCCACCTTGACCCGATTGGGCTTCAAAATTCTGGTGCCTGCCCAGATGAACGCTATCGACACAATTGACCCGACGTAATTCACGACGTTTACTTCAGTAATTGGCTTGTGCCAAACGAAAAAGTCGCAAGATACCCAGTACAAAAACCAGATGTAAACGGCAATGGAGGCTGCGTACCATAAAGCCTTATACTTGAGCATGCTGGCTTCTGATATGTTAATGCTTAGGTTACGCGCCATTTGCTGCCTGCGCTTTTTCGGTAACGCCTTCAATGCATTGTCCACCAGCACCTAGTATCTTGCCAAAGTAACGCTAAAAACCTTATGAACCTTCAATAAAAACTTGAACTCTATTTTTCCACCGAGAGCAGACGTGGTGCATAAGAGTTTGCTCGTTGACCTAAAACTTAAAGAATCGGTCTACTTTATTGGAGGTGAATCGTGGGCGGGTAGCTCAGTACGGATAGAGCATCACCCTCCTAAGGTGGGGGTCGTGGGTTCAAATCCCACCCCGCCCGCCATTGTTTGTTGTGTTTTTTTTGTTAGTAGAAGTGAAGGATTGCTTAGCACAACTACTTCTCAGGGTTTGTTTGTGTTGCTGGTTTTTGGGTTTGATTTGTTTTTTGGTTTTTGTTGAGGTTGTGGCTGTTGCACTTTGTTGTTGGCTGTGTGGTTTCATGTGGTTTTTGATTGCTGTGCATAGGCACCAGCCTCCTAAGGTGGGGGTCGTGGGTTCAATTCTGTCCTGCCCATATATGGCAACTACACTTGTTGGAAAACGTTATGCAGATTTACTTGCTGTCTAAGTTTGGGATTCGCCGGACCAGTTCAACCCAGTCTTCAGCCATGATCTTTCTCATCAGCGGTTTTAAACCAGCGAAAACCTGCGGCGGCATCAAGTTCATCCAACCCTCCGTGACCACGACCTGATCGTCAAAGTCAAGAAGCGGTAGCAGCCACTGAATCAGAGCGGGAGATCGTTCAGGCGGCACCTTTCTCGACATCAACCCGACAATTGAGGTCTGCTCGCTCTCCGTCGCCCCCTCTCTAAGGATCGGATACAGATGAGTGTCCTCCTTGTCCAAATGAATCCTTAAATGAGAATTTAAAACTGCGGTTGCTCTCGCCGTTGTCAGAGGATCGGGCGTTTTCCGCATCGCTTCCAGCGCGTTAACCATGGTATCAAGCTCACGATGATCCAGAAAATAAGCCCGAGCCACGAAGGGAGTCAAGTTGTCCACAGCGGGAAAAACCGCCGCTTCCTCACCCTGCGCATGGTAATCCAAAATCTCCGCCACCGTACGCAATCGGTCAAATACGGGCGTCAAATCGCCTCCGTTACGCGCCAACTTGAAGGCTAAGGTGTCTATTTGGAAAAGGTCGCGGCGAAACGCATTATGAATAGAACGAACTATATCGATTGACCCAGACACAACACTCACTTCCAACCTGAAAAATTCACATAGACTCTATTAACGATGTGTTGTTGCAGTTCTACAATCACAAAAAATAAAAGGGGGTTGGTCTGGTGACGTCTCATTGTGGTAGGGGTTCAAATCCATACGCGGGAGGATAGTACCAAGAGGCGTTCCCAAAAAACAGAGGCTTAGGATGGCAATACCATTCTTGCTTATAAGCGCTCTATCATAACTATTGCAGAAGCATAATCTCTTCACTTTTGCTGTACACTCCCCTTAGCTGCAGAGTCGCTTTCGCGCCTGTCTTTTATTCACTTTGCAGCAATGTATTCTTAGAGTTTGCGAGTCTTGATTTCCCCAGAAAAAGGTCACACGCCTTGCACAATCCCTCGGTTACTATCTCGTAATTTCTGAGCGGAAACAAGGCGCTCGCAAACATTCTGGCTAAAAAGGTGAACAGCCATGAAAGTCCTATTATCAAAACCCTGCGATACCTGCGGGCACAAAATCGGTGGTGGCTACGCGCACTGCCCCAAGTGCAACATCTACCTATGCTTGATGTGCAGAATTAAGCTAACGAACCTTACAAACGAGTTTCCAGCGAAGTGCCCCATGTGCGGAGGAGAATTTGAATAGCCAGCTTAGTGTTTGCGTTTAAAGAGAAGCAGCGGGGCTACGGCAAGAGCTTCCACTGCAGTTATGAGCAACACTGCTATCACTATTACCGCTATTGAAAAAGGTCCTTGCGGACCCTTAACTGCCGTCGCAGGTTCATCTCCGTCGCCATGTCCAACAGGCTCATCGACAGGAGCTACACTTTCCGGTTGCTCGATGTTCTCTTGACCGGCTGTTGTTGATGCGGTGTTTTGTTTTTCTTGAGTTGAAACTTTTGTTAAGGTGTTATTGACTGGTGCCATGCTTGTTCCGCATGTTTTCATCAGGGGATAGTGGTCGCTGACGTTTCCTTTGATAATGTATGGTGTGTCGCCTATTCCGTCGCCGTTTGCATCTGAGCCATTGTAGTCGCTCCAATAGTTCCCGCCTGATGGATAGCCATTGTCCCAAGAGTTGTCTAAGCCGTCAGTTTGAACCTGGACTATGTTGTTGAAGTCGTTGTGGTAGAATTGATTCCCCGTGGAGAAAAATAAATACACCGCGTGATGCCCGCTATCCTTAATCGTGTTGTTGGTGAGCGTGTTATATGAGGCGTCCCATAGGGCTATGCCAGCTCTGTTTCCGTAAATGTTGTTCTGCGTGATTAAGTTGTTCGAAGCTGACTGGATTCTTATGCCGTTGTCGCATTTTGTGATGTTATTTCTCCGAACAGTCGAGCCAGTTGTCCACGCCAAGAGTACGCCTTGCCCATTGCTTGATAATTCCAAATCCTGCACCGTTATGTTAACAGAGTTTATTATGTAAACAGCTCCAGCGTCGGCGGGTACAACTTGGTTAGCTTTGCCTACCCAATAATAGATTGGCTTGCCGTTCACGGTGTTTGACGTGTCAATGTCGTTTGTGAAGCTTGGGATGTCGTAGCCTATTACGTGAAAATTCAGATTGTCCCCTGTCATGGTGTTGTTTCTGAGGATGCTGTTGCTTGATGGATATGCGATGGTGATTCCAGTTTTGCCGCCTGTAACATTGTTCCCCGTGATGACGTTGTTAGATGAGCCATTCAGGTAGATTCCAGCGAATCCGTTACTTGTCACGTAGTTGTCTGTAACGTAGTGGTGCGAGCCTCTAAGGGATATGCCGTAGCCGTCGCCTGTGATGATGTTGCAGGTTATGTTGTTGCCGTAAGAGTTTTGGTTGACAATGGAGATTACTACGTTGTTGGGTTGGAATGGGACGCCTCCGAAGCCTTGAATTGTGAAGCCTGAAATGGTGACTTTGGAAGCGTTGACTGTTACGGTTTTCCAAGTGTTTTCGGCGAGTATGGTGGTTTGGGACGCGTTTTCTCCGAGTAAAGACAGCGGCTTGGTGATGACTGGGTTCTCTTTGTATGTTCCCGGGCGGACAAGGATCGTGTCTCCGCTGGAAGCCGCATTTATTGCCTCTTGAATCGTGCGGAAATCGGCGGGTCCGTCATCATCGACAATCCATGTCTTAGGCGTTAGCTGAGCCAGAACTTTTAACGTTGCAACCGGACTTTGGGTGTCCAAGTAAGTGACGTTGAAGCTTGCGAAGAATTGTCCAGTGTAGTTTACTTGAATCTTGTAGTCGCCAACCATCGTGGGAACGAAATAAGCGGTTAGGAAGCCATAGGAATCGGAGAGGAACGGACCTAGAAACTGTCTGGTCCCGTCTGGATTGATGATTGAAAGGATGATGCCTCCAAAGCGGTCATTCAATGTGGGCGGCGGAGGTGTAATCCATACGTTAAACTGAACCGTTTGACCCACGCCGACTGGGTTGGATTCTAGGGCTACGAAAGCCTCTGTTTGGACGTCGCTGGTTGGACTAAAAGGGCGCATGAGCGGGTAGCGGTCTTGATTGGTCGAGTCAACGACGTAAGCGGTGTCACCTATGCCGTCGCCGTCCGCATCGGCGCCGTTGTAGTTGCTCCAGTAATTACCGCCTGAAGGGTAGCCATCATCCCACGTGTTGGTCGAGTTAACTGAGTACACTTGGTTGACGTTGTTCATTTCGTTGTGGTAGATCCTGTTGTTTGAAGACGTGTCCATGTAGACGCCAAAAAGACTGTTCCCCGCAATGATGTTTCCGAACATTTCGTTGTTGTTTGATGACCACATAAAGTAGACACCGCGCAAATTGCCAGTTAGAGTGTTCGCGATTATTGTGTTGTTTGAAGAGGAGGTAAACTGGATGCCATTCCATTTATTGTTCAGGGTATTCGCTGAAATAACATTGTTTGTGGACGAGTAAAGGTAGATTCCCTGTCCATTGCCAATAATGTCATTTCCAAATAATACAGTGTCACTCGAAAGTGCAAGGCTAATGCCGCCTTGACTGCTGCTTGTTATTATGTTGTGTGAAACTTTGATGTTTGAAGATTTCTGCATTTCGATACCGAATTGATTACCTGAGATTTCGTTTGAAGATACAGTCTGGTTTGAAGACGAATAGATGCTGATGCCGAAACTTCCATCGTTCATAACAGTGTTCCCAGATATTATGCTGTTGTTTGACGAGTAGGTTGTCGAGATACCCATGATGCCACAGTTTACAACATTGTTCGCTGAGATTCTGCCGTTCGGCGAGTTGTCGAGGTAGATGCCGTACTCTCTGCTCGTTATGTTGTTTGCTAAAATAAGATTGGCTGAAGATGATTTCGAGTAAATTCCCATGCTGTTGTTGGCGAAAATATTGTCGCTTATGTAGTTTAAACCTGCGTTGCTTAGGTAGACTCCTCCAAATATCAAACTTGGCGCGCTTCGCTGGACGGTGAACCCTTTAACAACAACGTTTGATGCGTTGACGGTTACAACGTTTCCTGTGCCGTTTCCGTCGATGATTGTTTCGAACTTATTTTCGCCGAGCAGCTTTATGGATTTGGCGATGGAAACATGCTCGTAGTATTGTCCCCTTTTTACATATACCACGTCTCCTGAGGACGATGCGTTGATCGCTGCTTGAATTGACGAGAAATCCGCTGGACCATTGTCATCAACGGTCCAAGTTTTTGATGCCACTGGCTCTTGCTGCACAATTAGCGTGATGGCAGGACTTTGAGTGTGCAGATAAGTAACGTTGCGACTGGCAAAGAATTGCCCAGAGTAATCCAACTGCAGAGTGTAATTACCAACTTGAGCTGGAACATAACTAACATATAGCAAGCCGCTTTCTGATAGAAAAGGACCAAGTTTGTCAAGACTTCCATCCGGCTTCGTGATCGATAGAGTCAAACCCGTGAATCGGTCACCATACGCGGGCGGAGAAGGCTCGATGAATCCGGAAATCCATAGCTCTTGACCAACACCGATTGGATTAGGTTGCACGCCAAGGGAAATCGTCACCTGAACATCCTGCTGAAAAAAACCCGATGAACCAAAGGGTTGAAGGTTCTGCGTTTGGGATGCTTGAGCTTGAAATCCTCCTGATGAAAACAGGAAAAGAAAAGCCGCAAAGATTATGCAGACGCATCTTAAGCTGCCGTTGAAGCGTTTTTCTACGAGCTTCCAGGACCTTCGGAACATGCGCCACCAACCTCGCCTAATCCAAGATTAGCCCTGATTTTATCAGGTAAAAGCGTTTTTATCAAGGTTTCTTGACTAAATAGCCCGAGCTTAGTCAAGGTTTCTTGACTAAGCCACCCAAGCCTTAGTCAACATTTCTTGACCAAGCCTAAAGCACTCCATTGCCCCCTTGCACCACGCGAAACCAACACGGCAACAGCGAGGCACAAACAAAAAAAAGAGGCTGTGCGGGTGATAACTCCACTTGCTATGGGGTTCGAATCCCACCTCACCCGCTACGGTTTCGCGATTAAGGCTGGAAATTCTGAGGTGACTATTTCCGTTTACAGTTTTAACGAGGGGCAAGGTTACGGCAAAAAATTCAAAAACTAAAAGGCAGAATACTCTTTGTCTGGCGATAAACATGACCGAAACGGTGGAGAAAGGACTTAAAAAGATAGGCGTCACGGTGTCAAAGCCCGTGCTTGCTGTAATAGCCATAATCTTCGGCTTGCTCGTAATCGTGCTTCCAGAACTGCTGCAGTGGATAGTCGGATTGTACTTCATAATACAGGGAGTGCTGCTTTTCACAGACTACATGGAATCGAGAGCAAAATAAGAATAGAAGAGCACAAGTTTATCTCCCTTTTTCTTTATTCTTCAAAACTATTATGACTGGGGACGGGAACGGCTGTTTACGGAAAAGAAGAATGCAGGCAGGCGTAGTCTCAAAGTTTATATAATTTTTTAGCCTATTATTATGTTGAGGGAAAGAGTCAAAGTCACGGTATTCAAAGCCTCAGAAATACAGAAATAACAGCACCATCACGAGGCTACGTTAATACCTTTCAATCTTACAGAGATCGCAATGAGTACATTGCTCTCGACACATTCTACTAAACCCTAAAATAAGCAAAAGCGCCTCTTTCCCTCTCCCGTTTTTTGAACATTAGCTACCTCCGAAAATTAATGTCGAATATTCTTGAAGGGTTAACAGCCTTGAGCTAACGGCGCACCAAAAAAAGAGAGGGGATGTTTTTCCGTTATTTTTTAAGCATCGACAAGAAATCTTCTACGGGTTTAGCTGGCATGCTCATTATATGCACGGTTCCGCGGGACCCCAACTCTATGGAGACACGTGTTATCGCGTCGTTATCAGGAGCTTCGACAATGTTGACAAAATCATACTTCCCGAGAACAGCGTACTGCTGAAGGACTTTGGCGCCAAAAGCTTCTATTTCCTTGTTGACTTCTTTGATTCTTTCGGGTCTTTCCTTAATGGTTTTTCTGCCCTCAGACGTGAGGGTTGACAAAAGAATGTAGATGGGCATAAAAATCATCCAAAATTACTATGCAACAAACAATATTTAATCATTTTGAACGGCTGGACTTGAGGCAAGGTGAAAAACTAATATTCGCCTTTTTCTTCACTTCTCAACAATGGGAAAGCCTGAGAAGCCTAACTTTAGTGAGGGTTTGAACCCAACATCGTCCGCCACATGCTAATTCAGGTGAAAGCAGAGTCCTCGCTTCGGAATGTAATAAGCATTGTATCGTCAATTTATCTGGTTAGACTAACAACTAAAATAGGTGACTAATGTGGCAAAGAGAGCATTAGTAGCCATAGCAGTGTTGGCTTTAATCACTATGCTTGCCGTAGGGGCAGCCAGTACACTTTTGAACATGGGTCAGCCAATCACAGCATAACGCCAGCATATTTCTCCTCTAACTTTCTCTGCTATTCGCCGATGTTTTCTCAAGACGATTCAGAAATATATTTCATAGGACATGGTACGAGTAGAAGCGGTGGCTTAGTACAGGTTGCGGGCTTCTCTTCTTTTTTCCGCCTCTTCATAAAAGCGCAAGATTTCGTCTATTATCTCCACGTTGGAGAGCACCATTCGCCTGCAGCAGTATCTTTTAATGCCTAAGCTGTCCAAAACATCGCTGGGGTTTTCACCCGTTCTTATTCTTCGGGCGAACTCTTCCCATCGGTCGCCGATCAGCTTGCCGCATGTGAAGCATCTTACGGGAATTATCATTTCATCATTCTCCTTACCTGTAACTTTTCTGTTCTTTCGCGCGTGCGCCGGGACCTCCGAACTTTTTCGGTTCCTTTCTTCGGGAGTCTCCGGCAATCATGGTTCTATCATACTCGGTGAACACCGTGCGCAGGTGGCTGCTCTTTGTCCATTTCAGTAGCGCGTTTGCCACGGCCATGCGGGCGGCTTCAGCCTGTCCCATGTAGCCTCCCCCCGAGGTTTTAACGTCCATGTCCATCTGTTTCCAAACATCTTCTCCAGCTTGCAGGAGAGGTTCCATGATTTTTTCGCGGGTGATTTCCGGTTCAAAAATCTCCATGGGAACCATGTTTATTCGTACTCTGCCGACGCCTGGTTTGACGACTGCGCGGGCGGTGGCTGTTTTTCTTTTTCCGCTGACGACTAGAACTTTTTTAGTTGGCGTGTTTATTCACCTTGGTTCCATCCTATTTCTTTCGCCAACTCCGCAAGAGTGAAGTATGGTCCTTTCAGTTTTGCGGCTTCGGCTTCTTTAAGAGTGATGACCTGTTGGTCTTTAAGGTCTTCGGGTACACTAATAAATACCTTCAGTTTCTTAAGCGCGGTTTTTCCTTTCGGCTGCTTGAACGGCAGCATCCCCCGGACGGTTTTGCGCACTATTCTGTCTGGTCTTCGGTAGTGAAACGGTCCTCTCATCGGAGCTCCGACTTCGAGGAATTCTTTGGCTTCTGCCACTTTGCTTTTCTTTTTTCCCGAGATCACGGCTTTCTCAGCGTTAACTATGATTACTTTTTCTCCGTTCAACAGTTTTTTGGCGACTTTGCTAGCCATTCTGCCGAGGATAAGCCCGTCAGCGTTTATCAGGGTGACTGGATTTCTCGCGGTTTGCATTTTCTTTTCACCGAATTATCTTGACGTTTGCACCTTTTGGGTTTTTTTCCACAAGCTCTGGAATTGACAAGTACTTTGCTTTAGCGGCTGCGAGTTTTTCTTTCGCTTTTTCAGACGCGTTAAAGGCTGCTACTGTCACGGAGTGGTCTAGGACTCCGGCGCCTAGGAGCTTGCCTGGCACAACTACGGCATCGCCCTTTTGTGTGTGCCTGTTTATGCGGCTCAGGTTCACGGCGGCGCGTTGTTGTTTTGCCTTGGCTAAGTGCTTAGCCACGTCTCGCCAAATAGCTGCTTCTTTTTCTCTGCCTTGCTTCTTCAGGAAGCGGATAAGCTGGATGAGCTCGGGGTTTGTGGACTTTGTTTCTTTCATTTTACTTCCGCCTTAACCTGCTTTGTGAACTCTTTTAGTTGGTTGTCCAATACTTTGGTGGCTTCTTTGATTATTCTCTCTGGGGGAAGCGTGCCTGTTGATTCTATGTTCATTATGAAGGCGTTCTTTTCCCAATCCACCTTTATGACTGGCGGCTTTTGTGGACACGCTTCTACGCAGTCCATGCAGAGGTTGCACGCTAATAGGTCTCGAACTTCCACCTTGTTTTCTTTCATCGCAAGCACGTTTTTTGGGCATATGTCCACGCATTTTGTGCAATCTTTGCATTGTTTGCTTGGAACCTCTATTTTTGGGAAGTACTTGTAAGCGCACACGCAGACTGGCTGCCATTTTGCGTGGTTTTTCCCCTTTCCAAGTCTGGCGTAGGCTTCAAGCTTTAGTTTTTGTCCTTTAGCCAGTTTTATGATGGGCACTTTATCGGAGACGGGAATTATGTCTGGGTTTTCCGAAACAAGTTCTCCTGAATAGATCGTGCGTGTTCCATCATTTGATTCCGCGTCCATGGTGAGCGTTACGCGGCAGAGATTGCAGCCGAACTCGCTTTGGCACTTGCACTCTTCAGGAAGGTTGTAACTATCCAAGTCCGTTTTTAGCGGGGTAAGCCCAAGCCTGTGCGCTATAATTTCATCCTGCAGAATGGACGAGTTTTCAATCATAACGACTTCGTCGATAGCCATGCTGGGAACTTCAGCAAGGGCTATTCGCCGCAGGGCGTTCATTAACACCACATCTACTTCTTTTATGATTAGACGAAGGTTTGTTTCGTCTTTTTCGAGCACTTCTATTTTCACTTGACAGAGACACTCCACAATGGGTTATGAATAATGACTTTGCGGTTCAATAAAAGTGTCAGTGCATTATTTCAATATTTCTGTTAATAAACGCGGAAAGTGGAAAGCTAAACGCGTCTTCCTCTTCTGCCGCCTGGCCTTCTTGTGCCATCGTGGGGAATCGGCGTGACTTCTTCGATGCGTTCAATGCGGAAACCGAATCTCGCGAGGGCTCGTATGGCGGCTTGGGCGCCTGGACCCGGCGTTCTTGGGCCTGATCCGCCTGGAGCGCGGACTTTGATGTGTATGGCGGTTATGCCCTTGTCTCGGGCCATTTCTGCGGCTGACGTTGCGGCGCGCATGGCTGCGTAAGGTGAAGATTCCATGCGGTCTGCTTTAACGAACATTCCACCAGACGTGCGAGCGATTGTTTCTGCGCCTGAAATGTCGGTTATGTGGATTACCGTGTTGTTGTAGCTGCTGAAGATGTGTACGACGCCCCACTTCTCGTTTCTTCTGCTGCTCAACGTCTGCGTCCTCCTCTTCCGCCTCTTCTGCCTCTAGGTGGAGGTCTTATTTCTGGCTGTTTGGCTACAATGGTCAGCGCTTGGCGTAAGGGATGTGCCTCGTTTGCAAGGGCACTTTGGGGAGAGTACACTACTTGCTCTTCTTCCTCTTTTGACACAATATAACTTGGCACTGTTACGCGCCGGTTCCCTATGGTTACGTGCCCATGAGTTATAAGCTGGCGAGATTGGAAAATTGTTCTCGTTAAGCCCTTTCGGAAGACGAGCGTTTGGAGCCTGCGCTCCAGCAGGTCTTCTATGGATAAGTCTAAAACGTTGTCTAGGACCGCCGTGTCCTGCAGTATGCCGAGCTTTTTCAGGCGCGTCAGGAGTTCATTCTCCATTTTCACGCGTTCTTCAGGCGTTTTACCTATGAGTGAGCGGGCTATGCCTCTGGTCTTCGACAGCATGGTTTTGTGGCGCCACAGTTCGTGTTTGTTTCTTAAGCCGTACTGGCCTATGAGTTTGAGTTCCTCCTGTAGGATGTCTTTGCGCCAGCGAAAACGCGGAGTGTCGAATTTTTTACGTTGCTTTTTCGGGTCGCCCATGTCTCTCTACCTCACTACGCGCTTATGAGCCTCCAGGCTTCTGCTGAAATGTCTTTTTCTTGACGCCTAAGGCTTTTCCTGCTCTTCCAGTAGTTTTTGTTCTCTGCCCACGCACTTTCAAACCATAAGCGTGGCGGTATCCGCGCCAAGACCTGATCTCTTTAGCTTGGTCAATGTCCATTTTCGTCCTTAACACAAGGTCGGCGCTTGTGAGGTGGATGTCTTTTCCTGTTTCTCCATCCTTTCTCCTGTTAAAAAGCCAGTTTGGCAGGCTGTATTTTGTTGGTTCTTTGATTATTTCTTCTATTTTGCCGATTTCTGTTTCTGTGAGGAAGCCTACTCTCACATCAGGGTTTACCCCTGCCTTTTTCAGTATGGCGTTCGAGAGGCTTAGGCTTATTCCTTTTATTCCTGTTAAAGCGTAAACAGTCTTTAAGGTACCCTGTACGTCTGTACCCATTATACGAAGTATATGACGATATTCCTGTGACATTCCTATTTTTCATCCGTTCAAGCTTGAAGCTAACTACGACAGTGAGTCATAATTTATTTAAACCTTCCTTTCCCAAAACGCAACAAAAACGTCCGCCCTTAAGGCTGTAACAAACAAGCCCAAACCCAAAGCGCTGGAGTAAAGCAGAGTTTCACGCTTGAATCCGGTCTTTATAAAGGGGAGGGGGTAGTCTCCGAGAGCACGATAGAGCCAAACCAGCATATTTGCTGCCTAGTAGCCAATCAATGCAGAAACCAGTAGAGGGATAGTCACCGCAGTTTCGCAAGCCATAACCTCGGCTTTGTGAAGTCTTTTTAAGCAATTACTGCATAATCCAGTCAGTTATCTCCAGATTCACAAGCTGGGAGAAACGAAAAAGTCAAACTTTAATGGAGAAGTGGCGAATGGAACGTGCCAAAGTCGTTAAGGAAGAACTTTTTGAACAGGACACAAGGTTTCTGGCAGTTTATGTTGAAACCAAAAACTCGTGCCTTATCATGCTGAGCGAGAAAGAGGATAAGCTTGGAACCTTGGCGATTGCCGTTCCCAAACCCGCGGATTTGCTGGGTCCAGTCTCGTCGTCGGTGCTGTTAGGCGACAAAAGTGCAGTTTCAGCCCGCATGTTCGCTGAATACGTTGCCTCTAAAAAGGGAAAAATCGCCATGGTTTCCGTGTATTTGGATAGGCTAAGCGAAATGCAGGCGCAAGCGTTTTTCATGCACTTGATAGAGAAGGTTCTCCAGGCGGAAAGCGAGAAAGAAGCCGCAACAACATAAGTTCCAATCCTTACTTCTAAAGTGAATGAAGCAAATGATACGCAAGCTACAACCCAACGAGTTCAAATCCATTCTGCACGTTGTGAACGACGCTGCTGAAGCTTACAGAGGCGTAATTCCAGAAGACAGATGGAAGGAACCGTACATGTCAACTGAAGAGCTCAGAGAAGAAATCACGAGCGGAGTAGAATTCTACGGTTGGATAGAAGACGACGTTTTGGTGGCGGTTATGGGAATCCAACCCGTTAACGATGTTACTTTGATTAGGCATGCTTACGTGCTTACAAGTCGCCAAAGAAGAGGCATCGGAGAGAAACTGCTTAGGCACCTGATAAGCGCGGCTCGAACCTCTGAGGTTCTCGTGGGAACTTGGGAAGCCGCCCAGTGGGCTATTCGCTTCTACGAGAAACACGGTTTCAAATTGGTGTCAAAAGAAGAAAAGGACAGGCTTCTTCGGAAATACTGGAACATCCCTGAACGGCAAATCGAAACTTCAGTCGTGCTTAAACTCAAAAGGCAAAACTGATTCCTCTATATTGACAGAGCGGTTATCTTTTATACATCACGCAATAAGAGCTTAGTAGCAGGTGCTTCTGGTGTCAGAAGAGAAAACAGGAAAAAAGTTTTGAACTATTACATTGTCTAATATTTCTGCTTCAAGATCGGAAAACCGAATAGTTTGACATTTAAGAGCGCACCCGCGTATTATGGATAAGGCAGCCCAGAATGAAGCAAACCCTTGTGTTGAAAGTTGATGCTCAACAACCAGACATCGAGAAAATCCGAGAAGCAGCAGACATAATCAGAAAAGGCGGATTAGTCGCATTCCCAACCGAAACAGTTTACGGTTTAGGCGCAGACGCGCTGAACCCAAAAGCGGTTTTGGCGCTGTTTGAAGCGAAAAAGCGACCCATTGATAACCCGCCCATCGTTCACGTGGAGAACGTAGGCGACGTTTACAGATTAGCCACTCAGGTTCCGCTGAAGGCTGACAAGTTGATGAGAACGTTTTGGCCTGGACCGCTAACCTTAGTTTTCAAGCATTCAAGAATTGTTCCGGATGTGACGGTTGCGGGTTTGGACACCATAGCCGTCAGAATGCCCCAGCACCCTGTGGCTTTAGCGTTGATCAGAGAAAGCCGCTGCCCCATTGCTGCTCCAAGCGCAAACCTCGCCGGCAAGCCCAGTCCAACAGCTGCCAAACACGTCTTTGACGATCTAAATGGGCGAATAGACGCAATTTTGGACGGTGGTCCCACACGCATCGGCGTGGAGTCTACTGTGTTAGACTTGAGCGTTGAGCCTCCGCTGCTTCTTCGTCCTGGGGGAACGCCGCTTGAAGCTTTGAAGAGGGTTCTTGGCGACGTTAAGCTTCACCCGTTCGTGGCGGCGGAGAAAGAGTTGCCCGTCGAAAAAGCGCGGTCGCCTGGGATGAAGCATAAGCATTATGCTCCGAACGCTCAGGTGATTGTTGTGGAAGGCGCGATTCCCGCTGTCATCGCCAAGGTCAAAGAGTTAGCAGGGTCGTACAGTCTGAAAGGCGTTAAGGTGGGTGTTCTGGCTACTGACGAAACCTTAGCTGCGTACAGGGCTGATGTGGTGGAGTCTCTTGGCAGCCGCTTCAACCTAGCGGTTGTTGCCCAAAACCTGTTCCGCTTGCTACGTGAACTCGACGCCGAAGGCGTAGATGTGATAATTGCTGAGGGCGTGTCAACTGAGGGGTTGGGCTTGGCGGTTATGAACAGACTCCGTAAAGCGTCAGGCTACAATATCGTCAAGGTAGAGTAATGCTGGGAAAAATTTATATCGTAGGCTTAGTTGTTCCGTTTAGAACTCAACATATTGTATAAATGAAATTGGTGAAAAATATGTCTACAGGTGGAGGAACCGTACCAGTTATAGTGTTAAGAGAAGGCACAGGAAGAACAACCGGACGCGAAGCACAAAAAAACAACATCATGGCCGCGAAGATAGTGGCTGAAGCCGTAAAAACGACGCTTGGTCCATGCGGCATGGACAAGATGCTGGTCACCAGCTTCGGCGACGTCGCCATCACAAATGACGGCGCTACTATAATGAAGGAGCTTGATGTACAGCATCCAGCGGCGAAGATGCTTGTGGAAGTGGCTAAGGCTCAGGACAACGAGGTCGGCGACGGAACAACAACAGCGGTGGTTTTGGCGGGAGAACTGCTTGCCAAAGCTGAAGCGTTGCTGGATCAAAATGTGCACCCAACCGTTATTATTGAAGGCTACAAGAAAGCCAGCGATAAAGCTCAAGAAGTTTTGGACAAAATCGCTATCCCCGTATCTATTAGTGATGACAAGACTCTGCGGGACGTAGCTATCACTTCTTTAGCTAGCAAAGCCGTCAACGTGGCTGAAGAGCACTTCTCCAAATTGATTGTTGACGCAGTAAAACAAGTGGCGGAGAAAATTGACGGCAACTACAAGGCGGACATTGACTTAATTAAAGTCGTTAAGAAACACGGCAAAAGCTTGGATGAGACAGAACTCGTGAAGGGCATGGTCATCGACAAGGAAGTTGCCAGCTCGCAGATGCCCAAGTTCATAGACGGCGCCAAAATCGCGTTGCTGAATGAGAAGCTGGAGATTGAAAAGACCGAGTTTGACGCGAAAATCAACATTGAAAGCCCCGACCAGATGCAGCTATTCTTGGACGAGGAAGAGCGCATGCTCAAAGAAATGGTTGACGCAATCGTCAAAGCAGGGGCGAACGTGGTTTTCTGCGAGAAAGGCATAGACGACATGGCACTGCACTTTTTGGCGAAAGCAGGCATACTTGCGGTTAAAAGCGTGAGCAGCAGCGACATGGAAAAACTAGCCAGAGCCACAAGCGGCAAGATAATGGCAAGCGTTAAAGATTTGACTGATGACGCTCTCGGAAAAGCCAAGAAGGTTGAAGAAGTCAAAATCGGCGACGACAAGCTCATCTACGTGCGCGAATGTAAAAACCCGAAAGCGGTGACGATAGTCATCAGAGGCGCCTCGTCCCACGTGATCGATGAAGCTGAACGCTCCTTGCATGACGGCTTATGCGTGGTTAGAAACGCGGTGGAAGACGGAAAGATTGTTGCGGGCGGCGGCGCACCAGAAGCAGAAGTAGCCAAGAACCTGAGAAACTACGCGGTCAAAGTCGGCGGGCGCGAACAGCTGGCTGTTGAAGCTTTCGCAGAAGCTGTTGAAGCTATTCCGTTAACACTGGCAGAAAACGCGGGGTTAGACCCCATCGACATCATGGTAGCACTGAGAGCTGAACATGAAAAACCAGACAGCCAATACTTCGGCATCGAAGTCACCACAGGAAAAATCAAAAACATGCTTGACCTGCTGGTTCTTGAACCCCTGCGCGTGAAGCAGCAAGTCATGAAATCAGCCACAGAAGCAGCAAACATGATCCTGAAAATCGACGACCTCATCAGCGTTAAAGGCGGCGGAAAAGCACCTCCGATGCCCTCGGGAATGCCTCCTGGAGGCATGGGTGGAATGGGCGGCATGGGCGGTATGGGCGGAATGCCCTACTAAAGAATGCCCTAACTTTTCCATTTTTTTTCCTTCCAGAAGTTGTTCTTTGCAATTTCGCATTAGATATGCTCTCGGAGACTACCCCCCTCCCTTTTAAATACTGAAATACATTCGAGTCTCTAGGCGTAGGAAGACATTGCTGGTCATTAATTCGTTTCTTTCTGATTCTTAAATTTGAAACGTAAACTTGGTTTTTGTTCTTCAGTTTTGCTTAAGAACGTTGCCTCTTTTTTAGAGCCTTAATACCGATGATATTTATAGCCTGCGTGATTCAGTAATAGCAATTTCAGAGGAAGGAGGAGGCAACGTGAAAGACAAGCGAGCGGCAACGGTTTTACAGATACTGCGCCAGACCTTTGTGATGCCCAAGTGGACCGAAGCAAAACGGGATCCGTTTGAAACGTTGATTGTGACCATTATTTCGCAGAACACGGCGGATAGAAACACCGCCAGAGCCTTCGAACGCCTCTCGAACAGGTTCGAAATCAAGCCCGAAGTGCTGGCGAAAACGGAAACCAGCCAGATTGAAGAAAGCCTGAAAACCGCTGGTCTCTACAGGAACAAAGCTAAAACAATAAAACAGGTTTCAAGAATAATCCTCGAAAAATTTCACGGCTCATTGCAGCCTATATTGTCGTTGCCTCTTGAGGAGGCAAGAAAAACACTTATAGCGCTTCCCGGGATTGGACCGAAAACAGCGGACGTGGTCTTACTCTTTTCCGTGAAGCAACCCACGATTCCAGTGGATACGCACGTGAACCGAGTGGCAAAACGGTTAGGCTTTGCGCCAGCGAACGGAGACTACGACGCTGTCCGCGCATCGCTTCAATCGCTTTACGACCCGCGTGACTATTTGGCGGTTCATGTGCTGCTTATTGCGCATGGAAGACGGTACTGCAAGGCTAGGCGCCCATTATGCGGGCAGTGTCCAGTGAACATTTACTGCCCTTCAAGGGGACTATGGGATAAAAATGACTGAGCTGCCACAAGAAATCACAGAATATTTTCCCTATGCAAGCGTGCGCCCTCACCAAGACCAATTCATAAAAACCATTTTCGACGCCGTTGAAGAGCGGCGTTCCGTTCTCATCGAGGGCAGCAACGGCTTAGGAAAGACCATTTCAGCAATTTCCGCGTCTCTTCCAACCGCCGTCGAAAAAAATTTGAAGATACTGTACGTGGCTCGGACTCACAGGCAGCACGATCGTGTGATAGAAGAGTTAAGAGCAGTGTTCAAGAAGCATCATGTTTCGGGCATTTCTATTCGTGGGCGCAATCAGATGTGCCTCAACAATTTCGCGGTTAAAAACGCTTTTGATGCCAAATCACTCATGGAAGCTTGTGAACTGCTGAAAGCCAAAGGCAGATGCCCCTACCATAAGGCTCCAGAGGAACAAACGTACGAGTATCTTCAGCTTCAACAGCAGATAGCCGCTCGCCCCTACACGGCGTCTGAAATCCAAAAAGTCTGCCGAAGAAAAGGAGTATGCCCTTACGAACTTGTAAAAGCCGCCCTCGCCGATGTCAAAGTGCTTGCGCTGAGCTACCTTTACGTCTTTGACCCTGTGATTCGAAATGCGTTTCTGAAGAACCTTGATTCTCAACTGCAGAAAACCATCTTAGTCGTGGACGAAGCGCATAACCTGCCGGAAACAGCCATCGACATCTCAAGCAGCAGTCTGTCACTTTTCGTTATAAAACAAGCAGAACTCGAAGCCCAGAAATACGAAAACAAAGAAATCGAAGCCTTCTCCAACTTTTTCAGGAAAGAAATCGAAAAACTGACGGAAGACATAGGCAGGGAGCAGATAATCGCTCCTGAATCCCTGATAGAAATCATACAAAAACAGGGAAGCGTAGCTAACCCCCGAGACTTCTTCGAGGAGCTGCATGAGGTTGGCAGTTCCATCAGGCGAAACTTGCTCGCTGAGGGAAAAAACCCGCGCTCTTACATTCACGGCATGAGCGAGTTTTTGCTTCGGTGGCTGGACACGCTGGGCGACGACTCCTTCATCAACGTCGCAAGCAAGTACGTCACCCGAGAAAACGCGAAAACCGCCAAGCTGGAAATCGTGGCGTTAGACCCGTCGAAAGTCACCGCACCAGTTTTCTCATTCACTTACTCCAACATAATCATGTCGGGCACGCTTCAGCCCTTAGAAGCTTACGCGAGAATAACAAGGCTTCCAGAAAACACCGTGCAATGTGTTGTGCCCTCCCCCTTTCCCAAGGAACACATCCTCTCCCTCGTGTGTCTCGGCGTGTCCACCGCCATGGAAAAAAGAACTCCTGCTATGTACCAAACAATTATAGAAAGAATTAACGAAGTCGTGCAGAACACGCCCGCGAACACGGGAATTTTCACCGCCTCGTTCGACGTGTTAAACGCTCTAATCACCGAAGGATTAGAACACGCTTTGGATAAACCGCTTTTCCATGAGCACAGAGGTATGAGTTCAAAGGCGAACGAAAAAATTGTGGCTGACTTCAAAGCACGCGGTGAAGGCGACGGCGCAGTTTTCCTCGGCGTTCAAGGTGGAAGAACTTCGGAAGGCGTGGACTTTCCAGGCAACCAGATGAACTCTGTAATCGTCGTAGGCGTTCCCTACGCGGAACCCACGCCAAGGGTGAAAGCGCAGATAAGCTATTACGAAACGTGTTTTCCCAAACTGGGACGCGAATACGGTTACGTGCTTCCTGCAATGAAAAAGGCTTCCCAAGCCGCTGGGAGACCAGTGAGAACGCTGGAGGACTGGGGCGCCATAGTATTCATGGACTACCGCTTTGCCACGAGATACTGCCGCAGTTTTCTGCCCTCATGGATAAGCAATGAAATGAAGGTTTTGCCATACGGCGACAAAATTTTGTCTCGGGAGATCCAAGGGTTTTTCAAACTTTAGCTTACTGCATCAGCGTTCTCTCCCAAAAAAGCTGCGGCTTCCCTGAGGTTTTCGTCCAATCGCACTTTTCCGAAGACAACACGGGAGGGCGTTGCCGAAACAGAAGTGAGAACCTTTAACGTTTTTCTCACGGCATCAACTTCACGCAAAACGCCGATTCCGAGAAACTTGCTGCGGGCGTCGTACAATCCTAACAGTAATCCTCGTTCTTCGCCTTGCCTCGCTGGGAGGCTGGTTTTTTCTTCAATTGTTAGCTGATTTAAAGGAAAAGCCTTCATTTTTGCGTCTCTCAAATATTTCGCGTAGCTCCGTTCCCGCAGGTTCTTACGCTTTTCTATGCTGCGCTGTTTAACCGCCGAAGAAGACTTGACTTCAACTGTTTTGTATTTCCCTATCGCAGAGAGTAGAGGCTCCAGCTCGTTTTCCTGCTGAATACATACGACCGCGTCTGGTTCAAGCATCTCAGCCAGTTGCAGTTTATACTTCACAGCCTCTTCCCCTTCAACCCAGCCGTCCGTATTCACAACAACGAAATCAGCTGTCATGCCCGAAACCTCCGCTTTCATCAGAGCCACGCCTTCAATGGTTTTGCTTACTGCCGCGCTTGGAGATGTGGCACCCACGAAAAAGGCGTTTCGCGCCTTCACCTCGTACAGTTCCGTGAGAGGCTTAGCTATGACCGCGTAGGCGACCGTGCATGGGGGACCTATGTCGGATTGCCCCAAGTCGCCGTCTAAAATTGCAGCTTTCTGTTTTGTGTTGACCAAATTGTTGATCAGGTAGGTGCAGAAACTCGTTTTTCCCGAGTCAGCTCCCCCCACGATCATGGCGACCGCCGGCTTTTTCTGAAAACCCCGGAGCACTTCAACGGAGTCAACCCATGACTGCGGAATCGTGTTGCCCTCAACCTCTTCAACGATTGCGTTTTCTCCCAGTGAAATGTCAAAATTGGCTGTTTCTGCAACGAAAAATGGCAGTCGCTTTCCTTCGCGGACCACGATTCTGCCTGAAGGTTTCACCGAGAACCCCAGCATTTCCGCTTTGCCAGAAACAACCTGGACAGAGGCGGGACCATCCACCAGAAGAGTCTTGCCGGCTTCAACCGTTTGGTTCATCAAATTTCCTCCGCGGATATACGTGACCGGCTCTTCCAGCTATACATATTGCTGAAGCTATGTCTCTGAGCCCTCGCCTATGCTTGTTATGGTTGAGAGCGCGGTTTGTTCCCGCCTCACTCACCACTTCCAAAACCACTTGAGGCGGCAAGGCGCGGTCCGAGGCTTCTAAGAGTTCTTTGTACGCTGGGACTCCATTCCCAATTTTTATGGTGACAACGGTTGAGGAGACGTCAACGTTTTTTATGACACTGCTGATCTTAGTCAGTGCTTCTTGAGTGCTGAAGCAGTTACCTGTTTCGTTAACTTTGCCGTCGGCTATGACTGCCAACCCAAACACATCGCCAGGGTCTACGCCTATGACGATCTTTTCGTAGGCTTCTTTTCCCTGAAGGATTTTCATTACTTCATTTACTAAGCTGTCTGGTTCGGTTTCGCTGTCGTAAACCAGTATTTTTTCATGGTTTATCTTGCTCTTCTCCTTCTCAGTGGTTATGACCGCCTTAACTTCTGTGGGCACGGTTTCGCCGGGAACCAAGCTTATGAAGGGAATATTGCGCTCTTTCAACTTGTTCACTATCAAAAAGTAGGCTTTCCCCGAAACTGTGGCAACCGCAACCTTCGCCTTCATACAAGCTTCCTACGCGCGTATATGTTTAAAGGTTAGTGGCTTATATTTGCGCGTTTATGGCGGATATATTTCCATAATGCAATCTCTGATTATGAGTCCGTCGGTTCCGGGACCTGTGTATTTGGACGATGGATGCAAGAAGGTCACAAACGCTTCAAGACTGTTGTACGCCGTCCACATCTTATATCCCGAGGGGTATTGTACTTCGAATGTGCGTGTCATGGTATCGCCGTATCCATCGAGTAGGATGGATGAAGGAGGCAAGGTGTGTTTTTGGAAGAGGGATATGGGCACAGTCCAACCGCAAAAGAGAGATTTGCCGTGCATCCGCACCTGTAGCTCATCTTTCTTGACTAGTTGAAAGTTGTCCGGAGAGAGTAAATCTTTGAACATCTTGTTCTGAAATTCTAAAGCTTCAGGGTCATCTCCGATGAAAGCCGCGGGTACGTAAGCGTAACCTCTTGGTGTCTCAAGCCAAACCATGACTAGCAGGGCGTCTTCGGCTCCATATGCGGAGTGCTTTTCAAAGTGAAAGAAGTGGAATAGGATGTCGGGCAGATTGAAATGGCTTGGTGGGTGGATGACGGCTTGCCCGTTGGTACAGTAATGTCTTGTCAATCCCTTGAAAGAGGCCCTGTCTATATCTTTCCGTGCGTTGATGATCATTTTCAAGACGTCTTGTTCCGTTAGAACCTCCAAAGGCTTTTCCTCTTCAACAAGGATGACGCCGTTCACTTTTTTGATTACTTTGGGAAGTATTCTATTTCGAGGCGTGCTATCTGGAGGCGTAGTTAGGGATTCTACGGTGACAGCTGACGGGGTGCGAGCGGTCTTCCAAATGTTATCCAACATGGTCTTCGTTTTTTTCACGTGCCCCTGATCGCTGGTGTAGAATGCGTTCTCAAAATGCAGAGTTGACTGAGGTTTTTCCTCATTCGACTCAGTTTTTTTAGATTGGAAAAGGTGTTTTCCATCAACGATTGTGGTCTGCAAGTAGCTTACGGGAGCGTGTCTGACTTCAATATACTTGGATAGCTGCTTTGCAGCTGTCAGATTTTTACTTGTTATGGGCGCCATGATTTTTGCGGAGATGCCTCTTTCAGACCACTCTTTCGGAAAAACCTCGTTTTTCCAGAAATCGATAAGACCTTCTGAGGAGGTCATAACTATAATCTCCTCTTGAGTTGAGCGTAATACCTCATCGTACTTAATTTTCGCTGTTTCAGCATCTTTCATGGAAAGCGTTTTTGCCGTTGGCTTGCCTTTTTCTATGTTGATAATGTTCTTCTCGATATCGGTTGAGTTGCGCCATAGCTCATCAAAGACAGCCATGAATGAATGGACAAGTTCTTTGCAGTTTGTCCAAATGCATGTTTCATCTGGTTCCGCTTTTGGTGAGATGAAAAGTAAGAGTTCTTCGTTGTCTCTTATTACCATTCTCGGAGACACTTTCAAACCTAATTCGGTGTTTCTTCCCTTTAGATTAAAACCCGTTTTCGGTGCCTTCTCCAACAGTTTGCTCATGGAATCCGTGTTCAATTCAGATAACTCGGTCAGGAAGCGGAATTGAACCGTGGATTTCAGTGGGTGATTGAAGGCCGCGTCTAGTAGTCCGTGCTGGTCAGCGCGTATCAAGCCTGGAACGGTGTTTACGGTTGACAGCTGTTTTTTGGTTTCTTGTATCATCTGCTGAATCTTGGAGTAGACGTATTTTCTGCCCTCGATTACGGCGAACTTTGCAGACTTATCGTCAGCCTCTCTAATCACGATAGATTGCCAGTGTAAAAGGATTTCGTCTTTGCTTTGCTGTATGCTTTTTGCTTCTTCCATTTTGGCTTTTGCGAACAGGTCTAACGCTTTTTCAAATGAGACTGCAGAGAATCGAGCTGGATGCTCAAAAGTGGAATTAACTAAGCCTTTGCTCTGAAGACTTCTAAGCGACGGATAAAGCTGCTGCTTCGAAATTCTCAAAGCCCTGGCGACATCCTTCGCTTTTTGGGGACCCCTCTTGGCAAGAAAAACGTATATTTTAGCGTCTAATCTTGCCAGACCCAGCTCTTTCAGGGTTTTAAGCACTTTTTCTTGGCTCACCCAACCCCTCCTAATTAAAAAAAAGAATTACGAGTAATCATATTATTATTTGACTATCTAGCACATAACTTTTTCTTTTTATAAAAAAAAATAGTCTATACGAGACTTGAATTCTGCAACTAAAGCTAAGTTTGTTCCTGTGAGTTTATGGATCGCCAGCTAGCCAGAAGCTCTTTTTTGGTTTCCTTTATGGCTTTGGCTTGCTCCACTTTGATTTTGATAAGCAGTTCCAGCACTTCTTCGAAGGCTACGGCTGAAAATAGCGCAGGTCGTTCAGGGCTGGCGGTTACTACGCCTTTGTTTTTCAGGTTTTTAAGGCTTGGATACAGCTGTTGCTTGGTGACTTGCAGGGCGTCAGCTAACGCGCGTCCTTTTTTCGGGCCTTTCTTGGCGAGGTAAACGTAAACCTCCGCATCTGTCCGTGAGAGTCCGAAACCCTCAAGTGTTTTCAGCACCCGTTCTATGC
>CAZWPI010000004.1:0-41054 GCA_964636055.1 uncultured Candidatus Bathyarchaeia archaeon
GTTTCACCATAACTGTTTATATTAAAACTCGCAGATAGTATTAGCCTCTAAAAAGCAAAGAGGTTGACGTTAACTGAAGGCTTTGATTCTCGCAGGCGGATTCGCCACCAGACTAAGACCGCTAAGCTGCACCCGACCCAAAACCCTATTCCCCATAGTCAACAAGCCGCTGCTCCAGTGGATTTTCGAGCGACTCGCCAAAAACAACATCAAAGAAGCCATACTAGCCGTTAACGGCTTAACGGAGTTCTACATTAAGAAGCAGCGCATCCCCAAAAACGGCTTACACATAAGCTACAGCATCGACCCACCCAAAACACCGCTAGGCACCGCAGGACCAGTAAAAAAAGCCCAAAAACTCCTCGGAAACACAGAACCCTTCCTGGTCCTGAACGGAGATTTATTCGAAGACGTAAACTACAACGAAATCATCCAAAAACACCAGGAAAACCACGCCACAGCCACAATCGCCCTCTGCAAAGTCGAAGACCCAACCAGATACGGCGTAGCAGAAATGGCAGAAGACAACCGCATAACGCGATTCGTAGAGAAACCAGCCAAAGGCACAGCACCAACCAACCTCATAAACGCTGGAATCTACGTCCTCAGCCCCGAAATCTTCCAGTACATCCCAAAAGGAAAGAAAGTTTCAATGGAACGCGAAATCTTCCCCAAACTAGTCCAACAAGGAAAACTCTACGGACACATCATCCACGGCTTATGGATCGACATCGGCAAACCAGAAGAATACCTGCAAACAAACAAAATCATCCTCGACACCCTCACCAAAACCCACAAACCCAGAAACACAAAGTTTGAAACACAAAAGCCCATAGCACTCGACAAAGGCGTAACCATCGGCGAAAAATCTGTCATAGGACCATACGCCATCCTCGGAAAAAACGTTACCATCGGAAAAAACGTGCACATAAGCGACACAGTCGTCTTCCCAGACGCACGAATAGACGATTACGCATCCATAAACGGCGCAATAATAGGCGAAGCCGCCGAAATCGGGAAAAAAGTCAAAATCACCCAAGGCTGCATCGTCGCAGACCAAGCAAAAATCAGAGACAACATCTCGCTCACAGACGGAACTGCGGTCTGCCCAGCCAAGGAAGTTTCTGGAAACATATTAAAATCCAAAATCATCTGTTAAAATGGAGACAAGAAACCGTGACAACAAGAAAGCTTTTCGGAACCAACGGCATCCGCGGAATCGTCAACAAAGAACTGACACCCGAAAAAGCCACAAAAGTGGCCTCAGCAATCGGAACATTCTTCAACAAAAAAAACCTGCTGCTGGGACACGACGCCAGAACAAGCGGACCAATGCTCGCCAAAGCAGTCATCGCAGGCTTAACAGCCACAGGATGCAACGTGTTCTTCGCCAGAATGGCGCCCACACCAGCACTGCAGTACGCGGTGAAAAATCACTGCATGGGTGGTGGAATCATAATTACGGCATCCCACAACCCGCCTGAATACAACGGCATAAAAGTCATCTGGAACGACGGTATAGAAATTTCACACGAGCAAGAAACTGAGATAGAAAATGTTTACTTCGAAGACAAACCCGTACTCGCGGAATGGAACAAGCTTGGCGCAGTCCACGAAATATCAGTGGTGAACGACGAGTACATTGAAGCCGTAAAGAAACACGTGAACACCTCCGAAATAGCAGAAAAACATTACCATGTCGTCGTAGACGCAGCTAACAGCGTAGGCAGCCTAACAGCGCCAAGGCTTCTGCAAGAACTGGGCTGCAAAGTCACCACCATAAACGCGAACATTGACGGAACTTTCCCTGGAAGACTGCCGGAACCGCGTCCGGAAAACCTGCAGGATATGGCTGCAGCCGTGAAGGCGGTTGGCGCAGATTTAGGTGTAGCCTTCGACGGTGACGCTGACCGATCCATATTCGTTGGCGAGAACGGAGAGATTTATTGGGGAGACAAAACTTTCGCGCTGATTGAAAAACACTTCCTAATGGAAAACCCGAACGCGAAGATTGTTACTCCTGTGAGCTCTTCAACGCTTGTCAAGGACATTGCGGAAGCTTACAAGGGCGAAATCGTGTGGACCAAAGTAGGAAGCGTGACGGTTTCGCAAAAGATGAAAGCGGTGAAAGCCAAGTTGGGCGGAGAAGAAAATGGTGGAGTTTTCTATGGTCCTCATCAGGCAGTCCGTGATGGAGCCATGACAACCGCGTTGATTTTGGGCATCATGGCTAAGACGGGGAAAAAGCTTTCGGAGCTTATTGCTGAGCAACCGCGGTATTTCCTTGAAAAAGGAAAAGTGGAGTGCCCAGAAGACAAAAAAGAAAAGGTGCTTAAAAAACTGTTGGAACAGGTGAAGAGCGCAAACATAAGCACCATTGACGGCGTGAAAATCTGGTTTGAAGACAAAAGCGCCATTCTGGTGAGACCCAGCGGAACAGAACCCATTTACAGGTTGTATGCGGAAGCAAAAAACCAAGAAAAAGCATTAAAGCTAATCAAAGACTACAGTATAACGCTCAAAAAAATCCTGACAACTGTTTAACGGGCTAAGCGAGTTTGCATTTGAGATGGAGAATAATTGTTCATGCCTGCAGTCCTGCATTTGAAACCCGAAGAAATAGATACAAGCGAAAAACGCGGAAAATACACTGTAAGTGTTATAGGATGCGAGCAAAAAGGCGTTCTTTACGCTACTGCTTTCGCTGAAACTGGGTTCAAAGTCATCTGCACAGATGCAGATCAAACTCTGGTGAGAAGCTTAGCAAAAGGAAAAACCATGTTCTTTGACCGAGAAATAGAATCCAAATTGAAGAGCTTTCTGAGAAAAGGACAAATAAGCGTCACAAGCGAGTTAAAAAACGCGGTTTCTCAAAGCGACATAATTGTCATGACACTTACCGCGAAAATCGACGAAACTAAACATATCGACTATTTAGAGGTAGAAAACATCTGCAAGCAAGTCGGAACGGCACTTAGCCGAGGCACACTGTTTATTTATGGAGGCATAGCCGGGTTAGGGTTTACCGAAGGAGTGATCAAGGAAAATCTGGAGAACACGTCAGGACTCAAAATGGGAGAAGACTTTGGTCTGGTTTACAGCCCCATCCAAGTTTTTTACCGGCAACCCGTAGATTCAATTGCAAACCAAGAGTTGAAGATTGCCGCAATGGATAAAAACAGTTTGGACTCAGCTGCGAAGGTCTTGGGAGCCATAACAAGAAAAGGCGTGAAACAGATTTTAGACGTTAAAACAGCAGAAGCTGCTTTGCTTTTCACAGTTGCCAAGCAAGATGCAAACTTGGCTTTAGCTAACGAGTTGGCTGTATTCTGCGAAAACGCAGGCATAGACTATTTTGAAACATTAAAACTTGTAGACGCGCGCGAGCAAAGTTTCTTGCCCACAGTTCAAGCAGAAGAAGATAACAGAAACGAAGCGTATTTCTTGATAGAAAGCGCTGAGAACTTGAACACCAAGCTTAGGCTTCATGCGTTGGTTAGAAGAATAAACGAAGACATGGTTAGGCACGCGGTCAATTTGACAAGAGATGCATTGCGAAGTTGCGGTAAGGCGTTAAGAAGAGCGAGAGTTGCTGTGCTGGGTGCAGCGAAACCTACGACGATGATGTTTGTTAAAATGCTGGAAAAAAAAGGCGCGAAAACAAGTCTCTACGATCCTTTGCTTCCCAAAAATGAACTATCAAATATGCCGCGTATGTTCAAAAGAAGCTTGAAAGAGGCAGTAGAAGGCACAGACTGCATAGTAATTTTGACGGAGCAGAACAGGTTTAAACGTCTAAACCTTAAGAAGCTTCGAGCGGTAATGAAAATGCCAGCGGCAATCGTTGACTTAACGGGAATGATTGAACCCCAAAAGGTTGAAGGCAAAGGCTTTACATATCGTGGCTTAGGAAGAGGAGTGGAGAAGAAATGAAAAAGCTGGGTACAGCAGTAATAGGAACGGGATTCTGGGGAAAAAACCACGCCAGAGTCTACAGGGAACTGGAATCAACTGAGCTCGTGGCTGTTTGCGACGTGAACCGAGAGAGAGCAAAAGCTGTAGCTGACCAGTTCGGCGTGAAGGCTTACACAAGCAGTTCGCGAATGCTGAAGAATAAGGAGATAGAAGCAGTAAGCGTGTGTACATGGTCGACAAAACTTGCCAAAGAAGCCCTTAAAGCTCTAAGGGCAGGTAAACATGTTTTGGTTGAGAAACCTATGGCTACCCACACGAATCAGGCAGAAAAGCTTTTGGAAGCTGCTGAAAAAAACGGTCTGCACTTGACAGTGGGGTTTTTGATGCGGTTCATACCAGGGTTGCAGCATATTCGAGAGGCGGTTGAAAACAAGAAACTCGGGGAACTCGTATGTGCCACTGCCAAGCGGGTTTCTCAGTGGCCTGAGAGGATTGGTGATGTGGGGGTGGTCAAAGACACGGCGATTCACGACATAGACGTTATGCGGTACATATCCAGTGAAGACCCGATGAGCGTTTACGCGAAAACAGGGAGCATGCGGCATAGAAAGTTTGAAGACTACGCGCAGATAATGCTCACTTTTGAGGATGGAAAGAGCGCGTTTATAGAATCCAATTGGATTACGCCTTACAAAACGCGAATTCTCACGGTCACTGGGAGTGAAGCGATAATGAGGCTGGATTATATTACACAGGAATTGTGGATTGAGGATGCAAAGGAAAACTTGCAGCCGAGATTTCCTTGGCAGGAACCCTTGAAACTTGAGCTACAGCATTTTGCGGATTGCATATTGGAAAAGAAGAAGCCGGTGGTAACGGGAGTTGATGGTCTGAGAGCCTTGAAAATCGCTGAGGCTGCGCTGAAATCTTCTGCGAAAAACAGGGCGATAAAGCTGCAGTAGCGTCGTTGTTGTTTAGCGTTTTAAACTGAAAGGTTTGCCTTCAAAGACGATTTTTTCAGGTATGCTGGCTTTCCATTTCTTCAGGAACGGTAGGTCTTCGGCTTCTTTGCGCAGTTCGTCGGGCAACATTTCGGGGATTTCATCGCGTATTGGATACCATCGTAAACATTTGGGACAGACGATTAATCCTTCAACTATCTCTTCTTTCTCTTCAAAAACATGGAGTTCAAGCGGATGATACTTGTCTATGGGGCATGCCAGTATGTCCATTAACTTCTTTTTCATTCCGTTCCACTCGTCCACAGAATAACGGAAAGACCAGTTATTAAGATTTGCCAAAACTGTGTAACACACACGGCATTTATGGTAAGTTTTTAGATTGCGACGCCTGTGTTCTCTAGTGCTCGGAAAAGACTATATCCCCCTTATATAAAGGAACTATATGTAGTCTGAAGAGACAGCGGCAACGCACATAGTTTTAAGCGGTACTTTGCTTCTCCTTGAGACTGTGCCCTTCCAATCACATAATGTGCACGTCAGCAGCGAGTTGGAACCAGTTTGGGCCGGTGCTTCTTACAACGCGGACAAAGGGAACCTTAAAATCTACGCCTAAAGCGTTAAGTGTTTCCGCTACTTTTAGCTTAGCCTTCTCGGCGGGGCTTTCGGTTTTGGCGGCGTGCTCGAAACTGTAGTAGTGTATCCAGCCACCTGATACTTTGAGCGCGGAAACGGCGCAGGGTAGGTATTCAAGGGCTTTTTCGGGCAGAGGCATCAGAACGCGGTCTGCTACGTGCTGCAATCGGTTTTTGATGATTTCTTTTGAGTCGCCCTGTAACGGGATTACTTTGTCGTAAACTCTGTTCAGCCTGATGTTCTCTTGCATGAACTGAATCGCCGCTGGATTCACGTCTATGGAAAACACTTTCATCGCGCTGGAGTGTTTGGCGATTATTATGGAGAAGCAGCCGACGCCCGCGAACATATTTACGACGGTTTCGCCAGGTTCAACCATCCTTGCGATGCGCATTCTTTCGTGTGAAAGCCTTGGAGAAAAATAGCTTTTTGCCACATCGACGGAGAACAGACAGCCGAATTCCCTGTGAATGGTGCGTGTGTTGTTTTCACCTGACACATGATTTAAGCGGCGAAGCCTAAAATCTCCAGCAACAGGGCTTTCTTGAACCAAAACGGTTTTCACATTTTTGTTGATACTCATTATTGCTTTTGCGACGCTTTGAGCATTCTCCGTGGAGGCGTATGGCAGTCTGATTATGGCTATGTTGCCAATGATGTCGTAGGAATTGTAAACTTTGCTTATGTCGCCAGAAGAAAGAACACGCGAAAGGGTTTTCCTCAGTCGTTTTCTCAAGCTTCACCCTTCGTTAATTTGAAGTTTACTGGAAACATTTAAAAGCAAAATACTTTTCCTTTGTAGAAAGGAGTAAATTCCATTGGAACAAACAGGAATTGTCTATGAATGTATAAGATGCGGCGCAAAAGTCCCATCTGAAGAATTGGAACTCCGAGGCGGAGAAATAAAATGCATAATCTGCGGCTACAGAATCCTAAAAAAGATAAAACCGCCCGTAGTTAAACGTGTACAAGCCAAATAAAGAAAGAGGTTGAATGAACCTCACGAATCCCGAGCTAAACCGCACTTTTCGATTAATTTTTTCCTTTAAAAGATTTCTCTGTCCCCGATCTTGCGCAGCGCCTTTCCCCGAAGCTTGATAGATTGGCCGATTACCTCTTCAGGTTCCCTTTCAACAGTTTTTCGTTTGACGGTTTCTCCGCAAACGCCCCGCGGCAGCAAACGCCTCTTAACGCAGAGAGCATAGGTACAGTTCGAAACGTTACAGGCATCATCGGTCCATCTGCACCATACGGCGTCGCGGCGGTAGAAAGCGGAGTTTTTTGCGCACTTGAAGAATTGACAGTTGGGAGAACAGGTTTTTGTTTGAGCCAATAGACACACCTCTATTGTTAATCAATAAAATTCAATGTTGCGATGCATTCCCAAAAATGTATTTCTCTCAGAACCCATATAAACTTTCTTATTCCAAACTCATAATTACACATTTTAACTTTCACTTTCAGCAGGTTTGGCTCGTTTCCTTCTGTAAACTTCAATAGAGACGAACAGAACGATCGCCATCAAAACTACGATGACAGTTGCCAGCACACTTGCTTCAATTAGGAACGGCCCTATGAGAATATATTTGTCCAATTTAACCTGTATTGTTGTCGGCTCTGTAACCTGCAGGTTCAGAGCCTCATAAGAGTTCTCCATTCCTTCTGGGTAGGCGATGATCTGCATGTTGCCGCCGATCACATTGCTAAATGTTGTGGTTCCATCAGCCTGTGTCGTGGCTGACCGCGCTTCTGCCCCAGGACCATGGAGTGTTACGATTACGTTAGGGATCGGCTGCTCGAAATAGTCAACGGCCTTAACTGACACCTGAATGTTGTAGAGACTGCAACGAATTTCGCTTTGCATATCATTGAAAACTTCAATAACGGTTTCATTCAGCAAAATATCGTCTTTGTAAACTCTTAGCCTGTACTTTCCGAATGTAACTCCCAAGGTAACAGCTCCTCCAGCGTCGGTCGTGACGCCATTGAACAAACCGTTGGTTACTTCAACAAGTTCTATGCGCGCGTTAGGAATCGCTGCTCGATTGTAATCGATTATTTTAAGCGTCAAAGTTCGACTTGGGCACAGTATCACTACTTCGGAAACTGGCTGCGCCGGGAGACTGGCAACGGTGTTGTTGCCAGCGTTGAAAACTACGCCGTAAAGAGAAGCGTTTATGGTGTAACTTATTCTAGGCAGAATAGAGTTCAAAGTAAAAGTTCCTGAGAGATTTGTTTGGCCCGTGGCGTGCCCAGTTTTCGACGAGCCCTCTTTTGTGGTAACATATTGATACGTTATGTCTAGATTAACAAAAGGTATTAAATTCCCGTTTTCATTTTGGACGGTTATTTTAAGATTGGTCAACTCACATGTTAAATCAAACGAGCTTTCTCCAGTAATAGACACGTTCATTTCACCGACTTTCACACCATTCCAGAACGCGCTTACGCTATGGTTGCCTTTTTCAAGGTTCAAACTGGCAATTCCATCACTCCCGCTTGTACCATTATATACAGTGTTCGTCGCTTGGTCAAGGGCTTCCACCACCACTTGAGGCACAGTTTCACCTGCCAAATTTAAAGTTCGGATCTTGACAGGATAACCCGGAACAGTGAAAATCTGTGAGTCAGGTACAAGCTTAGCCGTGTTCTCAGGTGTTATGGTTATGTTGTAATCACCAATCAACGCATAGGATGGAACTGTCCAAGAAGAGTTAATTACGCCTCCGTTTGAGGCAGTTACCGGTTCAGAGTGTACACTTTCGTCGGTTTTCGCGTATTTAATGGATAGTGTTGCGTTTTCGTCAGGTTGATATCCTAAGGCACGAATTGCCACGGATTGGCCTCTGTGATACTCGCTTAAATCAGTGAAGCCCACGGAAAATTGATCTTTGGCCAACGATTGGCTCATGTTAAAGTACACTTGATATGAACCTGTATAGTTAGTGAGTGAGCCTTCAGGTTGAAAAGCAGCGTCTGGATAAGTGACTTGTGTAGTCGCAATTGCTCCTTGGCTTGAGACGGGGACTTCAACTACCCTTGAGTAACTCGTGCTGAGCGGTGCTGGAAGTTCAACCGTAACGTTTGCGTAGTATGTAGTGCTTGATTGAATTCCAGTTAGTGTTACATTCAAAACAACGTCGCTCCCTTCTTGCAATTGCGCGGGTGAAGAAGGCACAAGGGCTTCAATATAGTAGGCCGCCACTACGCTGAGGGCGTAGGTAGCGTTAACGTTTTGGCTGACATCTCTCAGGATTATCGTGTAGTCTCCCGCTTTAATTGCAGGGATTGTAAAGTTTGCGTTTATATAGTACCCCTCCGAACTGTTGCTTGCAACAAGCTTGCCGCCGAACCAAATTTGGTACGCGCCATAGTTAGTTTCTATGGTGCCTTGAACGTTAACTTTTTGACCTACAGTTCCCTGGTCCTGAGGAGACACTAAAATTATGTTCACGCCAAGCTGCCCTAGAACTATCGAGAGCGGCATGAATAGAAAAGCAACGCTCATTAATATTAGGAGAGTAACTGCAGCTTTTTTCTTCAAACAAGACTTCTCCTGAGTCGGCAGACTTTCATTGCGATTGAACATTTACTATAAAGAGAACATTTTAAACTTTGCCTTTTCAGTAAACACACTTCCGAAATGGCGATGCTGTCATAAAAAATGCCAAGTGAAATCGGGCAGATACTTCGATAAAAAAACAGCCAGCATCATTGAGCATTACAAATCGTTTTTCTGGCGAGACTGTTTTTATAAAACGATTTCGCAATAGTCTATATTTCGAAAGTAAAACGGCACTGACCTAGAAAAGTGAGAGTATCTTGGAGACTTTGGTTCCACCTTCGCTCGTACAAGCATTAAAGAAACAAAAGTACCATTTTGTGGGTAGACACTCAGCGGTTAAAAGGTGCAAATGGCTTTACGAATCCTTAATTCACAACCGCGTCTGCTACAAGCAGAAGTTCTACGGAATAAAATCGCACCAGTGCATCCAAATGACACCCTCGCTTTTTTACTGCACACAACAGTGCATGTTTTGTTGGAGAGCACAAAGCGGGGACTTGCAGATCAAATGGGACGAAATGAAACTGCCAGATTGGGATTCGCCTGTAGAAGTTGTGCAGGAAAGCTTGAAGGCGCAAGCTAAAATCTTGAGCGGCTACAAGGGAAATTCGAAAACAAACTGGCAGAAGTTCAGAGAAGCCTTAACGCCTAGGCATGCCGCCATTAGTTTGGCGGGCGAACCCACTCTTTACGGGCCTATAGGAGAGTTGATTCGAGCGTTTCATCATAGGGGTTTTACCACGTTCCTCGTGTCCAACGGCACGGTGCCAGCTAAACTCGCAGAATTAAGCGAAGAGCCCACGCAACTTTACATCTCGGTCTGCGCCCCAAACGAAGAGGTATTCAAGCGCGTTTGTCGCCCCCAAGTTCCCCACGCCTGGGCGAAGTTGAATGAGACGCTGAGTCTGCTGCCGAGTTTCAGATGCCCAACCGTTACCCGCATGACACTGGTGAAAGGGCATAACATGGAAGCGGTTGATGGATACGCTGAACTTGTTGAAAAAGCCGATCCCACGTACATAGAAGCCAAAGCGTACATGCATGTTGGTTTTTCGGGACTTCGTTTAGAGTATAAGAACATGCCTGCACACGGTGAGGTTTACGATTTTGCGATGCGCTTAGCAGAGAAAACTGGATACACGATTATAGACGAGTCGGTTGAGAGCAGAGTTGTGCTTTTAAGCAAACGTAAGAGACCCATACGTTTTGAGCCTTCGTAAACGACAGCGTATTTTGGCAAATAATTCAATTTTAAACTGCATCTTGCACGGTTAATAAGGTGATGATGGTAACTTCGAGAGATAGCCTTAAATATTTATTCTGTAAACCCCTATCCTTGAACTTAGGATTTAATTAAATGGGTGGTGACAAATGGTTAGTGAAGGAAGAGGGCGACTGTTCAGGAGAAAAGACGGCAAATACCTTATTTACTTGCCAAAAGACCTGGCGGAAGACAGCATGTTCCCATTTAAAGGAGCAGACTCCATATTCGTCAAAGTAAGCTTCAAGCTAAAAGACGACAAGCTCCTAATCGAAAAATGGGTTGAGCCTGAACAGCCAGAAGAGTAAAACATTTATGGAAGGAAAATTTCTTCCAGCATCCTTTTTTTAAGTGATTTAATAAATAGTTAGTGTGTTTTACAAGTTATAATGGTGAAAACTTGGCGACTTTGAAATCTATTTTGAAAGAAGTGAAAGAAGAGCTTATGCAAAAAGACAAGGTGCGAGAAAACGCGCAGCAAAGCATGCGGAAGGCAACTAGCCTTTCTAAGCGAGCAATACTTCTCATGCACCAAAAAAAGTACGGAGAAGCCAGGAAACTAGTTGAAAACGCGAAAGAGATTGTTTCCAAACTCCAAGGTTCAGCGAAAGAGTATCCGGACATTATCTACACCGGCATGTTTAGCGCGGCGCTTCAAGAGTACTCCGAAGCTAAAATACTTCTAGGGCTAATCCAAGAATCGCGTTTTGTCACGCCAGATGAGATTAGCGTGCCTGCTGTGGACTACGTGTTGGGTTTAGCGGATGTCATAGGCGAATATCGACGCTTGGCTTTGGACGCGCTGCGTGAAGGCGAAGCGGAAAAAGGTGAAGAGTGCCTGAAAACTATGGATGAGATCTACATTGAGTTAATGGGGATGGATGAAGCTTACATGCTTGTTCCAGGGCTTAGGAGGAAATGCGACATAGCACGGAGAATTATCGAAGCCACGCGAGGAGATATCACTCAAGAAGTGCGGAGAAAGGCACTGGAGAACTATCTGAAACAGGTTGAACGAGCGCAGAGAAGAAAGCGCCAGCCCCGAAAAGGTTAACCAATGCAGCGCACTGTTGCCGCCCCGCCCAACTTTTCTGTTTCGAAAGCCCATAAAGCGCAGCGACGTTTATCCCAGAAGATCGTTGCTGAAGACCGCTTACCTCGAAAAATCAATCGTGTTGCTGGTGTGGATGTGGCATACACTGACACGGTGGCAATAGGTGCCGTGACAGTTTTAGATTTTGAGTCACTCAAACTTTTGGAGCATCAAACGGTAACGCTTGAAGTGAAGTTTCCGTACATTCCGACGCTGCTGTCCTTTAGGGAGATTCCTCCCGCCGTTGCGTGCATCAAAAAGCTGAGGCTGCAGCCTGACGTTGTACTCGCTGATGGGCAAGGCTTTGCTCACCCGTATAGGTTCGGTTTTGCGAGCCATCTGGGTGTGGCGATAGGAAAACCCACCGTTGGAGTGGCAAAAAGCAGACTGGTCGGTGAGCCTAAGATGGTTGCAGGGCGGGTCTTTTTGGTTCAAAAAGGCCAAATTATCGGTGAGGTAGTTACGACGAGAGAGGGCGTAAAACCTGTTTATGTCAGCGTCGGCCATTTAATATCGCTTGAAACAGCTGTGGAAATCGTTAAGCGTTGCGTGCGCAACAGTAAAATTCCTGAACCGATTTTGCAAGCTCATAAGATAGCTTCAGAAGAAAGAAGAAAACTTGGCTAGAAATTAATCTCCGCGTGGAGATGGTGAACCGCAAAGCTTTATACTCCTTGTCGCGGTGAAAAACTCTACGGATAGGTGTTGGAAAGTGGAAATCTCGTTTGAAGAATTTCAGAAACTGGATTTACGCATAGGAAAAATCACGGAAGCAAACCAAATTCCCGGTTCGAGAAACCTCATAAGAATCATGGTGGATTTTGGAACGGAAAAAAGACAGGCGGTCGCTGGACTTTTGCAGTGGTATAAACCGCAAGACCTAGTCGACAAAAAATGCGCTTTCGTCCTTAACCTTCAAAAGCGTAAGGTTATGGGTGTGGAATCACAGTGCATGATATTGGCGGCTGAAGACGACAAAGGCAACGTTGTGGTGTTGCAGCCGGAAAAGGACATCGCGGAAGGCAGCAAGATACGCTAAGCTTAGCGCAGAAACGAAGTGATCGTTCCAGCTTTTGCTTTGTTTCCAACAATGTATTCAATCATTTCTGCGTCTAGGTCAAGCCACTTCGCGATTCCAGCAGCCATATGGGCATCGTTTTTGAAAATGATCCTGAGGTAAGGCAAAACCTCCTTCGAAGCGCGAGCAACGGATATGTGGCATTTGCGTCTGATTTTAAGGCCAATGCGCGCTCGCATCGCCCGTTCAGCCTTGGATCGGGACAGCATCATAATGCGACTTGGAAACTTGAATGGAATCCACCCGCTAACTTTTGAGTTCTGCCTGGCCATAGCCACGCCTACTGTCATGTAATCAATCACGTAGCGCATGAAGCTCCAGTCTTGAGAAGCGCGGATTCTGCCGCGGTAGACATCAGCCATCGCAAGCGCATCCATTGCTTGGGCTAAGTCGTGCGGGTCAGTGAGATGCGCGGGAACATTCTCGTAAATCCATTCGAAAAGCATGTCTATGTCTACGTCAGCCATGTCTACTGCTTGTTTGACGCCGTAAGAAGTTCTGCCGTAAATGATCAATTTAAGCACGTTGAAAATTGATTCCTGCCGGTCACGGTAGGCAAGCCACGAAACGTCTTCGTATGTTAGGCGTTTTTTCCCTTGAGCCAAAGCCTGAAGGTCGTTCACCGCGGAGCGCACATCGCCCCCTGACCGCTGAGCAAGGAACTTCAGGGTGTTCTCGTCGGCTTGAATTCCTTCAAGCTCACAAATGTGCTGCAAGCGCTTGGCTATACTGCTCGCAATAGGCTTTTTGAAGTCTATGAGGAGGCAGTAACTGCGGAGAGTCCTAAACCGCGGGTCATAAGCGTTGTTAGCGATCAAAACTATGGGGGACCGGGCGGTTTTAACGACGTTGGTAATTGCTTTGACACCGCCTTTGTCGGCGTTTCCCATCAGTCCGTCTAACTCGTCAAGCAGGACGATTCGTTTGCCACCGAACAGGGACCCGTATTGTGAGGCTAACCCTGCGAAACGGTTTATGGCGTCCTCCGTCCTGTAATCGCTGGCGTTTTTTTCCACAAGCTCCATGTGCAAGTCGTGAGCCAAAGCCTCAACCGAGACCGTCTTTCCGACGCCAGGCGAGCCGTATAGAAAAGCTGCTCTCTTTTTGGGTATGCCCTTGTCCCAAGATTGGAGCCAGTCGCTTAAGGTTTTGATGGCGCTCGGGTTCCCTACGATTTCAGCGGTTGATTGCGGTTTGTGCTTGACGGTCCATGCCGCGTACAAAAATCGCACCTAGCTTGCCTTTTTCATTTCATAACCCGCTTCAACGAGCCTAGCTAACAAAGCGCTCAATTGTATTTCCTCGTCTGAACCCTCGACAAGGCGGTAATCTACTTCACCTGTGATGCCAGCTAACTTTATTTTCAAAGGCTCGGGAATGCCGGCTTTAAAAATCTCCTTGTGAATCTGCCGAATTATATCAATGCCGGCTACACCGTACTTTTGAATCATATCACGCAGCTGTTTTCTTGCTCCCAAAAAGTCGCCGCCAATAGCGGTGCTGAGCATTTTTTGCACGTCTGCAGGGCTGGCCTTGCCAGTTACCGAATAGACCAGCTTGGCATCTACAGGTTTATTCATTGATGCCGCGGCTTGCAAAGTGTTTATTGCTCTTCTGAGGTCTCCGCCACAGACTTCGAAAATTGCCTCTACACCATCAGGTAGCAACTGAATGTTCTCGCGTTCAGCGATTTGTTCGATGTGTTTGTCGTGCTCTTCGCGAGGTAGAAAAGTAAATCTGAAAGGGGCGCACCTGGACTGAATTGGCTCAATTATTTTGCCGCTGTAATTCGCGCACATTACGAAACGGCAGGTTTCGGTGTACCGTTCCATTGTGCGGCGTAAGGCTTGCTGCGCATCAGAGGTCATGTTGTCGGCTTCGTCCAAAATCAGGATTTTGAAGGGAATCTCGCCGATAGAGCGAGAACGCGCGAAAGTCTTCACTGTTTCCCTTACAACATTTATGCCTCGCTCATCGCTGGCGTTTAGTTCCATAAGGTGTTCACGGTAACCTTCACCGTAAAGATCGCGTGCCAAACATAGGGCAGCCGTGGTTTTGCCCGTTCCTGGCGGTCCAGCGAATATACAGTGGGGCACGTTTTTGGACTTAGCGAAACTCTTTAAGCGTTCTACAATTGTTTTCTGGTTTACCATGTCTTCTAGGTGTTTTGGCCTGTATTTCTCAGCCCACATTTCAAAACTCAAATCGATGAGCCTCCTTTTCGTGCTATTAGATGTGGCATTAATTATATTTGTTTTGGGCGAATATTTTTGCTTCATCACAGGGAGTAGGGTTGACATTGGGACCTGAAGCTAGCAAAGTGTTGATATATGTTTCATTTATTTCATAATTTTCGCATATAAATGATGTCCAACAGGATTATATAGAAATACAGTTGTATTGGTTTTCCACATTTCAAATGTATAAATCTGAATATTTGTAATAAAAGGAGGCAAAAAAATGAGCGAACGTGTACACAAAAACAGCGCATACCTAAATGGAAAATCAACAGTTGGAACAACAACACGCGTCAAGGACACAAGCTCCATCAGCGGAATGTGCCCCATATGCATCCACGACTGCCCAGTCCTATGCGAAATCAGCCTCTCCGCCTTCCGAGGAAGAGAAGCGCTTTACCCAGAACCAATCCAGTTCGGAACAAGCACCGCTGGATCTCTTAAAGACTACGGACTCGACTGGTCCCACTTCAACATCCAAGCCAGCGTCTTCGAAGCCCACGGCATCGAAGAAAACTCGGACGTCGCCATCTTTCAAAACGTAAACACAGAAAGCAAAGTGGGCGGGATTCCTTTAAAACTTCCAATAATGACCGGTGCTTTCGGCTCAACAGACGTGGCGCGCCTACACTGGGAAGGATTAGCCATTGGCGCTGCGCTTTCAGGAGCGATGATCACAATCGGAGAAAACGTCTGCGGCATGGATACCGAGGCTAAAATAGAAAACGGAAAGTTAACTTACTCTAAAGAACTAAAGCGGCGAGTCGACGCGTTCAGGAAGTTTTGGGACGGGAAATACGGTGACGTGGTAATTCAAACAAACGTAGAAGACCAGAGGCTAGGCATAGACGTTTACGCATTATCAAAACTAGAAGTCAACGTGATAGAAAGGAAGTGGGGGCAAGGAGCCAAAGCCATAGGCGGCGAAGTTCGCATAAAAAACCTAGAGAAAGCTATTCTACTGAAGAAAAGAGGCTACATCGTCATCCCAGACCCTGAAGACCCAACGGTTCAAGAAGCGTTCAAAGAAGAAGTGTTCCGCACCTTCGAGAGACACAGCCGAGTAGGCATACCCAAGGAGAAGCCGTTCCTCGAAGACATAGAATGGCTCAGAGAGCAAGGCGCAAAACACGTGTTCCTAAAAACAGGAGCATACAGACCGTCCGCCGTAGCCTACACCATGAAGTTCGCATCAGAAGCCAAAATTGAAGCCCTGTCTTTCGACGGCGCAGGAGGCGGAACAGGCATGAGCCCAGTGCCGATGATGGACGAGATGAGCATTCCAACAGTGTACTTGGAAGCGTTAGTTCTGAAGTGCGCACAGATACTGAAGAAAAAAGGACGCTACGTCCCAGATCTGGTTATGGCTGGAGGCTTCATAGAAGAAACCTCGATTCTAAAGGCGATTGCCCTAAGCAATTTCGGAGAAGGACCCTTAGTTAAGGCGGTGCTAATGGGGCGTTCGCCAATAACAGCCGTTATGAAATCAAGCTACTTCAATAAGCTGTCGCAAGAAGCCAAGTTGCCAAGAGTGTTTGCAGAGCGCTACGGAACCACACCTGACAAGTTCTTCATAGCAGTGCCAGAACTGAAGAAAAAATACGGCGAACGCTTCAGTGAGATACCGCTAGAAGCCATAGGCGTCTACACGTATCTTACGGACAGAGTGGGCGTGGGATTAAAACAAATGATGGCGGGCGCGCGGAAGTGGAGACTCGATCTACTCGACAGAAACGACCTGATGAGCCTATCCGAAAGAGCGGCAAAAGTCACAGGAATTCCAACGGCAGACGAAGTTGAAAAAGACGCCATAGAAAAAATCCTAGAATAACAAACCCTCTTTTTCTTTTCCTTTTTTCAAAAAAAACAACGAACCAACCCCCAGCAATAAAGTAGCAGGCTACGCTGAAGCGTATGCTATAAAAAGGGGAGGGGGTAGTCACCGAGAGCAACAGGTCAAAAAAAGTAATTCTTAATAGCTTAAGGTAGCCACCTAGCTATGAAGGATGTTTTATGGCACACCACACCGCGTTGACAGTCGCGCAGGAACAGTTGAGATTAGCCGCTGAAAAATTAGAATTGGACCCTGGGATACATGAAATACTGAGAAAACCTAAACGTTCAATCATGGTTTCGGTCACCATAAAGATGGATGACTGCAACATAGGCGTCTTCAACGGCTGCCGCGTGCAACACTGGGACGTAAAAGGACCCTTCAAAGGCGGCATTAGGTACCATCCTGACGTGACTATAGACGACGTAACCGCGCTTGCGATGTGGATGACGTGGAAGTGCGCCATCGCCGACCTTCCTTATGGAGGCGCAAAAGGCGGAATATCGTGCAATCCCAAAGAAATGTCGCAGGGCGAGTTGGAACGGCTCACCAGAAGATACGTAAGCCTGATTTTTGATTATCTGGGGCCTCACAGGGACATACCAGCGCCAGACGTCTACACGAACGAGCAGACAATGGCGTGGGTAATGGACACGTACAGCCAGCTTAAAGGCTACAGCGTTCCCGAAAGCGTCACTGGAAAACCCATAGAAATAGGCGGTTCCGAAGGCAGAGTATGCGCCACATCGCTGGGCTTGGCGTTATGCACAAGAGAGGCAGCCAAGATTTTGAAGTTAAACCTGAAAAACGCCACAGTGGCAGTGCAAGGCTACGGTCACGTCGGATACAACGCCGCCAGCATAATGCACAGCCTGGGCTGCAAAGTCGTGGCAGTAAGCGATTCGTCGGGCGGCATCTACTGTCCAGACGGCATAATTCCTTCCGCTGTTAGCACCCACAAGAAAAAAACGGGCTCGGTGATAAACTACAAAAACTGCACCAACATAACCAACGAGGAACTGCTACAGACAAAATGCGACATACTTGTTCCAGCAGCGCTACAGAACCAAATAACCAAGGACAACGCGGACAAAGTCAGGGCTAAAATAGTGGCAGAAGGCGCAAACGGACCCACAACCCCAGAAGCAGACAAGGCGCTTTACGAAAAAGGAACCTGCGTGATCCCAGATATTCTAGCTAACTCTGGAGGAGTAACCGTAAGCTATTTCGAGTGGGTTCAAAACTTAACAAGGGAACACTGGACACTAGAAGAAGTCAACCAGAAGCTAGAAAACAAAATCACCAAATCGTTCTACGACGTGCAAAAGTTATCGAAGAAAGAAGAAAGCGACATGAGAACAGCAGCGTTGATGCTTGGAGTGGGAAGAGTTGCCCACGCAATAAGGACGCTAGGCCTCTGGCCTTAACTTCACCATTTTCGAATTCCCTAAATTCCCAAATTGTTTAATCTAAATCTTTAAACTGTTCTGCTTATATCCTGTTACACTGCATAAATTAGAAGAGAAGGGGAAGCAAGGCAGATGCCGATGGAGATCGAGAATTTGGATTTTTGTTTTGAAAATTCACTTGTAAGAGTTATAGCCGACAGAAACTATCCCGAAATCAAACTCGCAGGGGTATCCGCAGGTCCTTTTGAGGAAGGAAACGAGTATGAAGTTTACTACTGGATAGCTCAGGAACTTGCCGAGTCAGGAATCGCACATTTCCGTGAAGACGACCGCTTAGACGCAACCAAACTCTACAAGATTCAATGGAAAGAACGGGTGCAAATAGCTGGACAAATATCAGAGCTTACCGAAGACTTCTACCCTAAACTCCGCCGGTACCTAGCAGGCATTAAAGCGGAAATAGCGAAAAACCCAGAGAAAATGCAGGAATACGAGAAAGCCAAGCACTTAGCATTGGATATTGTGAACGCTAGATTAAAGAAGATAATTGCTTTGTCTTCAGGTCCAGCTCAAACTGGGCAAATACAGAAAAAATTTACATGTGAGGAGAGATTCATTTACGAGCAACTCGGTAAGATAATCACTGAGTGGAAAGCGCAGATACTGGACTTTGAAGGAGAACGATAAGCAAAATGGCTCGAGAGTTAGCAACGGTAGACCCTCAAGAGCGCTTCCTGGAATTCTTCAAAAAAGGAAAGTACCGTCAGAAAATCTCGCAGATGGCCATAACTGGAAGAGAATCAATCACAGTTGATTTTGAGGAGCTCTTCGCGTTTGACCAGAGACTCGCAGAGAGGCTTATGGAAAAACCAGACGACTACCTGCAGCACGCAGGCAACGCGGCTTATGCCCAACTCGGAATCGAAGATGCGGAATACGCTGGAAAAATCGAGAAAGTAACCGTTAGAATCATAAGGCTGTTGGGTAAAGAGCAGCTGCGAAAACTCGGTTCAAAGCAGATGGGAAAGCTGGTTATGGTCGAAGGCATCGTCGTCCGAGCCACTCCAGTCCGCCCCATGGTTATGAACGCGGCATTCAGATGCAAACGGTGTGGAACAATAAACCATGTGGAGCAGACGGGTCAATTCTTGAGGGCGCCTCCCTTATGCCAAAGTCCCGATTGCGGGAGAGAAGGACCATTCGACTTCGTTCAAGACGAGTCCACATTCATAGATTCACAAGACCTACGGCTTCAAGAAAGACCCGAAGACCTGCCGCCAGGCCAGCTTCCACGCACGTTAAACGTGAAGCTTGTTGGAAGCGAAATAGTTGATCTTGCCAGACCCGGCGATCACGTTTCAATAGTTGGAATAGTTCAGGCGTTCGCGCCCTCACGCCCTGGAATAGGGAAACTGCGCATTTTCATTTTGCATTTAGACGCCAATTCACTAGAAGTCCTAGGTAAAGAGCCCGAGGCAAGACCGGCATCTCCAGAAGAGGAAGAGAAGATCCTCGCACTTGCAAAAGATCCAGAGGTTCATAAGAAGATAATGAACTCGATAGCGCCCTCAATCTACGGCTATGAGCACATAAAAGAAGCTATCATGTATCTTCTTTTCGGCGGTATATCAAAAAATCTCCCCGACATCACCATTAGAGGGGAAATGAACACTCTTTTAATCGGAGACCCAGGTACAGCAAAATCACAACTCCTGCAGTACGTGGCGAAAATAGCTCCACGTGGCTTGTACACGTCAGGACGCGGAACAACCGCCGCAGGTTTAACCGCAGCCGTAATACGGGAGAAAGGAGGCAGCATGAGTCTTGAAGCCGGAGCACTAGTGTTAGCCGACAAGGGAATAGCGTGCATCGACGAAATGGACAAGATGCGCCCCGAAGACAGAGTTGCAATACACGAAGCCATGGAGCAACACACCGTTTCCGTGGCAAAAGGCGGCATTGTTGCTACGTTAAACGCCCGAACCGCTATGCTTGCAGCAGCCAACCCAGCTTTAGGCAGATATGAGCCGCATCGAACCGTGGCTGAGAACATATCTCTTCCAGTGACGATCCTGTCTCGATTCGACCTGATTTTCGTGTTGAGAGATGTGCCGGACAAAGAAGCCGATGCAAAAATGTCAAAGCACATCCTTGAAATTCACAGGAGAGGCGCAAGCCCAGTGGAAGCACAAATAGAGACAGACCTGATGCGAAAATACATAAGCTACGCTAAAACAATTAAGCCGGTGCTAAGCAAGGAGGCGCTGAAGCATCTCGGCGAGTTTTATTTGGCAATGCGGTCGGCAAGCGAAGCGGAAGGTTCGCCTGTGGCAATAACGGCGCGCCAACTTGAATCGCTTGTTCGTATATCTGAAGCAAGAGCCCGAGTAGCGCTAAGAAAGGAAGTTACAGGTGAGGATGCAGAAGCGGCGATAGCGATTATGAAGCGGTCTTTGGAAGAGGTTGGAATAGACTTGTCTTCATACAAAGTGGACATTGACTTAATAATGACTGGAAAACCCAAGAGCGTCAGAGACAAGATGCAGGTAGTTATTTCTGTGCTAATGGAAATGGAAAAAGAAACGGGCATGGTTGAAAAGACAGCGCTCGTTAGCGAATTAGAGTCAAAGCACAAAATGCCAAGAGCCGAAACTGAACGCATGCTCTGGCAGCTCCTGCGTGAGGGCACGATCTATGAGCATAGAGAAGGTTATCTAAAGAAAACCTGAGAACAGAGAAGAAACATGAAGACAGCAATGGTTGTTGCAGGCACGAGGCCAGAAATAATAAAGATGGCACCGATTGTTAGAGCACTGCAAAAAAACAAAATCCCATTGAAGTTTGTTAATTGCGGTCAGCACTATGATTATAATATGGCGCAGCAGTTCATTGAGGACCTTGAGCTGCCACCGCCAGACTACACTTTCACGATTAACGCGTCTTCACCTGGCACACAGACAGCACGGATAATGATGCACATGGACGAACTGCTGAGGAAAACGGTAACGTCCTTGGTTTTGGTTGAAGGCGACACAAACAGTGTACTGGCAGCGGCGTTGGCAGCGAATAAGCGTGGAGTACCCGCGGGTCACGTTGAGGCGGGTTTGAGAAGCTTTGACCTGCGGATGCCTGAGGAGCACAATAGGCGCTTGACAGACCACATTTCCGAGTACTTGTTCGCCCCAACCGCGAGAGCAGAAGCAAACTTGAAGAAAGAAAACGTCTGGGGCAGAATCTATGTTACTGGAAACACCATAATCGACGCCGTGCTGCAGCACCTGCCGATAGCAGAGAAAAAATCGAAAATACTGAAAAAAATTCATTTCAAAAAGTTCGTTTTAGCCACGGCTCACAGAGCAGAAAACGTGGATGACCTGGCAGTTTTGGAGAATTTCATGGAAGCTTTCGAGGAATCGCCTGTGCCTGTTGTTTACCCTATGCATCCACGCACCAAGAAGAGGCTGCGGCAGAACAAGATGTACGCGCAAATCTTGAAGAGCGGAAATGTTCAGGTTCTTCCGCCCGTGGGTTACTTGGATTTTCTGGTGCTTATGAGAAAATGCGAGTTGATAGTGACGGATTCTGGCGGAATCCAAGAAGAAGCCACGGCGCCCCCCATCAGAAAACCCGTGTTGGTGATTCGCCTCTCCACTGAAAGACCTGAAGCGGTGGAGGCGGGTTTTGCCAAAGTTGTTGGTACTGAGAAACGGAAAATCTTGGCTGGCATAGAATCAGCCTTGGCAAAGCGGAAAGAGCTGCCTGCAACGTCCCCATTCGGCGATGGAAGCGCAGCGGAGAAAATCGCGCAGATAATTCTGGAAGAGTTTTCTTCTGCTTAGGATATGTACGTGGTTTTCTTGTCTTCTTCTTTGCGTGTTTCCTCGGCTTGCAAGGCTCTTTTTTCTTCAATCTTCTGCAACCGCGTCACCATCGTTTCCGCCTTTGCGATCTCTTCGTTCAAACCAGCCAGATCCACTTCAAAATTGAACGCTGACCTCAACACTTCCAAGACGCTTCTTGCAGCCAAAGGATCAGGCAGATAACCGCGTGTTTCTCCCAAAAGGCAAAGCGCGTTAATCTTCTTGAAGCGAGCCAGTCCAAGTATCAGCCCTGCGGTGCCGACTATGGGGCTTCCCGAGCTGCTCACAGCCGCGCCTGCATCTAAAGCCTTGTCTAGAAGACCCGGAGACGTGGCGGCTACGAAGACGTTGGGTTTTTCTTTTGCCTCCATTCGGTAACCGCCGATGGTTACGATGGTCTTTACGCCGTGTTTCTGGGCGAAATCAAGCATTCGGTCGGCAATTTCGTATTGACCTTCAATGGTTTGTGACTGACTGTCGCCGGTGAAAAGGATTAAATCGTTTGCGCCTTTTTCGTTTTTCCAGAAATAGAATGCTCCGCGCAAAAGACGAACACTTCCTTTTTTGTTAACCAGCACAAAGTATGGAAAATGCGGAGAGTAAAGGTGCGCAAACTTCTTGGCGCTTAAATTTTTGATCAGATAGCGTATGGCGATTTTGCCGACAAGCCCTAAGCCTGGAAGCCCCTCGAATAGAATAGGATTGTTAAGTTCGACTTGTGTGAATTCCTTGATGTAAGTTTCTTTCACTATGCCTCACGCTCCTTCTTCATAGCCATCCTGTATTTGAGGTACTTATCATCAGGAGAGAATTTTGGCGGATGAGGTATTCGAACGTTCCCGCCGCAGTATGGGCACCCATCTTTCTTCAGTGTGTAGCTTCCGCATTTCTCACATTTCCTCAAAAGCCAGCCCACTATTTTTCCCTTCTAAAAGTACCCTGACCACCGGCCTTGACAACGTGGGACACCACACTTTGGGAGACTTTCTGCAGAACCTCCTCAGCGCGTTTGTAGTTCTCCGCTGACACTTCCACGCTGTATTTTGGAGCAGCGATAACGTAGAATCGCACCTGTGTATCCTTTGTCTTTTCTGTTTTCTTGGCGTTAAGAAACGAATCTTTGATTATTTTAACCCCATTAGGCTTCATGCACCGAACTTCAAGCGTGCCTTTGACCTTCACCATCTTCACGCGGATTCGCTCTTCTGCGACCCCAGCAAAGGCTTTCGCAAGATTCTCAGAAACGCCTAACTCTGTCAGAACTCCAGAACCTTCTTTGGCTAATTTTTCGAAGCCCTCATACAACCCATACTTCTCTTCTAAAAGGGCACCTGCCTTCTCATAAACCTCTTCATTGGGTAAATCGACTTTCTCTGCAACCCCGCGAAGCAAGGCTTCGGCTTTCCTGTCCTGTTTCCATTGGCGTATTTTTTCGATTTTTGCTCTTTTGGTGACACGTCTGAGAGATAAGTCTATGTGGCCTTTTTCCAGGTTTACACGTATGACTTTCAGCACGACTTTTTGTCCTTCGCGCACGAAATCGCGGATGTTTCTAATCCAGCTGCTGCTGATTTCAGAGACGTGAAGCAGTCCTCGCTTATTGTATTCGTCGAGGTTGGCGTAAGCACCATAGTCAGTGACGGTTTCTATCGTGGCGATAACGAGGTCTCCGACTTCGGGCCATTCAGGCTTTCGCTCAGCCATTTCAATATTCATCCTATTCGAAGGCAGTTAGTATTTCGCCTTTGATTTTGGCTTTGCCGCCTGTTGGTTCTGCGAGCGTCTCACCGCAGACGTTGCAGGTGACCTTGTTTACGGCGTTGCTGTAGAGCAATTGTTCGTTTCCGCATTTTAAGCATTTGACGCGAAGGAATTTGCTTTTGGGTTTGGGGATGAGCTTGTTCCACTCTGTCATGTGTTTCGGACTCCTCATGTGATGGCTAGCTTTCTCAGGCGTATGCCGTCTTTGTGATGCATGTAGCCACAGACTTTGCATTTAAGCCTTAAGGTTTGCTTTTTGGTGGTTTTGGCGAATTCACGTTGAAGCGGATACTTCTGTCCGCCATAGCCTTTCTTCTCTCGTTTGTGATGACGCTCGCCTTTAGCTAGGGCTCTACGTTTTCCCGCCTTGTAAAGGCTTACGGTGTGAACCTGATGAGCCTTGCACTTCGGACAGTACGTCCGGATTTGTTTAGGAACATTCATGGTCAGTCACTTGACTTTGCAATACAGAAAACACGCATACTCTTATACTTTTTCCGCCTTGAAGCGGGTTCTCTGGTGCTCTCGGTGACTACCCCCTCCCTTTTAAATAGATTGAACTTTAGCATGAATGCGCTACGGCTTGTTTCTGTCTTAGGCGCGTTTTGTCTTGTACCATTTGTTAAGTTGCGGTGCTGTTCCAGTAATAGATTTTAGTGTATTTGCCTTCAAAACTGAACTGCGGATCAGCATAGATTATGTCCAGTTTCAAACCGTAGGCTTTCACTAGCTGGTTAATGTTGTTCCAGATCGGAGAAGAAAGGTTATCCGCTTGCCACAGTCCCCATATTCTGTCGGTAGGTGTTCTCAAGCCAGAACCGTAGTCTTTGGGAAGAACAAACGCCACTTGCGCATTTTCTGTTCCAAAAGAACTTTCCTGACCCATGTGTATTTCATTCCAGAACTCTTGCATGGCGTCGAAGTGTTCCTGTGTCAGGATTCCGTATGGATTTGTTTCAGGGTAGGTGGGATAGTTAAAGACAATTATGTATTTGGCTCCTGCATGGTAGGCGAGGAGCATGTCTTCAAGCATCGCGGCGCCGTTTTCAAGGTACGGAGGAGCCTGGTAAGTCCACGTGATAATAGCGCCCCACTGCTTATTTTGCAAGTTCGCGGCTCCCCTGCACTCTGATATTTGCTGCAATTTGCTGTTGGTTCCACTTGTTCCGCCTAACTCAGCGAAGACCGTGTCATATCCCGCTTTGTAGTCAAACCAGTACAGTGCGTAATCCGACGTAAAGGCGGGTATGCCCAGGTCTTTCAGGTCCTGCATGCTTTGAATGGAACTAAGGCTCGTAACATACGCGTTAGCGGCATCACTGTAATTAGTTACCCCAGCAAAAACTGACGTGTCATTATTCCATGAACCTAAGTCTATTTGCTTTCCGCCAGGTTCATCAAAACAATATATTCATAGTAAATTGCTTCCCCACTTTTCTCGAGCATCGGCAACCCAGTTGAATTGCCAAGGGTAGATCACGTGTGAAATAAAGGCGAAATACACGATTATGTTAAGACCGCTGCTTACGGCGTAGTCACAGACCTCGTTAAGGGCTGTTTCGTTTGTTGATATTTCCCAAGAATCAATGACGAAAAGGTTTGTGTATGATTTCACTTTGTCTATGAGGAGCTTTGCTTGGCTGGTGGTGTTAAGTCCAAAGGTGACCCCAAAATATACTTCACTATTCTCAGTCAAGGACTGAACCCGAGGCCCAAAGCAAGTTGCCTCCAAAAGCACAGCGGAAACCAACAAAGCAATGATCAGAAGGACTATCCACGCAATCCTCATTACGTCTCATAATCCCGCAAGCAAAAAGGAAGATAAATAGATTCTTGCGAAAACCGACATTTTGCTTCATGCGAGCATTCTATCAATTTTCAAAACATCTCCTTGTCTGTCCGCCACAAAGAAAAGGGATAAGTCGGGCTTACGCAATACTTTCAAGGTGCGCTGGGTGTTACATCAAATTTAAAAAAAACAAAAACCCAAAACGAAAAGTCTTAAAAATCGTTGATCGCGGGTGTTCACGGTAGACTTGCTGAGCAGAGTGCGTATTCTTTTTTAAACTGATGTTCCTCGTTATATTATTGTCAATTCAGGTTTGGTAGCGTAAAGGATGCAAAGAGTTCTGTCATTCCTCAAAGAACATGAGAATGCGCTGTTGAAGTTGTTGCCGTTAATGGCTTTTGCCGTTCCGCTCCTATGGCTGTATCTGCTGGACGCAGGCTCGTTTGAGTCGATGTGGAAGGGCAGGACTTTCCAGCTGTTTTTCGTGTGGCTGATAGCGTTAGAGTTGATTCTCGGCTGGGAAACCATCCAACCACGCAAAGTCGCCAAGCCCTTTTCCGCTAAAACCCTTGCGTTCATTGTCGCACTCACACTTCCTACGGTGTACGTAGTATTGTCCAACTATCTGGGATTAAACACAGCCATCGCAGATGTGTCGAGGCAAAACGGCGTCACATGGTGGGATTCGATGGCGCTCTCAACCGAATACCTGGTCTTCGCCGCGCTCTTCTGCCTGATGGTTTTCCTGCAGTTCGGAAAGAAAGGGCTGAAGGACTTCTCGGTTCCTGCCGTCTTCCTCGGCCTAGTCGGAGCCCTGTACACAATCGACAACGTGTTCCCTTACGGGCAATTCACACCGTTTCAGCTGCTCGTCCCCACTACAGCCACGCTTGCAGCCTCTGCGCTAAACCTGATGGGCTACCAAACCAGCTTAACTACTGCGGGCAGCTTGCCACGCCTGACCGCAACCGACCCGGCTAATCCTCTGCGAACAGCCACGTTCGACATCGCATGGCCCTGCGCGGGCATCGAGAGTTTGCTCATCTTCACCGTGGTGGCGCTGCTGTTCCTGAAACGCATGCCCATCAGCTGGAAGGCAAAAACAGCCTACTTCGCCGTCGGCGCCGCAGTAACCTACATCATCAACATCCTGAGAATAGCCGCCATCTTCACAATCGGAATGAACGGCGGAGACGTGCAATTGTTCCATTTCTATTATGGTCCATTGTATTCGATCGCATGGATCGTATCATATCCCTTGATAATTCTCGGAAGCCAAAGTCTTTGGCGCAAAATCGCGGATAAAAAAGGCAACCAAACCCCTCAGGGAAACAAAGACGCTAAGGCTTACCCGAAACCAGTGTGATTTATGTTAGGGAACCTCAACCACTTCAGCGAAGCCCTGTTTAACCAAGATTTTAGCGTTTTCCACAGGCACAGAAGCAACATCTTCAACCATGAAAGGTCCGTAAGTTTTCATGTCCGCGCCGATAACCGCGGGAATAGCCTTTAGAAACCTTAAGGCAACTCTTTTGTGAGCCTTTTTTACGCCCACATTTAAAGCCTGACTTAAAACCTGACCCTGCAGTAGCTTTTCCGCAAACTTTTGATACGCTTCTGCGAAAGAGAGAAAACCCTGCCACATCGCTGCTTCTTCATCCGCCAACAAACCCGAAGGCAATTTTTGGTTCTCGCTGATCAAAGAGACCAATTTTCTGTATCGCGTCCAAACTAACTCTTGAAGCATGCACTTGACGCGCTCCAGCTCATGTTCAAGGAGACCTGCCTTCACGGTTTTCTTATCAAGCATTCTGCTTTCTTCTTTAATCCTTCTCAAGTAATCTGCGGCGCGAACGAAAAAGTCAGGAGGCAAACTTCCCAGCGCAGCGTTTTCAAGTTCAAATCGCCACGCATCATAAAGCTCGTCGTACACGTCTAACTCGCCACCTCAGCCCTACCCTTGCAAATCAGAAGCACAGCCGCGGCTGTCGGAACCTCAACCGTTTGACGCCTGTAAGGACCGAACACGTTTCCACCCAACCTGAATTCTGGTGCGTCAGAGACAAACACTTTCACGGTGCCCTCTTTAAAAGCTACTGCCTCCTTAAACGGGTCAAAATCCGTTAGGCGCTTGGCTGGAAACTCCACTTTCGTCAAGCCTGTTTTGCCATGCAAAGTTCCGTTCATCCTGATCAAGCGGTGCGTGTCCGTGGTGACAACCGTGTCAATCTTGGCGGATTCAAGGTCCTTCACGTACTCAACCAGTTTTCGCCACGTCCCAACGCTGACGCCTTTAACGCTGCTCCACCTGCCTTCCTCAAGGCAACGCTTCAGAATCAACTCTTTGTTCCGCAATATGACCGCAGAATTTCCTTTGACCCCAGCGTCTATCAAGTCCTCTTTTGTGGCATTCAAAATGAAGTTCCGAAGGCCCAGTTTTAAGCGCCTGTTCCAACCGAAATCATGCAAACTAAAACCGCGAGAACGACGCCGTCTCGCCGACCTGCGCTTTGCTTCATCACCTAAAATGGATAGACCTATACCGGAAACGTAATCGACAATTTCCTTACGAGCCATGGCATCCAGCGTCTTAACGGCTTCGTTCTCAACGTGAACGTGGTACCCGCGATGACCAGAAAAAAACACGCTCACCTCATTATCGGAAAACCCAAAATCCGCGCCCAACATGTCGATCAGCTTAGCGGTTTCCGTTTTGGCGGATTCCAAGCACTTTTCGCAGGGCCACGTTTTGGTGTCAAACTTTTGACCTCCACAGACTGGGCAAGCTTCAGGAGTGATGCCTTTTCCGCTGAAACCGCACTTCCCACATGTCCATTCGTCATGAAGTTTATCGCACGCCGTGGGAATGTGGTCAGCGTCTATGTCAAAGACCAAGTCAGCGCCAAGCCAGCCTTTCTTATCCATCTCAGCCGTGGGGTTCTCATAATATGCGCAGGAGCGGTAAACATCCGAAGGAACCGTCTCGCCGAGAAACAATCGAAGATCGCTGATGCGCGCAAAAACTTTGTGCCGCAGCATTATTCGTTCCTTAAAGAGAAGAAAACCGACTTCCCTCTGGCCAAGCAAGGTTGGAGGAGGAATAGCAGTGGACGGGTCACTGTAGAAGTCAGAAAATTTTCCATAAACGAAGTCTCTGGAAGACACCGCCATCTTCTCCTCTGCTCCCTGCTTTATCGGTTAGATGATTCCACGTTCCAAGATTTAACCATTAACCGCCTTATATTCGAGATTGATGAAATGATTAGAGTCCTAACACTTTCTTCCAGCCATCCAGAACGCTCAAGGGATTAAAAGAAACCCCGCCGAAAGAAAGCATAACCATCACAAAGATCAGCCAGAGCATCGTGATTTCCATCTCTCTTTTTTGCTTAGGGATTAACGCGTAAACGAAGAAGAACGGTAGATACCAAATTTGGAAATAGGGTATTGTAAAACTAGGCAGCAGGATAAAAATGGCAGACAGGGAAATCAAAGGGTTTCTGTTAAGCATGTAGATTGCGAAAAGCAGAGTCACGATTAGAGTTAAGAAAACCGCAAACGACTGCGTGGTCCAAGGCATCTGTGGTTGAGAACTGAAGGCGTTAACGCCGTTCATGACAAACTCTGGACTTGCTTTTATCAGAAAAGGCGCGCTTAAAACAGCCGTAAACCCGTTGACCCCTGCAAGAACGGCAGCGGCGATTACCGCTTTGTTTCTAATTATGCTGGAGACCTTGTGCTGCTCAAAAAGCTTCAGCACGCCCATTATCACGAGAGGCAGCAGGAATATGGTGGGTTGGTATTTGAAAGTCGCAGAGAGAGCCATAAACAGAAGGAAATAGTCATACCGCTCGTTCAGGTACATGGTTATTGCGATTAAGGAAAAGAGGAATGGAACAGCGTCAAACATTCCATCAGCGGAGTAAACGATTAGGGGAACGTATAAGGCGTATATCGCCAGCAACTTTAACAGGGGGAACATTTTCTGCTTCCAAAAGCGCTGAAGAAAATAGTATAAGCTAACGTGGGAAAACAAAAGGAAAACGGCTATTTCCATTTTGAAGACGAAAACCTGATTGACACCGCTTTGAAGCAAAAAGCCGAAGGGAAGAAACAGCAGGATGCTGCCCAAAGGATAAAGATGAGGCATCTGGGGCCAAGTTACAAACTTGTAATAGGAGTTATCGCCACTGGCTAATTTTCCCAATGGCGTATCAAAGATGGAAAAGCCAACTTTTGTGAATAAAGTTGAGGAGTATGAATTCCGCGCATGGTCCGTATACCAATTTTCGAATGATGCGAAAGAGTTAGTGTTTACTGCTAGGAGTAAAAACCAAAAGGCTAAGGACAACAGAATCAAGATTAACAGTATCCGACGGCTTTTCTGACTTAAGAACTGCGCTTGGTGTTCATCCGCCCGAGCCACTACGGATTTGTGGAAAGCGGATTTCAGCAGCAACAGCATGACAGACCCAAGGCTGAAAAAGAACAAGATTTCGGCGGGAGTCCTGAGCCAAGAAAATGGGAAAAGAACTTGGGGCTTCTGAACGGACACTTCAAAATGAACCGTGCTCGTAGTATTCGAGTCGGGGAAGAAAACTGCCTCGTAATAGTCGGTGCCAGGTGTAAACGAGTAATTAATATCTGCCGTGGATACCGTGGAATAACATGTGCCGTTGTAAGTCTGTATTGAAAAGTTCATAGGCCAACTCGCCGCTTTATGGACTGAGAGAGAAATGTTCGCGCCGTCTTGAAAAGAACCTAAGCCGTATCTCAGCATTTCCAGCGGCGTTAATCTAAAAGAATCATCAATGATAACGCGAGTTTCATTTCCACCAGTGGCTGAGGGATACAGGCTTACAACCGCAATGACTACACTTAACGTGAGCAACAACAGAGCGCCGAAAAGAAGGACTTTTGTTGTCGCAAGCTTCATTGAACTCTTCCTCTACACCTGAGATGCTGCACTTTGCCGCATTCGAAAGCATATGTTCTATTGCTTATTTTAGTTTCGTGCGATTCTGAAAGTGAGCCGTTGGCACTTGCCTAAAATTTTACAGAAATGCTGCGTTCGCATTAGCCGACCCCTCTCGGTTCTTATCTGTTTCGACCACGCATTGCTGCTTTAAAAACGTAGGAAATGTAGCTCTGAATCTCCACTAACGAAAGCTTGGACTTTCCCCGTTTCCTGTTGACAAACAATATCGGGGTTTCTTTGACACTGAAATCCCGCGAAAGAGCCTGCCGCAGAGTTTCGATCTGAATTTCGTAGGTTTGGCTGTGCAGACTGCCGATTGCTGCTCGTACAAAGTTGGTGGAATAGCAACGGAAGCCGCTTGTGCAATCATTAAGTTTCAAGCCAACTAAGAATTTAGCTACGACGTTTGCGGTTCGACTAATTATTTTTCTCGTGTATGACCAGCCGGCTATTTGGCCGCCCATGCAGTATCTGCTGCCTATTACTATGCCACAGCCAGTTTGCATTTTTGATAAGAGCTGCGGTATCGCGTTCGGGTTATGCGAATAATCGGCGTCCATTGTTATGATAAATCTCGGCGGAAACCTCAGGGATAAAAAGATTTTGAAGCCGTCTGTTATGGCGGTTCCTAACCCGTTTTTTTTGGGTCTGACACAGAGGAGTATGTTTCCGTGTTTTTTCTGCAGATTTTTTACGATGTCTGCGGTGCTGTCGGGGCTAGAGTCGTCTATAACTAGGATTGAGGTGTTTAGCGGAAGATTTTCGATTTCATCAATCAAGTTTGCTATGTTTTCCGCTTCTCGGTACGTAGGCAGAATCACACCGATATCTGAGGTGCCACTTAAGTCGCCAGTTAACTGACAGGACATAAAGTCGCCTAACTCATAGCAGTTACAATTAACTAATAAACGTTAACAAAACGGGCAAAAATAACCTCGCTTTCAATGGATTTTATTTGCTATCGCTTCAGTTTACGCCTATAATAGGCTAAGGGATGACGAACCCAACGGCACAGCGCGTCTTTGTTTACGCAGACGCCGTGAGTCTGCAAAGTCGCGCATTGAGGCGGAGTGTACCTTGTTCTGGAACCTCTTTCTCCAGCGATGTGCTCGACTTGATAGCGCGTCAGCCTCTCGTTGTAGTCTGAAAAGCTCTTGAACAACTCGTTCACCTTTTCCGAAGGCATACCGATGCTTATGAGAAAAGAAGTCAACGTGAATCGACCCACATGAGAAAGATGGCGTCCTTTCGTTGCATCTTCATAAAGGGCTACTATGCAAGGTGGAAAAGCTGATTGTGACACAACTTTTGGAAAACCTTCCATTTCCTCCTCGCCAATTCTTTCCTTGGCTAAATTAATCAGTTCTTCTGCCATTTCCGTTATCTTCTCTGGAAAGTTAGGAAGTTCGGTTGCCTCCAGCCTCGCTTCGATGCGCCTTTGAACCTCTTCTTGCAACAGTCTCGCGACGTCATGCTGGTTTAGGTAAACTTTTCCATTCACCAAAATGCGATTTACAAGTTTCCATTTCTTATCCCGTAGATGGGTCGTGTTCCTTAAGTAGTCAGCAAAGTTGACTTCAAATTCAAGAGGTATTTCAAAATCACGATTCAGCATGAGATTCCAACCGAAGTCCAACGCGATTGCCCTAATTCTTTGGCTGGTTTCAAGTTGCATGTCGCTGAAGGCTTGTTTTGCCTCGGCTAAAGCGTACCGTTTCTTGATGAAGGAGTTCTTGGTGGCTATCGCTAACATGATTGCCGCAGGAAAAGAGGGGATTTCCACATAGCTTTCGCGTTTTTCGCCCACGGAAACAGACAGAATGGCGTTTTTAACTCTTTCTTGCGCGCGGTTAAGAACCTGTTCCATCTCAGGATTTGCCAAATCTTCGATTTTCAAGCCTAGTTTTTTAATGTGCTCTGCTGTTTCTTTCAGAAAGGGGTATTTCGCCAAATCGTTTTGGGTGAATCTCACCGTTTCCATTTGCATGTTAGAGTTCTCGTTATTCGGTTTCGATTCTTGGGGCGAGGAAGAAAGTCAGTTTTCCCTCTTTTGTTTGCTGAAAGTCTATTCTCACGGGCATGTCTGTCGAGAATTCAAGAGTGGCAATGTCAGATGTGGCTGACGCCGCCTTTATGATTTCAGACAAGTAGCTAAGGCTGAAAGTCGCCTTTGAATTTTCTTTCGCTTCCAAATCCAGCAGGGCGTCGCTTCCTTTTTGAAGAGTTATCGTCGCACCCATCAAGTCGCCCGAAGCGTTCAGAACCAGTTTCTCGGCATCTGCCTCTATCCGGACGTGGTCACTCACGAGCTGAGCGTCCTCTATTGCCTGGCTCAGCCCCTGCGTGGTGGTTTTAGCTTTTATGTTGAAGGCTATTTTCGGCGTCGGCACCTCTTCCTCTGATGCCTCAAGCGTGGGCATATTGAAGTTTCGGCTGTACTTTCCTGTTATTTTGATCTGGAGGCGTCCAGTTTTATCGTCCAGAGACAACTCCACTGCCTCATCCTTGCCAGCTCGTTTGAGCAGCTTCAACAGCTCGCTTATGTTTATGCACATTTTTGAGGGCGCTTCGCAAACGTATTCCTCAAAGATTGTTTTGGGCCATTCAAAATCGATCATGGCAACCCTGGAAGGGTCCATCGCTCGCAGTTTCAGGCCTTCAGGTTCGATTTTGAAGGTGGCTTCGTCTACGAGAATGGAGATGGCGGTAGCCATGTCTCTCAAGAGTTTAGCGTCAGATACTTTAAGCTTAAACATGTCCGTTTTCCTCGCTTAATGCATGTGCTATGGGGTATAAAAGATTTACACTTCAACCTCTACGCCCACCAAGAAGCAACGTAGTTGAAAAAACAGGCGGCTTGGAACCCCAACAGACCGCGTTTAGCCTTTGCACAAGACTGAAACTTTAACGCTTGTGTTTCTTGAAGTAGACCAGCAGACCTAAACATACAACGGCAGCAGAAGCGCCAGAAGCGGTTGCGACTAGCGCCGTCGGGAAAGGCGCTGGCTTTGCTGGACTTAGGGTTGGTTCAACGGAAAATTTGATTATCCACGAATTTTGAACATCATAATAATCCCAAACCAAGCCGTTAGCCGCGTAGCCTCCGCCTCCTTGTGCATAAATGGTTATGCTATGGTTACCTTTTGGTATGTTAGTAAGACTGTTAGAGTAAGAGATGGAATGAGGAAACTGAGGGTTAGTAACGTTCTGCTTATAGGCGTATGTAGCGTTTGTCTGCCAGTCATCTGTGAAATTAACAAAGAACAGTGTCGTGCTGCTGTCTCCATTGAAGCTTACGGTAAAATTGATGTTTACGTTGCTGGAATTATAAGCGGTATTATTTTGTGGAGATAGCATTGACAAGACAATTGGTGGAGTGCCCGGAGGTGGAGCAACTTCTTGAAACTGATTGTATTGTGCCTTAATTGGCCGAACGCAAACCATATCCAGAGTCAACAGGCTTAATATTATTAGAGTGAGGACAACAGCTTTTTTCATTTATCTGCTTCCCTCGATTATAAGGTGACCAGCAAGTGCTTTAGCTTTCCAAGAATTTTTGGTTATTATATTCATCCAACTTTACCTCGTGAATGATTAGAGATAAAAGGGTTTTTATCAAGATTTCTTGACAAGATAACCAGCAGTTCACTCTGCACTTCAGCCTTTATATAAGGGGGTTATAGTCTTTTCCGAGCACTAGACCGCAACAAAGCAGCATGTGCTAGAAAAGCATATCCCGTAACAAACGATAACGAAAAGTTATCAATTTGTCTTCACAAGAGTTTAGCTGTATTCTCTGAAGGTGTAGTTGCATTTTGTGCAACGCAGAAACTGGGTTGAAGATTCGTCAGCGCTTCTCGTCTGAACCTGCCACACATAAGCAGTATTGTTCCCACATTTGGGGCATTCAATTCGAACAGTAGGAAGCGTGCGAAGCTTCTGCTCCTCCTTACCTATCACGGCTACAAACTGCTGCGGATTATGCTGAATCACCTTGCCGATTTTGGGCTCAACTTTCTTGGCTGATTCTTGCTTTTTGTACCCGCATTTCGGGCATACAAGCATCAAGGATTCGCCTTTGCCTGCCTTCGGTTTTTTAAACTCGAGGCGAGAACCACATTTCGGACAGAACTCCATGATTCGCTACTCCGTCATCCGTTTGCGATTCCCTTTGCGTGGTCTCTTTTAAACTTTTTCTAATTCCAAGCCTATAGACCACTTATTCCAGACGCAATAAGATGCGCCACACGCAGAGCCTCAGGAACGTTGCTTCGCGTCGACGTCAACCGCAAGATCTTTTGCGCATCCTCCTTTGAAACACCAACGCTTTGCATGTAAACCTTCGCTTTCGCGTTTCTAGTGGAAACCTCAACAGGCTCTCCCGCGTTAAGAATCGCTTCCCAACGCTCCTCGCTTTGAGGGAGATTTCGGAGCGCTTTGTGGATCTCACCGAGGTCAGGCTTTTCACGCGTCACCGTAATAACAGGCAGCTTCGTCGCCAAATTGAGCGCTTTAACATCCACTACGTTGAAGCCAGCGAACGTTATGCCGTTCAACATTATCACCCGCAACTGCTTATAATGAGACGAACCAGCTATCATGGATGATATCCTGTCTGTAGCATCGAAGCCGTCCACAGCTACCTTAGTATGCATCACACCGTCAAGCCAGTACCCGCCTCTGAAAACCACACCAATGACAGGAACCTGACCTTCAACATGTGGGACAAATGCGCCGTCATCTACCCCTAGAACTCGAATTTCAGGTTTTATCACACGAAAACTTTTGCGGCTCAAAACGATTTTTTCCTTGGCAGTTTGAATGGTAAGTATTTTGTAAGCGCGTTATAAGGTTAACGTGTTGCGTCTTAGCTTCGGAAAGACCACTGGAAAATTACGCCTGGTTGTTTCGGCTTGGCAAACGGCGAGAGAAATTATGCCTTGAGAGCTTTCTTCAGTTCCTTACTGAAGACTTTGTTCGCCTCGCGGGCTTCCGCCGCAGCCTTAACCAGCGCGTCTTCAGGTTTCGCAGCGCCTTTCATCCTAACATAAATCACAGGGCTTGACGCTAAAGGATGAGGCACATCGTAGCCAGCCAAGTCCACTCGCTCATCTTCCAAGAGCTTCTTCTGCAGCAGGTTACAAAAACCGTGACTTACACCTTCAACTTCTATCTTAAGCTCATTCGCTTCCTTCTTCAACACCTTGACCTTCAATTGCTCATATCTCCCCTTTTCCATAATCCAAAGCGGTTTTACGCTTTTCAATGTTGCCGCACTTCGGACACCGCATCTCATACCGCTTAAGCTCAAGCAAATTTGCACAGCGAGAACAAAAAGCGTACATTACACCTAAATTTTTATCGTTAGTGGAAAGATGATAAACCTGATTCTTGTCGCTGATAACTTTAGCCCGTATAATGTCACCGGGTTTGCACACTTCAGTCATAGACTTAACATACCTCTCCCGCACATCGGAAACGTGAAGTACGCCTGTGAAAACGCCTGAGAGATTTCTAGAACCCAGCTTGAAAATCCTAACCAGAACGTTGTCAGATTGAGCATGACCGACTTGACCTACGACTATGGTTGAAATTTTTGGAACGTTTTCAGCGTTAATTAATGGATAAACAGAAACGCGCTTGCTCAGCAAATCCATTAACGCACGACCAACAATCTTAGAGTAGATTACACCGTCTCTCACGTATGTTCCAGAATCTGGAATGAACTCTTCAATAACACCTAAGCGTTCTCCAGGTAACACTAAATGACCACTTTTATGTCCGGATGCTTTCAGATTCATGCGATTTCCCTTAATGTGAAATATAAGCGATACAGAGTCGTTCTCTGAACGGGTATATCCTAAGTTTCTATGCTTCTCAATAAACCTTTTGATTGCGAGCTCCAAAAAACATCAGTCGCTTTTCTTTATAAAGTACAAGTCAACCACAAACTCGTGTTTCATTTTAGTGTGGAAGTCAAACATACGCGGAATAGTCATGAGCAACGCGAAAACTGCCTTGACCACGCCGTGGTGGCTCTCAACAAACTTCTCGATAAACGGAGAAGGAGCAACCTGCAGCAGATTTCCCGACTCCGCTTTGAGCCTTTTCATCAACCGCTTGTCTGTGCGTGGGTGATTATGAAGCGAGTAAACTACGTTGCCAACTTCCAAAGCTTTTTCCAAAAACTTACGGTCGGCAGCCCGCTTTTGCACGCCGAACGGAGGATTCTGTAGCACAGTGTCAAACCTGCCTCTTACCGCGTTAATATCACCAACGACCCATTGAACACTGGTTTTTAACCCTGCTTTTTCCGAATTCTCGGAAGCAGTTTCTATCGCTGTTTTATCGATGTCAACACCCACAACGCACTGCGCGCCTAAATAGGAAGCGGCTAAAGCGAGACGACCAGTACCGCAGCCCAAATCCAAAACCTTTTTGCCAATCACGTCACCATTTGCGTATGCAGCCAAGTAAAGCACCGTCGCCGCAACAGATTCTGAGACCGTGTATTGCTCAAGACTCGCTTTAGGAGAAGGATGAGGCTCTATCTGGGATAGAAACCGTTCCAAGTCTAGTTTTCGAATAAGCCTTTTTTGACCAGGTTTTCCCATGAAGTTTCGCCGGAAACCACCATAAACTCGTTAACGGTTAAAACAGGCTTTAAGAATTTCGAAGAAGCATCAAGAGATATCCGTGGACAAGCGGTGTTCACATACGCGTCGACGGAAGGAAACTCCATCAGCGCCTCTGGCAAGATTTCCCTAATCGCAAAGAGAAAAGCCGATTTTCCATTTTTCTCAGCTAATTCCTTGATTTTCAAGGCTTCATCCAGACGCTTTTGACCCAGTTTCAAGCCGACTAATACGCCAAAGGTTTTGGCATGCTCCGCTTCTTCGACGCAAACCCATCGCTGTTTAAGGACCTTCTGTGCCTCTTCATCTATAAAGTAAGCCCTGTTTTCATAAGGGTCTGCGATTATCGTGGGTTTGGACGTGCTAAGGGCTATGCCTAACGCGTGGAACCGTCCACCGCCAACGAATAGAAAAGCCTCAACACCGTTGGCTACTGATCTAACGTTGCTGTAGTCGCAGCCAATCACCTGTCCTGGATAATTCACTCGTCCAGCGTCGCCCACCACCACAGTCTTTCCAGCGCGAACAAGAATCTCTCTAGCCTCATCAAGCGTCTGTACATGTTGCACCGTGGTTGCCAAGCCTATTTTATCATATTTGCTCAGCAACGGAATGGACTTCTCCACAACGTCACCAACTGTTACGGTTGCTCTGGCTTCCACGTAAACAGTGGGAACCTGCTCATGCTTCACCAGTTTCGCATGCCCAAAATGTACTATCAGGTCTATTCCCAAGCGTTCTGCTTCAGCAGTCGCTAAGTCGCAAGCGCCGTAGCATGGATCAGCCGAGATTATGGGAAGCGCACCTATTTTTTCGATAATCTTGGCTAAGCGAGGACCTTCCGACTTTAAGCCTTCAGGAAGTTGCAACAGAACGCGTTTTGCGCCGAGCTTGGCGATTTCCTGTTTAATGCGTTCTTCTTCAAAATCGAATCCTTTCATACTGATTCGCCTACAAGATGTGCCTGCCCAAAACAGTGATAGAAGGAGTAAAAGGACAATTTTTGCACTGCTTGTGGTCTATAACGCTATGGCGTCCATTCCCAGTCTTGAATGGGTTTTTTCAGGGGACACCCCTTTGCTATAGCAGCTTGTTCCGCTAGGCGTTCAAGAATTATCTTCTGCTCTACGCTTGCAACGTGCTTTTTCGTGGCTACAATGGCGTCGTTGTTTACGGATATGCTGTCGATTCCAGCGCGAACTAGGAACTCTGCGAAATCTGGCAGGTTTGAGGGTCCTTCGCCGCATATTGAGACGGTGCAGCCGTTTTCATGTGCTACCTTGATTAGGTGAGCGATTATCCTTTTCACGGCAGGATCTCTTTCATCGAAGTAGCCCATTTGACCTAACCGCTCAGAGTCTCTGTCAATCATAAGAATGCCCTGAGTCATATCGTTTGAGCCTATGGAAAAACCGTCAACCATCTTGGAAAACTCGTCCGCCATTATAGCTATGGAAGGAGTTTCCGCCATGAACCAAACCTTAAAGTCGCGAGACCGCTCCAAGCCCTCTTCCTTCAATATCGCGAGAACTTTCTCAGCTTCCCAAGTGGTGCGCACCATCGGAAGCATGACCCAGACGTTTTTGAGACCCCATTCCGTGCGACACTTCTTGAGGGCTTGACATTCAAGCTTGAAAGCTTCCTGATACCACTTGCTTATGTAACGACTGCAGCCTCTCCAACCAAGCATAGGGTTTTCTTCAACAATTTCGTATTTGTCGCCGCCTTTCAGGTCTCGGTACTCATTGGTTTTGAAATCACTCAAACGCACCACAACTGGGCGTGGTTGAATGGCTCTTGCCACCGTTGCTACGCCCTCTGCTAGTTTATCCACGAACTTTTGGCCTTCCCCAGTTTCAACAAAATGCAGCGGGTGTTCGCCTATCGCGCTAGCCAGAATGAATTCGGTGCGCATCAGCCCGATGCCTTCGAAAGGCAAATTCTTGTAATCCTCAATTTTTTCTGGAACCCCAAGATTCATGAGGATTTTTGTTGCTGTTACAGGCACTGAGTCTGCAGCGACCGCAATTGCTTCTGCGGCTTCCGACGTTGCCTCTGCGGCTTCGCGCAAAATGCCTTCGTATATTATTCCGTTTCTCGAGTCAACAGTGTACTCTTTACCCGTTTTCATAACTTGTGTAGCGGTTTCGGTTCCTACAACACAGGGTATGGCGAGTTCACGGCTTACAATGGCCGCGTGAGATGTGACTCCGCCCTTGTTGGTTACTATTGCGCTAGCAATTTTCATGAACGGGACAAAATCGGGGTTAGTCATATCTGTTACGAGGATGTCTCCCTTCTGCATGTTTTCGGATGCTTCGTCTGGTGTGAGAACGACTTTTGCTATGCCAACGCCGTAGCCTCTCTTTCCAGCCGCGAGTCCTTTTACAACAACCGTAAGTGCTTCTGTAGGCTTTTTTTCTTCAACCTGTGTGACCTTTTCCATGGGTTTGGCACTCCAAACTGTTTCTGGACGAGATTGAACTATGAATACGTCTTTTGGAAAAGATAAGTCTTTGTCGATTGCCCATTCGATATCTTGGGCGTTTCCGTAGTGCTGCTCAATTCGCTTTGCTAGTTCTGCCAGTTTCAAGATTTCCTCTTCGTTCACGCAGGGTTGTTTCTGCTTATCTTCTGGAACATCCAAGTGAACCGTTTCGCCAGTTTTTGGGTCGCGTATGTACTGAACTGTTTTCCTTGCAATTCGTCTTTCCTTTATTTTTAAGGTTTTTTTGTCTATGACAAAGTCGTCAGGGTTGACTGCGCCTGAAACAACGGTTTCGCCTAAGCCGTAGTTGCCTTCGATCACAATTTCGTCCGTGTCACCTGTTACAGGGTTTAGTGTGAACATGACTCCTGCGGCTCTGGAGTTGACCATCTTTTGAACTCCAACGCTTATGAAAACTTTGTCGTGTGCAAAGCCTTGTTCGTTCCGGTAAAAAATTGCACGCGGAGTAAAAAGGCTGGACCAGCACTCCACAACTTTCTCAATAAGCTCATCCGCACCTTTGATGTTCAAGTAAGTTTCTTGTTGACCTGCGAAAGACGCACCAGGCAGATCCTCAGCTGTGGCACTTGACCTCACAGCAACAAAAACGTCCTTCAAATTGAGCTTTTTATTTAGTTCTTTGTAGGCGGATTTAACCGCTTTTTCGATTTCCTCTGGCACAGCGGATTTCTCGATGAGTTTGCGTATTTTCTTTGACGCTGCATCGTATTGTTTTGGGTTATTTTTGTCGGTGACTGTTTCGTTGATTATCTCGTATATTTTTTCGGCTATGTGCGTGTCTTTTATGAATTTTTCGTAGCTGTAGGCTGTTACTGCAAATCCTGGAGGAACGGGTAATCGAGCGTTTATCATTTCGCCTAGATTGGCGTTCTTGCCGCCTACCAAGGGAACATCTGTTTTTCTCAGATCGTCAAACCATAAAACTAATTCTTCTTTTTTTGGCGCTTTCAAGCCGTCTCCATCTCCGCTTTATCAGCTACATCTGGCGATTGAATTTTTTCAACTGTTATTTTGCAGGGGATGGGGAGTTTTGCGCTTCCGCGTTTCAGGGATTCTTTAGCCGTCTCTACGGCGTTGGCTTTAACTTTAACCGTTATAATTGTCTGGTCGGCTTTGATGCGGGCTGCGGTGCCGATGGCTTTTCCAAAAGACCTGCGCATACCCTGTTGAAGCCTGTCAGCGTGAGCTCCAAAGATCATCTTGTTTTCTCTTAGAATGATGTGGGGGTATGGATGGATCTGGAGGAGGTAATCGTTGACCAGCTTGTCCATGAGGAGGCGGTTTGTTGCCACGCGTGCTGCTTCCAAGGCGCTGTGCCGAACTTGAGCCTTTTTTAAGGCTATGAGTTTCGCTTCGACTTCAAAGTTTCCCTTAGTATCTCCCATTGTGAACTTGACTATTTTTGGGGGTGGAAAACCTTTTGCAAACTTTTTTCTCGTGTAAGCTTGCCCTTTTACAGGCCGATAATTTCTTGCATGCATGTGGTATCCCTTTTTTAGCATACATCCTAAGCGATATTTAAACGATTTGTAACT
>CAZWPI010000005.1:0-17921 GCA_964636055.1 uncultured Candidatus Bathyarchaeia archaeon
AGCTTTAGAGTCTAGAGCCATACGCGGTGATAAAGACTCGACGGGCGAACTGACAAAATCTGAATTGAAAAGATTCCAACTTGAGCGAAAAATAAGCTTGCAACCGCTCTCTTTTCGACGTACCAAAAAAGGGCTTGCTGTTGTTGTCACAGCACAGTCACATATCGATATAAGCTTGCAAAAAAACCTATATACTGCGTACATCGCAGAAGCCATCAGAAGTCTTGGTGAATCACCGTAAGCCCAAACACATTTGCTTACTTCCCTCTTCAGAGGCATCGCAAAGCACGCAGTCTTGGTTTTAGGCACAACAGCTTCTTTGATTCACCAAGCCAAGACAACAGCTGCCTAAAATCCTTTCACCACCGGTCAAAAAGACTCCCTGCAGAAGCAAAGGGAGCATCTAACACACTGTAAGTCGGTTGCGATAAAAAAGAAGGAGAACATCGTGAAAAAAGCGGATGTTGAGAGAAAACCGCGAAAGCCTCTAATTACGGAAAACAATAAAGCCCTGACATGGTTTGCTAGTTGCCCCACATGCTTTAATTTTTTGAGGATACCAGCCGCCGATAAGAATAGCCTGAAGCATGCCGTGGCTGTTGAAGGGGCAAAACGATGATTACCCGTTAACTTGTTGGAGTACCGCCACAGTCACATATTCTTATTAGCGGCAACTGCGAAAGAAAAACGCATGCGACAGTTCTCAAAAAGCATGCTATTCGAGTTTTGGCGGCTAAGGGAGCGTGCAAGCGCAGAAAAACTTGCCAAAACCCCTTTTTTAAGGCAGGTCCTGTGCCCACGCCCCCTTTGAAAACGCGCTTAATTTTTTAATCTGAATAAGGAAGAGGATTGCCAAATGTAGTTGTTGTCACGCAGTCACAAACACGTATAAGAAAAAGTCCATATGAAACACTTGTTTTTCTCTGGGAGGCAGACCGCTTTGAGCAAAAGTAAAGTATCTGGCACTTCATTCGATCCAAATTCAAATAAACCAAAGATCCTGCGATCTGTTACTTTTGAAAAAGGCTTCCATTTCTTCACGAACAGCAGGGGCTATACTGGAATAACCGCCACCAGTCTTTTCAAGTTCGCAGAGAAATTAAAAATCGTAAGCGCTGAATCAGTGGAGTACCATGTTCGCCGTCAAGACTTCCAAAGATGGATAAACGACGTCATCGGAGACAGTGAATTAGCCACGCGAATAGCCCGTTTAGACACGCAGCTTTCTTCTGAGAATCTAAGGAAAGAACTCCTTAAAATTGTTCGGAAAAGAATCCGTGAAGTGGAGAAGCTTTATGGCGGTGCCGTTTAAGTTTTCTATAGGGTTTCCTTGAATGCTTCGCCGAGACCCGCTATCTCGTAAACATACCGCAAGTGAATAAGTTTAATTGCCGTCATCAAGCCGCCATAGCCTGCGCAAAGCCTTTGTCATCAGCCCAACTAGCCCGAACCGTTTTTGTTAAGCTATACCTGAACCTTTGATTGCTGAGCTCTTCTTTCTATGTCCTCCCGAGCCTTGCTATACTGGATTAAAGAGTTTATGGCGCTAACCGCTCTTCCAGGCGTTGGGTACGCAGGTATCTGGTCTTCCTCCAACATTTTAACGAGCATTTGAGTGAAATCTCCTCCTATGGTACAAACCACTATCGGTTTTCCCGAGGCTAAACTTGATTCACTTATCGCATCAACCACATCGGATTCAATAAAAGACGTTTGGAGAAGAACTATCACTAAGATTATTCCAACGTTCGGGTCAGAACTAACCGCGTCCAAAGCCATCCGGTACCGCTCAACATCCGCGTCCCCTACCAAATCCAACGGGTCATGCGGAATGGCATAGTCTGGGAGGTTAGCCCTCAGCCGCTCTAAAGTGCTTGAACTAAACTCAGCCAGATTGAGACCACTTCTGGAGATTTCATCCGCACTTATAACCCCGAATCCGCCCCCATTGGTGACGATGGCTACGTTCTTCTGATTTCCAGGCACAGGCTGATAAGCCAACACTCGCGCATAGTCAAACAGTTCGTCCACTGTCTGCGCAGATATTATTCCAGCGCCTTTGAACGCGCCCTCATAAATCTTAGCGGAACCTGCAAGCGACCCCGTATGCGACATGGTGGCTCGAGCCCCCGCCTTCGTCATACCGCCCTTCAAAACCACCACGGGCTTGCGTTTAAGAGCCTTTGCTGCCGCGTCGAGAAAAGCGCGTCCTCTGCTTATGCCCTCAACATACAGCGTTACGCACTTCGTATGCGGGTCATCCGCCAAATAATTCAGCAAATCAACTTCGTCTACATCCACCTTGTTTCCTATGCTGATAAACTTGCTAATCCCTATCTCCTGAGACGTAGCCCAGTCAAGCACTGCAGCGCCAAACGCGCCGCTTTGCGAAATGAACGCGATCGGCCCCTGTTTCGGGCGCCTTAGCCGGTACTTGGGCAGAAACAAGGTGTCCACATGATTTACTGGGTCATATACGCCTATGCAGTTTGGCCCGATAATCCTGAGGTTCCTGCCCTCGATTTTTTCCTTAATTGCGCTCTCAAGCTTGGCGCCTTCGCCACCAATTTCCTTAAATCCGCCTGAAATTATAACAGCCGCCTTAACACCCTTAGACAAACAGTCGTCAACTACTGACGGAACTTTGGAGGCTGGGACGGCGATTACAGTCAAATCCAATTCGCCGGGAACATCCACCACCGAAGGATAAGCCTTTAAACCCAGTATAGTATCTGCTTCAGGATTTATCGGGTACACTTTCCCCTCAAATTCCGAATCAACAAAATTCTTGAAAATTACATGACCGAACTTTCTAGGCTTCCTCGAAGCACCAACCACAGCAACCGTCTTGGGCTTGAAAAAAGGTTCTAAATCCATTTACACGCCTCCGTCATTTTTTGCCAGAACAATTCGAGTATCAACAGCACACACGCCGTCGGGGTAAGCTATTACAGGATTAAGATCAAGCTGGCTTACGGCGCTGTGCTGCGACATCAAAGACGAAACATCAGTCAAAACATTCACTAGCGCGTCTATGTCGGCGGGAGGTTGTCCTCTTATGCCCTCCAATATTTTTGAACCCCGAAGCTCATGAATAAGGTTTAAAGCGTCAATCTTATCTATCGGTGCGACGCGAAACGCAACATCCTGATACACTTCAGCGAATATGCCGCCTATCCCGAACATGATGGAAGGCCCGAATTGGCTATCCCTTATTCCCCCAACAATAACCTCAGTTGACGGAGGCATCATCTTTTCAATTAAGACGCCCAGAACCTCTGCTTTAGGATCGTTCTTGCGTACTTTCGCAACCAACTTTGGGTATGCCTCCTTAAGCGCCGCTTCACCATCGACACCTAGAACAACCCCCCCTACATCGGATTTATGCAGAATCTGAGGAGAAATAATCTTCAAAACGACCGGAAACCCTATCAGATTTCCTTTCGTAACAGCCTCGTCTACGTTTTGCACCACATGCGAAACGGGTGTAGGTATGTGATGAAGCTTGCATATTTGCTGCGACTCATTTATCAGCAGAGAAGAACGACCCTCCTGCAAAGCTTTCTGAATTATATCTTCGCATTCTTTCAACCCAAACACCTGCCATAATTCGCTAAAAGTCTGGCGTTCACAGGTAAGCCTCCGTCACGTACCGCCGCATCATTCTGTGGCTGTTGAAGTAGTTGGCAATTTTTCCTATGGACTTTTTCATCATGTCTATCCAGTGATCCTCATCGGTGTAAAACGTTGGCAGGATCAAGTATCGCAGTTTACCGTACAAATCTTCAATTTCCCGCCTTCTTCTTTCATCATCCCCAACAGGTTCGTCATGATGTGGCCCTATTGACCAGCCAGTTACGCCTTCTATACAGCCTTCAACCCACCAACCGTCCAAAACGCTGAAGTTCAGCACCCCGTTGTGAGCAGCCTTCATTCCGCTAGTTCCAGAGGCTTCCATCGGCGGAAGCGGCGTATTAAGCCAAACATCAACTCCTGAGGTTAGCTTAGCAGCCATGTCCATGTTGTAGTTTTCAAGATAGACTATCTTGATCTGATCTTTCAACTGAGAAATGTGACCGTAGATTTCTTGAATCAGCTGTTTACCTGCCTGGTCTCTGGGGTGCGCTTTTCCAGCAAAAATCATTTGCAAGTCACCATTGCTTCTCACCCTCCTCAGCTGGTCAATATCGGAGAAAATCAAATTTGCTCTTTTATAGGCAGTTGCTCTTCTTGCGAAGCCTAAGGTTAGAGTTTGCTCGTCTAATTGAGTCCCTGTCTTCGTTTTCACAAATTCAATCAAGTCTCTTTTAGCTTTGATGTGCGCTTCCCATATCTCTTCATCGGGAATTTCGTCGGCTCTAACAAGCAATTCAGGTTCATGAGTCCACCCTCGAATGTACTTGTGGAAAACTTTTCTGAAAGGCTCACAGGTCCACGTGCGAGAGTGAACACCATTTGTCACTTCGCAGATGTGGTATCCAGGGAACAGTTTCTGGGAATACTCCATATGTGCTTCCGTTACACCGTTTGTAAACTTGCTTAGATTCAGAGCCAGCAGCGTCATGTTTAACCTGTCTTGCCCGCCATACTTCTTCAGAGTTTCAAGAGGCAGCTCGTTCCCCAGCAGTCTCTGGACAAGATCGTATGAGAACTTGTCGAAAGCAGCCGCAACAGGCGTGTGCGTCGTAAAAACGCATAGGTCCTTGACCTTTTCATCGTCTAGCTCTTTGTCCTTAAGCAATTCTAAGGTTAGCAGGCTTGAGTGCCCTTCGTTCATGTGAAATTTCTTAAGGTTTACGTCCATTGCGTGAAGCATTTTGTAGCCGCCTATCCCCAGCACCATCTCCTGTTTTAGCCTGTACTCGTCGTCTCCACCATAGAGGAAATCAGTGATGCTCCTGTCATCAGGCGAATTTTCTTCGACATCTGTGTCCAAAAATATGATTGGAACGACTCCGCCAGTAACGCTTTCGTGGTCGTATATCCACGCTTTAACTTTAACTTTCTTTCCCGCAATTTCAATGTCCACGCTGTTCGGCAGCAGACTCATAAAAGCCGAAGGGTCCCAAGTCTCAGGATACTCTAACTGTTGGCCCTCCGCTGTTATTTTTTGTTTCAAGTATCCCTTGTGGCTTACGAGGGTAACTGCGACTATTGGAATTTTCAGATCAGCACTTGATCGCAAGGTGTCACCAGCTAGAACACCTAGCCCGCCGCTGTAAGTTGGAATCTCACTTTTCACAGCAATTTCCATCGAGAAATAAGCAACCCTTGGTTGCTCCAAGAAGCTGCGCATACAATAATGGCTGCAAAAGTAGTATTCTCTACCCCATCTTTCTACTTTAAACTGCGTTTTCTCAGGGTCTACTGGAACGCCACAAGTCGGGTCCTTAACAACTTTTTCGTTAGATGTCAGATTCGAGTCTCTCCTTAAAACGTCGTCAGATAAACTTTGGTGGCTTAGCTTAAGTGTCTTTGTGGCTGTTGCGCCTCAATCACAAAAGTATAAAGATGTTAACTCGATATGAAAATTGAACCAAAAGGCACAGCCACACGCAGAATCGTTTGGCGCTAGACTTAAACTGAACTCCAACTTATATTAAATGAATGAGGCGTTAATTTGCCCAAAAAAACCAAGATTTTATGCACTGTTGGCCCTTCGAGTTTCTCAGAAGAAACCTTGCAAAAAATGTTAAATGCTGGAATGAACGGCGTCAGGATAAACACGGCTTACGGAGATTTTGATCAATACAAATCAGTTATTGAGAGGATACGGGAAATCGCGGACATCCCCGTAATGATCGACATCAAAGGACCTGAAATCAGGATCAAGGCAACTCAAAAAAAAGTTGTTAACAGGGGAGAAACAGTCGAAGTAGGCTTCAAAGACGAAGAAATTAGTTTTAACCATGATTTTTACGACAAAATGGATGTTAACGACACCGTGTACATCGACAACGGCAAAATAAAAACCCGCGTAGTCAAGAAAACCGACCGAAAACTGCAGTTGCTCTTAATGGACAATGGCACCATAGAAGACGGGAAAGGCGTTAACATTCCAAACAAAACCCTTTCAGTCTCAACGTTCTCAGAGAAAGATTTAGAACTCATAAAGTTTGCAGCGAAACTTGATGTTGAATACATTGCGCTGTCTTTCACAAGAGACGCTAAAGATGTGGAAAACCTGAAAGCTCAAACAAAAAGTTTTGATGGTGGGATAGTTGCCAAAATCGAGAACTTTGAGGGCGTTAAAAACTTTGAAGAAATATTGAATGCAGTGGATGGCATAATGGTAGCCAGAGGCGACCTTGGAGTTGAGATAGAACCGGAAAGAGTACCACTGGTCCAGAAATCCATCATTAACCGTTGCAATCAAAATGGGAAATTGGTTGTTACTGCCACAGAAATGCTTGAATCTATGATTCACCAGCCAACTCCGACTAGAGCTGAAGTGAGTGATGTGGCAAATGCGATACTGGACGGAACAGACGTCGTAATGCTTTCAGGCGAAACCGCTGTGGGTCAATATCCTGTGGAAGCTGTTGATATGATGTCCAGAATAGCTAACGCAACAGAAAACACGGTAAAAAGTCATGTTGAAGATTATGGTATTTTCATAAACATTTCAGACACGGTAAGCAAAGCTATCCAGAGAATCTGCCAAGACATGCCGGTTGACAAAATTATCACGATGACTATATCTGGTTACACAGCTAAAATGATAGCCAGGTTTAAGGTTGCCCAGCCCATCATAGCAGTTACGCCAAAAAAGAAAGTTAAAAAGCAATTAGAACTGGTTTTTGGCGTGTATCCAGTGCAAATAGATTATCGAAATGAAAAAGACCGTATAGCGTCAGTCGCAAACCAGCTGCATTCAATGAAACTTGTAGACGAGGCGGACATTACTTTGTTCACTTCAGGCGTCAGAACCACGGTAAAACATGCCAGCAACTCAATTGAAATACATAAAATTAGAGAGATTCGAAAGTTCGTTTCCTCATAAGCGCAATGTAAATTCGCACATAATCAGACAGAAAAATCTTAACAACCTGAATTATAACATCGAAGGACTAGTTGTGATTGATATAAGGCAGTCACAATTTCTTATATCCTTTAATCACCAATTCCTTCTGAGTGAGTTTTCAGTTTTACACAAATAGAAGGTTTGAACGATGTCTGAAAAAGTTTTAGTGCTCGGCGGAAGGCTGGGCGGACTTACTGTAGCTTATACCCTGAGAAGATTAGTAGGCAAAAATGCAGCAATAAAAGTGATAGAGAGGAATCAAGCCACCCATTTTAGGCCAAGCATACCTCACATCGCGCTCGGCGTCAGAGAGCCAGAAGACATAGCCGTGGACTTGAATAAGGCGCTAACTCGGAAGGGAATAGAGTTTGAGCAGGCAAACGTCACAAAAATCGCCCCAAAGGATAATATGGTAACGGTTGAAAAAAACGGCGAAACTGCTGAGGAGAATTACGATTACCTCGTCATCGCTTTAGGCGCCCTTTTGGCGAAGGAGCGGGTCAAAGGAAGCGAAAACGCGTTCAGCGTCTGCGAAATCGCCGATGTCCTCAAGCTCCGCGAAAGGCTGGCAAACTTCAAGGGCGGAGACATAACCATCGGGTCAGGCATATTCTACCAAGGCTCTACGCCCAAGCCCAAGATGCCTGAAAACTACTTTCCCAAAGCAGACTCAGCTTGCGAAGGACCCATATTCGAGATGTCCCTGATGCTGCATGGACTGCTAAAGAAGAATGGTGTGCTTAACAAGACTAAGATAACTATTTTCGCGCCTGCGGAGTTCCTCTCAGACCTCTCAGTGGCTAACAGGAAAATCGTCAAGACGCTGTACGGGCAACTTGGATACGGCTTGGTAGAAAAATTCGTGTTGAAGGAGTACACTGAGAATTCCGTCATCTCCGACGGCGGCAAATCCCTGAAGTCTGACTTGTCAATCTATAAGCCACCTTACGCTGGAAATCCAGTGCTGAAGCAAGTGGCTGGCGACCTTGCCGACGACGGCGGGTTCGTGCCTACCGACATGAACATGGTGAGCATAAAGTACGATAACGTGTACGCCGTGGGAGACGCCAACGCAGGTGCCGTACCGAAACTGGGTTTCTTAGCGGTGAGGATGGGCGCGATAGCCGCGCAACATTTGGCGAACCGGCTGGGCGCTGATGTTCCTGTGGAGAAGTTTTATCCCACTATCGTGTGCATCGCTGACAACCCGTTTGAAGGCTACGGTGTCGCCGTGACTGATGACACATTATTCGGCGGTTCCGTCACAAAAGCGGTGGCAGCACCTGTCAACCACTTCAAGAAGGAATTGCTGACAAAGTATTACATGTGGACTTCTGGAGACATGGTTCTGGAAAAGTATTTTGGCAGCTGGTAGGCGTCAGCTATGGCAACAGAAACACGTGCAAGGCGGAGAAAACGCGGAACAGAGCAAATGGACAGCCCTGGGTTTCCTTCGCCGAGGATGCTGGAACTGATAACCGCCCTTGAAAAAAGGGGATTGCTGGAAGCGGCAACTGGAGCGTTGAATGATGAAGCGACGTTTTCTGAGTTGATGGCTGTTGTCTCCAGCGACGAAGCCCTAAGCATAATCCAAAACGCCAAGCCCGTCATCAAGCTGCTTTCAACGGTTGATTATAACGCCCTCAACGAATTGGCACAGGCACTGACAGCGGAGAAGCAAGCGCTTAGCGGCGTAAAATCGCTTTTACGGCTGATGAGCGCTCTTGAATCGCGTGGACTCATCGAACCTTTAGTCGGCTTGCTTAACGATGAAAAAGCATTTGCAAATCTTGCCAAGCTGCTCAGTAGCGATTCCATGTTGACGATTATCGACAACCTGCAAAACTTGACAAAACTGGCGAGTGCGCTTGACCCTGATGTTCTGGATGCTGTGAGCAAAGCCGCTGGCTCGTTGAAAACTGAGGTTAAGCCAGTCAAGGGAGTGCTTGCGGTCACGCGGCAGCTCAGCGACCCAGCCGTTGCAGCGGGCATGGGCAAACTGTTTGAAGTCCTAAGAGTGTTAGGTGAGGATGCCGCGTCAAAAAGAACGTGAGAATTTGGAAGTATCGATAAATGAACAGGAGAAGCATATTTGCTCTTTCGTTGCTGGCAATCCTATTCATGATTAGCATCTTTCCCGTTTTTCACACCCAAGTGGCGTCAGCCGCGGGTGCCATTAGAGATTTTTACATTGCCACCGAATACGACTTAGGCGGTCAAGGATACAACGTGTTCTATCCTCAAACGCTCGTGGTTGAGCAGGGCGATCAGGTCAACATAACCGTCAGGAACGTCGGAACCGAAAGCTTCCAGCTAAACATTGAAGGCCAAAGCAGCGTCGCCATTCAGCCTGGAAGCCAAAACGCCAGCGGAATCCAGCCAGCAGACACCGCCGTTCCTGTTTTCACAGCATCAAATCCGGGCATATTCAGCTTCAGCACAGACAAATACCCTGAGATGAATGGACAAATTGTGGTGCTTCCCACCGACTCTGCCAGCTACAATCCCTCCACGCAGACCAGAAGCTTCACTCAGTTGGTGTTGCCGGATTTTGCGGGCGACGGCTACGACAAATTCTTCCCCGCTGTGATGGTTGCGAATCAGGGCGATACCGTGAACGTAACCGTAAGGAACACTGATGACATGCCCCACGGCTTCGCCATAGCAGCATACGACATAAACGTGGCTGTTAACCCTGGTCAGGATCAGCCAAACGGCTCAATAACGCCGTTAACCACTTCTGTGCAGCCGTTTACGGCGTCGAAGGCGGGCGTATTCAGGTGGCTATGCACTACGCCGTGTGGTCCTGGGCATTTTGAAATGGTTGGGCAGTTAGTGGTTTTGCCGACTCAAGGCAGCGCTTATACTCCCGATGTCCGCACAATGTACAGTTACCTGACGGTTAAGCCAGATTTTGCGGGTGACGGGTATGACAAGTACGTGCCTAGCACGATTTTTGTGAACCAAGGCGATTTTGTCTACATAAAAGTTAGGAACACTGATGAGCATGCCCATGGGTTTGCTCTGCCTAACTTCGGCATAAACAACGAAACCATCGCGGGAGCTCAGAACACCACAGGCGGGTTTGAGCCAACGGATTCGTATATCACGGCTTTCTTCGCTGACCAGCCGGGCGTATACGAGTTCTTCTGCACAATCTACTGCGGTCCAGGCCACGATCAGATGATAGGGTATCTCGTGGTTCTTCCGACGGAGAGTGGCACAGCAACTTCGCCGCAGACCACATCTGGAACCATACCGCTTTTCCTGCTTATACTCCTAGGCATTGCAATATTGATCGTGGGCATCGTGATGGGTGTAATCATTGCAGTAAGGTTTGGCAGGGAAAGGGTGGAGACCTGAGTTTTAAGTGTTAGGCGTGGGTTGGGAAAGAAGGGGCTAGCTTTTGTACTATTGAAAAAACAAATTGATAACTTTTGGTGATTTTTTGTGATTGTTGACGATGACCCATAACTGATCATTCAAAACCAGTGCGATGCGTGCGACGGCTATGACTTCGTATTGTGATGATCATTTCCAGACGGCTTGGTCTACTGAAACATATATACCTGACAATGTACCATGCACTTGACTATGCCAATGAAAAATAAGTCAATGCCCACAGATTTTGCTGAGGCTGAAATGCTGGTTAAAATCGTCAAAGTTGCATGCAATATTTTCTCGGAACAGCTGTCACTGCATTGCTCTGGAAGCGACTAGTCTTATGGTTGAGTATAAATGGGTTACCCTTTCAAACACCACTCTCGGCGTTCTGATGGCTTCAATAAACACCACCATTGTTTTGATAGCGTTACCCGCGATTTTCAGGGGGATAAACATCGACCCTTTTTCCTCGTTTCAGTATTTGCTCTGGATATTGTTCGGCTACAGCATCGTCACCGCCACCTTGCTGGTTGCTTTCGGCAGAATATCCGATATGTTTGGAAGAGTGAAACTCTACAATCTTGGTTTCGCAATATTCACGGTCGGCTCGATAATGCTATTTCTGACGCCGAATCAAGGCGACTTGGGTGCCATGGAGCTTATAGTTTTCAGGATTATCCAAGGCGTCGGCGCAGCTTTCCTCTTCGCAAACAGCGCCGCGATTATTACCGATGCGTTTCAGCCTAATGAACGCGGAAAAGCGCTCGGCATTAATCAGGTGGCTTTCTTGGCCGGCTCGTTGATTGGCTTGGTTCTTGGCGGGGTTCTAGCGATTTATGATTGGAGGTTGGTCTTCCTCGTAAGTGTTCCAGTGGGCATGTTCGGCACTGTTTGGTCGTACTGGAAACTGAAGGAGCTTGGCACAATCAGACGCCACCAGAAAATGGATATTTGGGGAAACATCACCTTCGGCGCAGGCTTGACCCTTATCTTGATAGGGATTACTTATGGTTTGCTGCCATATGGTACTTCATCTATGGGATGGAGCAGCCCTTGGGTCATCGCTTCTCTTGCGGCTGGAGTCGGACTCCTCATCGCGTTTCCATTTCTTGAGCAACGTGTTCCTGAACCGATGTTCAGACTTGAACTTTTCAAGATAAGGATGTTTAGTGCAAGCAATATCGCGCAGTTCCTAGGCGCCATGGCAAGAGGCGGCGTGATGATTATGCTTATAATACTGCTTCAGGGCATTTGGCTTCCACTGCATGGATACAGCTACGAGTCCACACCATTCTGGGCAGGAATATTCATGATACCCATGTCTATTGGTTTTGTTCTTGCAGGTCCAACCAGCGGGTGGTTATCCGATAAGCACGGTGCGAGGTTGCTCGCCACAATGGGCATGTTTATAACTGGAGTTACTTTCATAGCTTTTGCGTTTCTTCAAGCCGATTTTGCATATCTGACCTTCGGTTCAGTGCTTTTTATAATGGGCGTTGGCAATGGTCTCTTCGCTTCGCCTAACACAGCATCAATTATGAATTCGGTTCCGCCGGAACACAGAGGCGCTGCGTCAGGTATGCGTGCAACCTTGCAGAACTGCGGTCAGACGATGAGCCTAGCCATATTTTTCACTATAATCATTGTATCCCTCACCAATAGTCTTCCAGGAGCCTTAGCCTCTGCAGTCACGAGTGCTGGCGCACCTGCACAGTTTGCACAGGTCTTCAGTTCAACACCAGCGACGGGCGCTTTATTTGGAGCGTTTCTAGGCTACAACCCTGTTCAGACAATATTGAATACGCTGCCACCAGCAGTGGTAAGCGCCATACCCACAGCAACAATTCAGCATCTCACAGGGTCAACCTTCTTTCCCAACGCAATTTCATCACCTTTCATGGCTGCACTGAGAGAAGCATTCATCGTAGGTGCAATCATGTGCTTTTTAGCTGCCATCTTCTCTGCGCTGAGAGGCAGCAAATACATCCATGGTCAAACAGAAACCAAACTTGATGGAAAGTCTTAAGAGCAAAACAGGCGTTTTTCCCCAACGAACATCGTAGCCTTCTAAAAGCTTATGAAACACTGAACCACGAAGAAAATCCTGCAAATGTTTTCTAATTGCCATTGAGAATGAAAAAATGAGAATATATATAAATCCGTTATTTGCGTGTACTGCTGTTGATGGGTATGGTTGATTTTAAAGTGAATCTTAACAAGACCGCGTTGGTAGTTATAGACATGCAGAAGGGCATAGTTGCACTGAATAGGAAACTTGAACCTAACACCGTGAGCCAAGTTATTGCAAACGTCTCAAAGCTTGTGAAGAAATTTAGAGAGACTGGAATGCCCGTCTTCTTGGTTCATGTAGCATCCATCGATGGAAAAGACACGTTGCATCCTCTGACCGATCAGCAAGCTCAATGGAGTTCAAGTCAAAGACCAGCTGACTGGACAGAATTCGTGGAAGAAATAAAGCCTACAAACAAAGATGTAGTTATAACGAAAAGGCAGTGGGGTGCATTCTACGGAACCGAATTAGACTTACAACTCAGAAGAAGAGGCATAGATACAATCGTCCTGTGCGGGGTCTCAACCAACATAGGCGTAGAAACAACAGCCAGAGACGCTTACCAACGCGGATACAACCAAGTATTCGCCACAGACGCAATGGCCGCCAACACCAAAGACGAACACGAAACAACCCTAAAATACATCTTTCCAAGAATCGGACTGCTTAGAACAGCCGACCAAATACTAGCAGCCATCCCAGAAGGCCAAGCCCACTAGAACATTCGAAGGCAGCAAAAAAGTGCATAATCACAACATTTCAATAGAATTAGAATGCACACGTGTTACTAAATTCTTCTTTTTGACGCGCAAGACGAATATTGGGAGCTGAAAAAAAACGAGCAGAAATTGGCCACATCATCAATCAGCGAACGAGCCTGTTTGGATAGCAAGAGACCTTTCGAAATGCAGCGGATGCCGAAAATGCGAAATTGCCTGCTCCCTTCATCACGAGAACAGGATATGGCCAGAAGCATCAAGAGTAAGGGTCTTCATGCTGGTTCCAGGAGCAGATTTTCCGCATCTGTGCACCCAATGCGAAAACTATCCCTGCGTCAAAGCCTGCCCTTTTCAAGCTTTATCCGTAAACAGAAAAACCAGCGCTGTCGCCGTTGACAAGGAAAAGTGCACAGGGTGCGGCAAATGCATAGAGGCTTGCCCTGGAAGAATCCCACATTTGCATCCTGCCGAGAAGAAAATCGTGATCTGCGACTTGTGCGATGGAGATCCAGAGTGCGTCAAGGTTTGCCAAGAAGGAGGATGGGGAGTCTTGAAATCAGTTCCAAGACGAGACCAAGCCACGGGTCTGTACGCACGCACCCCAGAGGAGACATCAAGAGATCTCGCTACAAAAATGTACGGAGAAAAAGCGGAGGAGTTCCTCTGATGCTGGGATATGCCGGAAAATTCTTGGAAGTTGACCTTTCAAACGGAAATTCCAAAAACATCACGATTGACGAAGCGTGGCTGAAAGATTACATCGGGGGCAGAGGGCTCGCAGCGAAAATCCTTTGCGACAGACTGATTCACAAGTGGCAAGAAGTTGACCCTCTAGGACCAGATAATATCTTACTTTTTCTGCCAGGACCGTTTGTTGGATTTTACCCTGGAGGAAGGGTCTGCGTTTCAGGCAAGTCTCCTCAGAGTAACGGGGTTGTGGGTTCGACTGTAGGGGGCGAGTTCGGGGTAGAACTGCGTTGCGCTGGTTACGACGGCATAATAGTTTGTGGTCAGGCTGAGAAGCCAGTTTACCTGTTCATCAAAGACTCAGACGTTGAGATCAGAGACGCAAGTCATGTTTGGGGAAAAGACACTAAGGAAACAAATGCGTTGCTCAATAAGGAATGCAGGGCTCTGTTGAAGGAGCGTTATCCCAGTTACGGTGAGTGGAAAGAGCCAGCAACGTTGTGCATTGGTCCCGCCGGCGAGAACAAGGTTCGAACAGCGGTCGTCACGGCAAAATGGACGCATGCGGCGGGTTACGGCGGTTACGGAGCGGTTATGGGCTCAAAAAGGCTAAAGGCGGTCGCTGTCAAAGGCACGGGTCCCTTGCCCGAGGTCGCAGACCTTGAAAAAATCAAGCAAATGATCAGTTTAGTAAACAAGATTGCCTACGGTAACGTGATGTGGCGAAGATGGGGAACCGGCGGAGGCGGCTACAACTTCGGGGCGAAAACCAGTTCTGAACCTGTCAAGAATTGGCAGGAAGAATGGCACGCCGAAAGAAGCTATGGCGTGGACCAGTTTGAGAACAAGTTCTGGGTGAAGCAAGCTTGGAGCGACTTCGGTTGCCCAACAAACTGCATGAAAATCGCCGTCGTTAAGTCAGGAAAATTCAAAGGCGCCATAACCGATAACCCAGACTACGAATTGCAGGCCTATCTGGGTCCTAACCTCGGAATATTTGATCCAGAAGAGAATGTGCACTTGTCTTCCTTGGTTAATGACTTGGGATTGTGCGGCATTCAGACAGGCAACGTAATGGGTTTTGCCGCTGAACTGTTCCAAAGAGGCATCCTCTCCAAAAACGACTTAGATGGAATTGAATTAAGGTGGGGGGACGCTGAAGCCTTTGCTGCATTGGCTAAGAAAATTGCCGCGAGAGAGGGCATCGGCGATTTGTTGGCTGAAGGCACTTACAGAGCAGCACTGAAAATAGGAAAGATGAAACAAAAAGACTTGCTGAAATACGCTGTTCAGAGTAAAGGTATCGGAATCGGCGCTCATGGCATTCGTAGCGGCATGGACTTCTCTAATGAAATAGGGTTTGCTTGCTCAGTTCAGGGTGGTGACCACTCGTCGATGACCAATTTGCCCTTGGAAGGTTATGGAAGCGAGATTTGGGAAGTGTTCTACGACTCAGCCATCATGTGCAAATTCACATGTTTTGGTTTTCCTGAAAATTCCAGATTTGAACTCTACAGAGCCATAACAGGATTAAACTTGACCCGCAATGAATGGGCAAGAAACGGCGGATTAAAGGCGCTGCAGATTCAGAGGGCACTGCTGCTTTTGGGCGGACCAGATGTGACGTGGAACCCGAAAGTTGATGATGATAATCCGAGCAGATTCTATGAGCCGTTGCCTTCGGGACCCTGCAAAGGTAAAGCTGCCGACAAGACAAGCGTCAGAGAGGGCGTGCAAAAATACTATGAAGAAGCTGGCTGGGACGCAAATGGGATACCTAAATCAGAAACTCTCGTCAGACTGGGCTTGGATGAAGTTGACAAAGCTCTCAAGAAGTTACGCGAGATGCCGAATAAACATGATTGACAATAGCACCCTTACTGGAAAAGTGTTTAAGAAAAGTGTCGGCGAAGTTGAATATCACAGTTTTGAGATGTTGTGGACTTGACCCCGCTTGGGTTCCAGTCTCAGCGGCTTGCCACGACTCTAATTTCGAACCTTGACTTTCTCTGACACATTTTTAGCAGTTGGAAAAACATGACTAGCTATACGGCTTATGTAGAAATAATAGTAACGTATGGCAAGTCGTATTTTCCTTGATAGTTGATATAGAAAACTGCTTATGGCAATGGCGAAAGCTGGAAAAGCTGGCAGGATGTACCACTCAAGTTTTGTTTGGGCAAAAGTGAATGCCACAAACACGATTGACATCCATGCAAGAATTAAAGTGTCTTCTTTTAAACGTTTAAAAACAGCGTTGAATGCACAAAGCCCTGCCGCAAAAGGTAGCAGTATTACCCAAAACAGGTTTTCTTTATTAACTAAGTAGCTAAAATAATAAAGGTAGCCTCCGACGTGACCCTCAAAAGGACTAACTGTTCGCATAATGGCGTCGCGCACGAAAAACATCTGCCAGAACTCCAGTCCGAAACAGATGCTCATGTAGATTAGCCAAGGAGAAAAAACAAGAAGTCCAACTCCCCAAAAAAGAGCAAAGCGTTTTGTGAAAAGAAACCTGATGCCTCTCCCTGTCGCGGTGAAATAAGAAAAGACGATTAGCGGAATCAATAAAGCTACAATCTGCTTTGTCATAAACGCCAAACCAAAGAACAGGCCGCTCAAAGCTACATATCGATGAGTATTTTCTGTTTTCTCGCTTAAAACCAAAAAGTATATGCTAGCCAGAATGAAGAAGACGGAAGGAACGTCAATCATAGCGTGCCTTGCAAACACATAAAAGGTTGTAAACGTGCCCAAAACCAGCGCCGAAAGAAACCCAACATACAAGTTATAAAGTTTCCTTCCCAAATAGAAGACAAGAACTAAAGATAGCGTACCAAATACAGCACTCCAAAACCGTGAGGCGAAGTTGTTAACGCCAAAGACTTGGTAGGCAAGAGACATCAACCACATTAAGAGCGGCGGCTTACCTACCCAAAAAATACCGCCAAAAGCCCACGGGGTCAGGTAGTCTCCAGTTTTAAACATGTGGAATGCCCATTGAGAGTACGTTTGCTCGTCGGCAGCCCAAAGAGGTCCGCTTCCTAGATTAACAAAGAATATTGTTGAGAAAGCCAGAATTGCCAAAATACAAAGGGTATCGGCGTGTGCTGAAAACCAAGAAAGTTTTCGGTCAGAAATTTTCGTGGCTTCAGCGTTTTGTTTAGTTTGTCTAGTCGAGCGAACAAAGCGCACGATTATGATAATAATCGCGGCCGCCACAGCGCACGCAATGGCATCAAACGCAATCGTGGTCCACGGTAAAGAGTTGGTGTATTGTGAAGGCAAGGATTCAACAGTCGAATTGTATAAGGCAAAAGCGTAGACATGATTGTCATCAGAACCAACGTAAAGGTTGCCGTTCACTATTGCTGGAGAAGAATCCACATAGTTTCCAGTTGCGTAACTCCATTTCTTCGCTCCTGTAGAAGCATTAAGACAATAAATGTTGTAATCTTCAGAACCCACATATACGTTGCCGTCCGCAACTACGGGCGAAGACCAGACCCAATACCCAGTTGGGCTCTGCCATATTTTCTTGCCGTTCGAGGCATTTAGACAATAAACGTTATTGTCCTCGGAGCCTACATAGACACATCCGTAAGCGACGGCTGGGGAAGAGGCTACTGTATCTTCCGTTTGATATTCCCAAATTTTGGCACCCGTGGAAGCGTTCAAACCACAAACGTAGCCGTCGTATGACCCTATGTAGACATAACGATTGTATACGCTAGGAGAGGACACTTTAGTTCCAGTGTGGGTGTGCCATATTTCATTACCTGTAGATGCATTAAGAGCGTAAACAAAAAAGTCGTCACTGGCAACGTAGACTACGCCCTCAGAGACAGCAGGCGATGAATCAACCTCGTTGCCGGTGGTGTAACTCCAGAGTTTGGCGCCGCTAGAAGCGTTCAAAGCATAAACGTTACCATCACAGGAGCCTATGTAGACTACGCCGTCGATAACAGTGGGAGACGACTTAACCTCGTTGCCGGTGGTGTAACTCCAGAGTTTGGCGCCGCTAGAAGCGTTCAAA
>CAZWPI010000005.1:18021-39542 GCA_964636055.1 uncultured Candidatus Bathyarchaeia archaeon
CGCCGCTAGAAGCGTTCAAAGCATAAACGTTACCATCACAGGAGCCTATGTAGACACACCCGTTATCGATGGCAGGCGACGACTCCGCTTCACTTACGTTTGGGTAGTGTCTTTCGGTAGGATAATACCAAACTAGTGCACCGTTGGAGGAGTTGAGACAGTAAACAGCGCCATCATCGCAACCTACGAAAACGCAGCCGTTAGCTACTGCTGGGGAAGACACAACAGCCGCCATTGTTGTGAAAGTCCACAGGAGTTTGACGGAATTGGTTGGACCTTCGCCAGTTGTGTAGCCGCTGTGATTTGGGTCATGACGGAACATCGTCCAGTTATCGGTGCTTGAACTGGTGTTGGTGCTTGAGGCTGCTGATGTGCAGTATGACAGAATTAGAATAAGCGAAATGGGGATGATTAGCAACCACTTGTGCTTTCCCATTGCCATCCTTTCAAGCAATTATATGCAAAATAGAGTATATTAAACTGTTGAAATGGAAACCGTCGATGCGCTCAAGTCCAAGCTGCTTCAAATACGGCTAGAGTTAGGAAACAAGTCCGATTGCTGGGTTACTTTTCGGCGATTTCTAGAATGCATACTCTTTTCAGCTAGTGGTTCCGACCACCTTTCGGGGTCAAATTCACCCATTTGGGTTGGGATGGCATTTTGCGTTGATGTAGGCGCATTTCATTATGAGGGCTGAAGATGCGCCAGAGTAAAGTTGGTTGCTTGGTACAGCCATGCAGCCGCAAACACGAAAGCCAATAACATGAAAAGCCATCTCCACAACTTGCTTTTCAAGTGAGCGGCTGGGACGGATAAAAACGCTGGAGCCGCGAAAGACAAATAGCTCAATGAGGCCAGTAATGGCGAATTCGTAAGACCATTACTTGCAATTGCGTAGGCATCCACAACCGCGTATAAGCCGGCGACAGCAGCCAAGTATGTGACGGGCCGCAAATTGGCATTCAGAAACAAGGCGAGGGCACCAGCCAAAAGCACTAATCCGCCTAAAGTTGCGATTCCGCCGAACAACACGTTGTAGACCCCGCTGGATATGGCAAAAGGCCATATGAAACTGATAGCAACGCCTGAAAGAAACAAATAAAATCCGCAGGCACCTATCGCCACTGCGAATCCCCGTTTTAATTGTTTACTCTCTTCCTCAATTGAGGCTGTTAACGGATTATAGCGGAGTGTAATCGAGGCAACAGCTAAAAGTACTCCGCTAATGGCAACGTCCCAAGCCATCGTGTCCAAGAAATCTAAGGGCATTACCATTTTAGAGTCACTCTTCTTCTCTTCGTTACAACTGATATTTAATCATTTTGAAAAATTCGTAGTGGCGACTTTCAGGGAACTATTAGTGGATTCGATATGGTGCTTATCACAAGCTTGAACAAGGTTTAAAGAGGTTCGACAGCAAAATATAACATAAAAGTTTTTGAAATCTGGAGGAAGGAGAAATCACCGAGGCAAAGTCGCCGAGAACATGGGCATGGTGGAAGGCACTCAGATACCACTTTGTACCGCCAAGCATCTTCCCAGCCACGGTGGGCGCATTGGTCGCTTGGGCGGTTGACCGCAGTTTCTTCCCTTTATACTTCTTACTTGTCATGGTCGGTGTTGTGTTCAACCATGTGGCACTCAACATGGCTGACGATTATTTCGATTACAAGCACGCTGTTGACAAGTTAAAACCTGAAGAAAAGAACCCGTACACTGGTGGCAGCGGCACACTCAGCAGCGGACTGATTAAGCCTCCAGCAATGTTCAAAGCCTTTACGCTATGTTTTTTCATCACTATAGCGGTAGGGTTATTTTTAACCGCTACCAGAGGCTTGCCCGTTCTCCTCTTCGGACTATTTGGCGTCTTCTGCTCCGTCTTCTACACGGCGCCGCCAATAAGCTTCTCCCATTACGGCTTAGGCGAGATTGGTCAGCTTGTGAATTTTGGAACCACCATTGGCTTAGGGTCGTACTTTGTGCAAACCCAAGCAATAGGATTTGAAGCGTTCGTGGCGACGTTGCCCATGGGGATAATGCTGTTCTCGATGATTGTGATAAACGAAATCCCAGATTATCAGGAGGATCGGCTGGCGGGGAAACTCACCCTCGTGGCAAGATATGGAAAAAGAAGCGGTATCAAATTGTACGTTGCCAGTTGGGCGTGCACCTACGCGGTCATAATTCTTGGGGCGCTTTCGGGTGTTATGCCCTTGCTGACGCTGCTTGCACTCGCATCAATGCCTCTTGCCTTCAGGTCGATACGGATTCTGAGGAGAGATTTTGAAAATCCCGCAGGGTTAGCGCCGGCGAACCTTGACATGATAAGAGCTCACAGCCTAACGAGTTTTGGCTTAATCGCGGCGTATGCAATCAGCGGAGTAGTTAATGGGGCAGACGGTTTTCAGCTGTTATTTATCCTGCTTCTTCTGGTAGCGGTCTATGCGCCTGCCTTGTTGGCAATGAGGAGACCGAGAAAACCAAAGAGACCCTAATTACGATGATGCAAAAAAGCGATTATCGGAAAGATTTATAATGTGTCAAAAGATGAGTTTCATAGAACGCGTTTTGAAGGATCGCCTACATGCCAAACGAACAAGTTGAATTTGTCTCCGATAAAAACGGTTACGACTCCTATCTTAAGGAAGTAAGAAGACTAATCGACCATGAAATTTCAACAATACTACCAAAAATAGCTGACCTCGAACTCTGTGAAAGAATCAGATATGTTTTGCAAACACGAGGAAAACGACTGAGACCTGCCCTGGTCATGCTCAGCGCCCAAAGCGTGGGAGGCCATATTGAAACGGTGAAAAAACTGGCTTTGTCAATCGAGTTGCTGCATGCCGCCACGCTCATCCACGACGACGTTTTAGATCAAGACCTCTTCAGAAGAAACGCACTCACTATCAATGCAAAATGGGGCGTCAGAGACGCTGTTCTAGTTGGAGACGCGCTGGCGTCGCTTTCAATAAACCTAACCGCCGACTACGGGAAAGACATAGTTAAAATAATGTCGCAGACTTGCCTGTTGCTTTCAGACGGCGAATACATGGACGTTGAAAACGCACAAGAAAGAATAAGAGAGAGCGATTACATGGAAACGATAAATAGAAAATCCGCTTCGCTGTTTAAAGCAGCAACCCAATGCGGAGGCATAGCCGCGAATGCTTCACGCAGTGAAATCGATGCGCTTGCTGAGTTCGGAGAAAACTTCGGCTTAGCCTACCAGATCAAGGACGACCTTTCGGATGTAACCGCACTTGAAAATGCCATCCCTCAGGATATCAACGAATTTCGAGCAACCCTTCCCATAATTCATTTCTTTGGATCCGTGGAGCCGGATGCCAGAAAAGCGTTCTTTAAAGCGATTGTTGCGGTTAAGGCTCAAAGTCACGCGGAAAAAGAGATCTTTCTTGACAGACTGCGTAAAAGCCTCGAAAGCACACGATCCCTGCGTTACTGCGCCGACAAAGTAAATCAGTACCTCGACAATTCCATCGCCAGTTTGGAAACGTTGAAAGAGAGTGTTTACAAAGCCTATCTTGTTCAAATGACAAATTCGCTAAGATTTAGATAAGTATTAAGGCGAAACGATACTGCTAACTTATTTGTCATGGGAATATATAGCAATCTTTTATATGTCTTAAAAAATAACAGAAAACTTCGATGTAAGAAAAGGGTTCAGGTTGAAGAAGTCAAATATACTCATAACTACTTGGATAGCGATTCTTGTAGCAACTGGAATTACAGTTTACCTCGCCTTTATCGGTTTGGTCACCGACCCATTCAGAGACTTGCTCTATGTAATCGAGGGAGCTGTGATTGTTGAGTTGTCAGTAATAGAATTATCAAAGCGTTTGAATGAGCCTATAATTCTAATAGAACCCCACTGTAAGATGGAGAAAGTTGGCTTTTCGGTTAAGGTAAAGGACAAGAATATCAGCGATGCGACAGTTCTTTGTGATGGAATGCAAGTAAAATGGGAAGAACTAGATGGAACTGAAGTTCCTTCAAAAAACCTACATGTTGGGGGTATTCCCTCTTTCTTGTATCCCTTCTGGTTGGAACTAGGAAAATTCGGTTCAGTAGATGACAGCAATCAATATGTACCGATTTCTATTCTACAGAAGTACATAATTTGGGGAGCAAATTTCACTGAAGTTGAATACCGACTTGTTTATGACGGAACCTTAACGCTTCCGAGAGGGGCTTTCAAACTCACAGGAGGCACAACTAATGCAGAAAAACAATTTGATACAAACATTCGCATATGTGGGGAAGGGATTGAAGAAGAGCTAAATCGGTTTTTTGAAGTTCATTTTGAACCGCTTTTTGAACGAGATATTGATTCTGACAGACTTGAGGATATTACTTTGATAGAGATTAGGATGAGAATTGCGGAGATTCGTTCATTCTGGAGAAAAAAAAGAATACTGAGCCAAATAGAAGAACCACATGCGTATATGAGATTGAAACCACCGCAAAAACTGCGCAAAGTTTCAGAGAAGTGCAATCTTGACCAAAACAATCCAAACCCTCAAAAATCCTTCTATGACAAATAAGTTAGCAGTATCAGGCGAAAAAAATAAGAAAAGGCAAAGCGCCGCGCGGGTGTTCCGAAACCTTTATTTTGATTCTTACGTAGAAAGTAATTGAGCTTCGAAACTTTTGCTACTTTTGGTGAAGCAAATCCATGCCTGAAAATAAAGACAAAAATCAATTAAGAGTTTTTACTCAGAAAGAACTAGAACCGTTCGACGGGAAAGAAGGACATCCGTTCTACGTTGTTTTTAACGGAAAGGTTTACGACCTGTCAAAAAGCCAACTCTGGATTCAAGGCACTCACATGGGCATCCACACCAGAAACGAAAACTTGGCGGAGACCATAAAAGGCTCACCCCATACCGAAGAAACTCTGGAAAGGTTCCCGATCGTAGGCATGTTCGGCGAGCAGCCTATGCCAACGCCTCCGCTCCCCACGACGGTGGAGAAAAAGCCGGTTGAGGTGCCAGAAGAACAGCCCGTTCAGCCCTTAGCAATTAGTAGGCGAGACTTTCTGAAACTGGCAGCAGCAGGAGGAGGTGCCATAACACTTTTGGCTTTAACTAGTTCCCTGAAAGCTTTGACGTTCATCCCTGCCGCTACAACTCAGCTTGCATGGCCAAAAATAAAGGTCACGAACATAAACTCGCTTAAGCTCCTCACGCCCATTACCTTCAACTACCCCTTGACTAACACTCCAAACCTGCTTGTTAAGCTTGGAGTGAAAGCCAAAGGCGGCATTGGACCAGACCAAGACATAGTAGCCTTCAGCGACATATGCCAGCACCTCGGATGCTTCTACGGGTTCGTGCCGCCCAGCGGCTCGCCACCATGCAACAAGTCGTATAAGACTTCGCTTTCGGAAGGCTACTGCTGCTGCCACGGGTCACAATACGACTTTGTTGATGGCGCCAAAGTGATTGGAGGTCCAGCTCCGAGACCCGTCCCCCAAGTGCAGCTTGAATTGGGCGCGTCAACAGGCGACATAAGCGCTGTCAGCATGGGTCCACCCACTATTTTCGGGCATGGACCGCCGGGCACCACAGACCCAGCTTCGGTGCTTAAGTATGACCTTCAGGGAGGAACTGTCGTAAGCAGCACATGACAGCAGTTTAGGTGAGTGACATGGCCAAGAAAACCATTTATGACAAATTAGTCGATTGGTTTGACGTGCGCTTAGGCTTCACCAAGACGCCGCTCAAGCCGATTCCCGATTTCGCCTTGAACCCCATTTACTGGCTCGGTCTCCTTCTAGCGTTAACCTTCGCGATGCAGGGCGCCACGGGCATGTTCATGCTGCTCTACTACGTGCCCACACCTGCTGGAGCGTACACGTCAACAACGTTCATCATCAACTCCGTTCCACTCGGGCAACTCGTCGAAACCCTGCATCTCTACACCGCGTACGCGATGATACTTCTCGCGTTCCTGCATTTTATTCGTAACTATTTCGGCAGCGCCCACAAAGAAAATAGAATTTTGATGTGGCTAGCTGGCATCATACTCGGCGTGACAGTACTCAGTTTCGGAGTAACGGGTTATCTTCTACCCTGGACGGTGATTTCAAAATCCGCCACCGACGTAGCTGTTGGCTTTGTTAACTTCTTCCCCGCGTCAATTGCTAGTTTAGCTAAATTTGTCCTTGTTGGGTCAGGCAGCGACGCATCAGAGATCACTAATTTCCTTCATATACACACAGTGATTCTCCCCGCTGTGCTGCTAATTTTTCTCGCACTCAAAGTTTACATGTACGAAGTTCACGGACCAGCCTACGTGTCCGCCTTCGGAAAACCTAAAAAAGGCAAGATTTATCCTTGGTTCCCGAAAATCTTCCTTTACGCCGCCATCCTTTTCAGCGTTTACATCGCCATTCTCGTCGCGGTCTCAGCACTTGTGCCGCTTGTTCTTCCGCCTGCGTTTTCCCCTGAAACAGCGGGACAGTACGTGGTTCAGCCAGATTGGTACCTTCTATGGGTCTATCAGATCCTGAAAGTCCAAGCTTTTGAGGGTCCAGAAGCAGTCTACGCCATCGCTGCCCTCGGCGTTTTTGTGGTTCTTCTGTTTCTGCTGCCCTTCTACGATAGGAGCAAGAGAAGAAAACTCAGCCAGAGACCTGTTTTCGCGACCATAGGCGCAATACTTGTGGTTGAGTTCGTGGCGTTAACAGTGTGGGGATACCTGACTCCTGGTCAGATTATCCCAAACCTGCAAGCGATCCTCGTTCTCGGCGGGTCAACAGTTGCTACAATCATTGTGATGTGGATAATCTACAGGCTACGGCGGAAATCACCCGTGGCTGCTTCGGCAGCACTTGAAAGCAAAGCGCCCACAGCGCCAGCGCCTGAAACGCCTAAAGCAATCGCCGAAGGCAAATCGAAATCCACGCGGATAAGAAATCAAATGGAGCAAGCTAGCCAAAGCGTGTTAAGCTGGTTCACAGCAGTCTTCGTTTTCTTCCTGATAACCGCTTCAGTGTCGCTTGCCTCGCTGGTTAACATGATTCCGAGCTTTTGGGATGCAGCGCCACTTGGGTTCCTAGCCGCCGCGGTTTTTGCGGGTTCCTTCTACGCTATGTGCCGGATGCTGCGAGGATACGTGGTGGCGTACGAAAAGCGGAGGAGTGCCCAATGAGCCAGTACCTTAAAGGTCCAGGTTTGATCGCCGTTCTCCTCCTTATTTTCATCATAGTCACCGCGGTTACAATGTGGTCGCTTGATCTAATTGCCCAGCAAAGAACGTTTGCTTTCCTCTTAAGCGCTGAATTAATCGCCTTTGCCATGCTCGTGTACCTTTACTATGGGGAAACCCCGAAAGAGGTTAGCCGCCGATGGCTCTTCGCAGGTTCTGCAGCCCTTGCCGTGGTTGTCTTGTTAGGCGTTTCAGTGATTCCAGGTGTCACCACTACAAGCACTTCGCCTAACGTAAACATCAGTCTATATGAAGGAGAAATCTCGTCAAGCCTCTACGGATTCGGATACAGTCCGAACAGTCTGGTTTCGCCTGGTCCGACACTAACATTAAAAGTCGGTGATGTGGTGAACTTAACGGTCACTGATGTGGGGCAGTTCTCTCACAACTGGGCGATAGTAAGTATGAATCAGACGTCGGCGCCTGTGCAGTTTAACGCTCAGATCCGTAGCGCTTCTAATCCGCTTCAGCATGGGGAAAGCGGCTCAGTGGTTTTCACAGTGACTAAAGCGGGAGATTTCTATTACATCTGTCAGGTTCCGGGCCACGCAGATGTGGGCATGTATGGAAAAGTCGTTGTGAACCCGTAAACTTCTGGGAATAACGTTTTAGGGGCATGTGACTGTGTTGCTACACCAACAAATGGTTTTAAGCTTTCAGCACTGAGTAAGGTTTTGAGGTAAAATAATGCTTGAAGGTTGGGAATGGATAATAATAGGTGTCGTCGCCATCGTCATGATAATGTGGGGACCAGCAAAGATTCCTGAACTTGCAAGAGCCTTAGGCAAAGCGAAAGGAGAATTCGACAAAGCCTCAAAAGAGTTTCAAGAAGCTGCCTCAACTCAGGTTAATGCTCCAAAAATACGTTCCAACGATGAGATTCTGCTTGAAACAGCACGAAACCTCGGCATAACAACTGACGGAAAAACACGTGAACAAATATCCACTGAAGTAGCTGAAAAAGTTAAGACGATGGGCACTGCTGCATAACCGCTATGCTTTTTATGGCTTCGAATCAAAAAAGCAGCTGGGGCGCTTTCTGAAGGTTGATAAAAGCTAAGATGGAATGCCAATGCCTGAAAAGGTAGTAAACACTTTCCTGGGACATCTTGCAGAATTAACAAAACGCTTGAAAGTAGTCATCTACACGTTCATAATAGCTACAATCGTCATGTTGGTTCTTCCTGGAAACACAGATTTTTTTGCCATGACAGGCAATTATCAGCCTCTAATGTCCGTTTTTCTAAGAACCGTTAGAGAAATGAACCTGCCGCCAAATGTCCAGTTAATAGCCTTGCAGATAGGTGACCCGATAACACTCTACGTTATGGCAGCCTTAGTCTTCAGCATTACCATTACGATGCCGGTTTTAGCGTACGAGATCTACAAGTTCGTTGACCCAGCATTGCACCCGCATGAAAAGAAGGCTATCTACCCCTTCGTCGCGGTGGTTTCAGCGCTCTTTATTGCAGGGGCGCTCTTCGGCTATTTCTTTCTTTTTCCAGCGTTCGTCTATTCAATGTTCCCTTTCTTCACGGCTGTCGGCGCTGAAATGATGTTCTCGATTATGGACTTCTACAACATTCTTTTCTTCACCATCATAGTGAGCGGAGTGATTTTTACGATTCCAGCGTTTTTTGTTCTCTTGGTCAAGTTTGGAGTAATACACACAAGCATGTTTAGCCGAAAAAGAAAGTATGTTTACTTGGGAATTGTGGTTTTGGCTATGCTAATTACTCCAGGAGCTACGCCTCAAGGTAACTTGTTCTTGTCTATTGCTCTTGTTGCGTTGTTTGAGGTCAGCATGTTCATGGGTAAGCGGTACGAGCGGCACACTATTTTGTCTCCATTTAAGCTGTTTCCAAAACCAACCTGCAGATTCTGCAACAAAGAAGTCGATGACAAATCAAGTTTCTGCCCTAACTGCAGAAAATCGTTGAAGTAGAACTTTAATCGAACTCGCTATTTTTTCGGGTCAAGAAATTTGAAAAAGGATTACGCTTCTTGCTCTTTTGGAGCTTAGCTGGTGTTTTCTTTTCTTGATTCTCGCCCTCTAATGAAGGATAAGACCCCTGCAAGAACAAGAATTGCTAATGACACGTAAAATGCATGGTCTATGCCGGCTATGAAGTCTCTAGTGACGCCTCCAGTTAGGTTTGTTGTGCCTATAAACACTTCGAACGCCACCTGTCGGGGGATGGAGGCTGCGGCGACAGATATTGCTATGACAAAGCTTCCCAGTATTCCGATGTTTTGCAGAGTTCTCAGCAGTCCCGAGATGCTGCCGTATGACCCTGTTCTTGCGTTAGCCATTACGGCGCTGTTGTTGGCTGGGAAAAACATGGAAGTGCCTAAGCCTGAGATGGCTGAACCTATCAACACGATATAGAAGGATGAGTTGGCTCCCAACGTCAAATATATGAAGATGGCGACGGCTAAGAAGAAGACTCCCAAAGTGGCGATTTCTCTTGAGCCGTACTTGTCTGAGAGCCTGCCCATTACTGGACCAAGAAAGCTGCCTGCAACGTACCCTGGCACAAGTAGCAGACTCGCGTCTAATGGTGAGAGCGCTCTTATTCCTTGCAGGTACATTATCAGCAGGAAAACGACGGAGAAGTAGCCGAGGCTGAGGAAGAAGGCGGATGAGACCGCGTTTCGAAGGACTCTGTTTTTGAAGGCTTCGAAGTCGATCATGGGGTTTTTGAGCCTGCGGTCGTATAATATGAAAGCCGGTAGTAATACCACTCCAACCACGATTGACGCGAGGCTTAGGAGAGAGAAGCCTTCGGTTGTGAAATTGATTAATCCTAGGGAGAGGAATATGAGCGCGACGGCTAGAAGTGTTATTCCAAGCAAGTCTATTTTGGAGGGGTTCTTTGTGGTGTCTTTGACGTATTTTAAGCCTGCGGCAACGGCGACTACGCCTATCGGGATGTTTATGAAGAAGATGTATTGCCAACTGACGAAAGTGGTGATGATTCCGCCTAAGACTATGCCCAGCATCGCTCCGCTTGTATAGCCTAATGAGTTATAGCCATAGGCTCTACCCCGTACTTCTCTGGAGAAAACGTCGGCTATTATGGCTCCACTGTTCGCTTGCATGATGGCGCCGCCAACCGCTTGGACAGCTCTGAAAGTTATGAGTAGAATTATATGGGGTGAGAGCCCGCATAGGGCTGAGCCTACGGTGAACACTGCGAAGCCAAGGTTGAATATCTTGCTTCTGCCGTAGATGTCTCCTATCCTGCCCATCTGGGTGGTTGTTACAGAGATGACGAGGAGGTAGGCGAGTATGATCCATATTGTGGTGACGAAGTTTGAGTGGAGGGTGTCGTTTATTACTGGGAAGGCGAGTAGAACTATGGTGCTGTCCAACGCGCCCATCATAGTTCCGAGAACCACGATGGTTAGCACTATTGTTTGATGTCTTCTTGAAATTCCCTCTGGTTGACTCATGGCTTGTTGTTTTTCTTCCATTGCTGATCATGGCTCCTTTTTATGGAGAGGCTCCCACGTTTTTTGAAAGAAAAAGGAGTTAATATCGCTTTGCGGGTGGCTTCGAAAAGGCTATGGTGTATTCTGACTGGACTATTGCTCATTTCTTTACCTCAATTTAGTAACAAAACGTTTCAATGTCTCTGAATAGATTAATGTTTATAAATAAAAGTGATTGTACCACCACAGCTACAATAAAAATAGGGATTTGTTTCGTTCCCCTCCTCCGCGAGAAAAAGTCTTCAACTAATCTCGGAGAATTAAAAAAACGGGCACTCAAACTCTTTTTCATCTTTCTATTACTGTGCCGTTCCAATAAATCAGCTTCTTATATGGAAGCGTTATGGGCACATCACCCGTTTTGGTTTCATAGACTATGTCGAGCCGTGTGCCGTATGTTTGAATGAGGCTCTTTGTGGCGTTCCATATCACTGGTGACAGCGCGTCGGGTCCGAATACCCATACTTTGTCGGCGGGTCCGCGAAAACCGTAACCATAGTCGCTGGGAAGCACGTAAGCCGTTTCAGCTGGGAATTCTTCAGGGGTAGGAGTGAGTTCGGTGTAGTACCAGAACATTTTTATGACGTCAAGGTGTGCTCGCGTGAGGATTCCGTATTCAGTTGTAGCGCTGTTGTTGCCTGGGGAGTCGAAGATAACTATGTATTTGGCGCCGTTTCTGTACGCAAGCATCATGTCGCGAAAGAGTTGCAGGGGTTCTTCCACGAACGGCGGCTGCATGTATTTCCATGTTATCATGGTACCCCAGTTTTCGCCTAGCGATTTTGCGGCTCCTCGGCAAAGTGCCACAGCCAACTGCCTGCTTTGGTTGCCTACGAATTCTCCAAAAACGACGTCGTAGCCTGCCAAGTAATCGTACCAGTAAAGTGCATAATCGGAAGTGAAGCGTCTCAGGTTGGGGGCACCATAGTAGTCAGAGTAGTTTACGAGAAAGTAGTTTGTGTGGGCTATGAAATTTTGTGCGGCGCCACTGTAATTTTTTATGTACGGGCGAGAAGCCTCGGTTGTGAGGTCTATGTATTTTCCACCAGCTTCATCGAAGACATAAACTCCTAGTAGCTTGTCACCCCACCGTTGCATGCCGTCTATGAAGAATTGGGAGCTTGGCCCCGCAGGCGGCAGGTAGGATGGTTGACTGCTTTCTGCGGCGAATCCGATGTAGATGATGAAGCTGAAGCCTTGTTGGTACAGGTAATCGCAGACTCGCGTCAGCTTAGCTGTGTCGGTTGTCACATTGAGTGAGCCTAGAATGATCAGGTTGACGTAGCCTTTAACGGCATCGGCGATTTTGTAGACCATTTCTTCATTGTCGTACGCTACGTCTATGCCCACGTACACTGGTTGGTTGCCCTTGTCCGTCGTCTCCTTTATTACCAGGGTGGCGCCGATGAGCGTTATAAGAAGCCCGAAAACGAGGAGCAGTGTGGAGAGGACTATGATGTTTCTTCGGGCGTTTTTTCCCCAGACGCAGAACAGCCTACGAGGAAAACTGTTGTTCTGGTTGAGTCTCCAGTAAAAGATTGTACTCACACCTCCAAAAGTGCCAGCCTAAACCGTGTAAAGCACTTACTTCGCTTTATTCTTTTTAACCTTCTCACCCAATAAGTTTTACCGTTGAAAATGCCGAGCCTTCAGAAATTCAAGCGGCTCAAGCATCCTTACTATATAAAGAGGGGGTATAAGTTTCACCGAGCATCTGAGTTCTGCGATGAATGGGAAAACGAGTTTATCACTTTTCCGTTGACAGAAAAAGGTATTAAATGAACAGCTACACTACTGCGGAAGAGTTAATGTGTTCGAATGGTAGCGAAAACCTTTATTTCTTTTAAATGGCTACGTTGTCAACTCAGTCGCAGGGCATCCGAACTCTCTGAGGGTGCAGATGAACAGAAAAGCGCTCGTTTTTGCAGGAATATTCTTGGCGATAGCAATAGTCTCGCCAATATTCGTTTTAATCGAAGAAACAAACGCTGCTGAAAGATTTCGTAAATCTGCCAAATCTTGCCGATGAAACTCAAGTAACAGAATATTTACACGCTATAAATGAGAGACACACGACAATCTTGACGATCTTGGTGATAGTTGAGGTAGTTTCTGTAGTTCTGTTTGCCATCGCTCTATGGTTTGCCTTAAAAACCTGATTTTCGGAATCAAGCGGTTTTCGATTGACGTTTTTCTCTACTAAGCCAAGCATACGACGTCAACACAAAAATTGGAAGAAGAGTTAACACCAGAACGACGTAATTAAGAACAGGGCTTAAGCCATCTGGAAAAACTAGATTTAAGACGAACTCGCGAGCTAAAAACTCCCATAACGTAACGTAAGAAATACTCACAGACACTATCAACACCAAAATGTTCAGCCTGCGAGTGTTTTGGATTTCGAGAATGTCGATATGGGCTCTGTGAGTTTCAATAATGACGTTAATATGATCAGCCAACTCTTCTATGGCATCCCGAATTAGCAACTTCAGGGTCTTATTAAATCCCGCAATGCTTTCTTCCAGAAAATCCAATTCATGGGACAGATCTAGCAGAAGCAGCTTATCCCGCTGCAATTGCTCGTACATATGCCAAAGCTCTCTTTCGTATTGATTATGAGATTCCATCTCTAAAACAGGCTGAAGTTTCTCCGTCAAATCTCTTAAAGAGTTGACAAGAGACGAAACTTTTTTTGCGAGATTTTTGTCTACGCCATGGAGCTTATCTAGCTCTCGCAAGATTTCATCGTAGTCTGTGTGTACTGTGTAGGCACTATTCAATTTCTATTCACGCTTATTTTTTTCATTAATAATCCTCACAACGCACGCCATCTTTATCGAGACAGTTTTTCAAGTCCTTTAAGCAAGAGTAACATGGTTCGACCGAAAACGGAAGCCAAAAGACTAACCTGAGAATTCCGTCATTATTTTCTTTATCTTTTCGGCTATCTCCAATGTTTTTTCAAACTCGCGCTGCCAAAGATTCCTTCCAAACACCAAACCCGTTGCTCCGGCTTCAAGAGACATCCTAGCTCTCTGCATAAGCTCATCATCAGAGATTTTTTCCCCTCCAGATATCAACACAAGTGTCTTGCCCGCAGATCGTATGACTTTTTCAAGACTTTCCTTCATATCAAGCTGAAGAGTATCATAAGGTTTCGGGTACAGGTGGCTCTTCTCTTTTTCGTATTCCGGCACGTTAATCTTAACCATGTCAGCGCCTAATTCGTTGGCTACACGTGTCGCATAATCAACTGCGTAAAGACTGTCTCTTCCTCCTTTAGCTTCAACAGCTTCTCCTCGTGGATAAGACCAAACGATAAGGGGCATACCAAACCTTTCAGCATCCTCTCTTATCTTGGCGAACTGAACAAAATCTTTGTCCTGAGCAGGTGAACCCACATACAGAGTGTATCCAACGGCGTCAGCACCTAGCCGAACTGCATCTTCCACCGAAGCTGTCTGTGGCGAGAAAGCTTGGGCATCTGAGGGAATCGATGTTTTGCCATTCAGTTTAAGAATCAACGGAACTTGACCTGCGAATTCTTTCAAGTATTTTGCAGCCAAGCCGACGTGAAAAACTATTGCGGAAAATCCGCCTTTCTCCACCAGTTTCAGCTGGTATGTGGGTTCAAGGCTTTCTGGGTTCGTAAAGAAGTCTCTGGGACCGTGCTCAAGTCCATGGTCGATTGGCAGTATGAGTGCCATGCCGTTTCCTGGTCCATGTTCATAGAGAATTCTGTGGAGCCTGGTTCTTTTGCCCAAATTTAGATCCAAGTCTTTAAGTAATGGTCTCTTAACTTTACTCATGTTTCGCAACCCTGCAACTGTTTTTCTGAAGCCAGTCTTATAAGAAATTGTGACTGTACAGTAGTAGCCACAAAGCTTAATTGACTTCTAACCTTTTTCTACGTTCGGAAAGACCTGTCAGCATCGATTCTGGAGAAGTGATGTGATGCCTGAAATAATGAAGATAAAGGCAAGAGAAATCTTGGATTCCAGAGGCAATCCCACAGTTGAAGTGGATTTATTCACGAAAAACGGTCTGTCAAGAGCATCTGTTCCTTCAGGTGCAAGCACTGGCAAACATGAAGCCTTAGAACTTAGGGACGGTGGGAAGCGCTATTTGGGAAAAGGGGTTCTGAAAGCCGTTGCTAACGTAGACGATGTGATAGCTGAGAAACTTGTCGGCAGGGATTGCACAAAGCAGAAAGAGACTGATGAGTTGATGATAGAGCTGGATGGAACTCCTAACAAGTCCAAGTTGGGAGCCAACGCTATTCTCGCGGTTAGCATGGCGGTGTGCAAGGCAGGAGCGTTGGAGTCGAATCTGCCGCTTTACGAGTACATCGCCAACTTAGTTGATTCAAAGGGGTTGACTTTGCCCATTCCGCAAATGAACGTGATTAATGGCGGATTACACGCTGGCATCGAAAACGATTTTCAAGAGCACCTGATAATTCCTCGTGGCGCTAAAAGTTTCTCTGATGCCCTGAGAATGTGCTCTGAGACATATCATACCTTGAAGAACAGGTTGAAAGAAAAATTTGGAAACTCGGCGACACTGATTGGTGACGAAGGAGGGTTTGTTCCTCCGCTGAAAAGAGTCGATGAAAGGCTTGAATTTATTACAGAAGCGATTGAAGAGCTTGGTTACACCGAGGAATTTGCTTTGGGAATGGACGCTGCGGCATCTGAATTTTACCATGATGGAAAATACAGGATTTTGGAAAAAGAATATTCAGCTGCGGAACTATCGGATTTCTATGGTGAATTGTGTGAGAAATTCAAGGTGATTTCGATTGAAGACGGTTTTAGCGAAGACGATTGGGATGCTTGGAATAAGTTGGAATCGAAGTTGGGAGAAAAAATCCAGATTGTTGGAGATGACCTTTTGGTTACAAACGTTAAACGGATTAAAAGGGCAATGGAAATGGATGCGTGCAATGCTCTGCTGCTGAAGCTTAATCAGATCGGAACGGTTTCCGAAGCTTTGGACGCGTTTAGGTTAGCCAGAAAAGCTGGATGGAACGTTATTGTTTCTCACAGGTCAGGAAGCACGGAAGAGACGTTCTTTGCGGATTTGGTTGTGGGTTTGGATGCTGGGCAGTTCAAGTATGGTGCACCTGCAAGAAGTGAAAGAACCTGTAACTACAATCAGCTGCTGAGGATAGAGGAAGCGTTGGGAAGCAGAGCAGTCTACTCAAATGTTTTGGGATGAAGCAGCCCTTGGTAGTTTGCAATCTGTTTGTGTTTCGGCATGCGGAGACAACCGATAACGCCAATTCAATATTCTCGGGATGGCGTGATCCAGACCTTACTCCAAAAGGGCTTTCGCAGGCACAAGAAATCGCGGAACAGCTTAAGCAGGAGAAGATTGATTACGCGTTTACCTCACACCTTAAACGAGCGCGAAGAACTCTTGAGGTGGTTCTTGAGGATCACTCGGATGTGCCTGTTTTCGTCGATGATCACCTTATCGAGCGCTGCTACGGTTTGCTTCAAGGCAAAAGTAAAATTAAGGTGGCTAATGAGCGACCTGAATGGTTTGCTAAAGTGCATAGGGGCTATGATTTTCCACCTCCAGAAGGGGAAAGCTTGAAGATGGTTGAAAAGCGCACAGACCCTTTTGTTGTGCAGCTAGAACGGTGGTTGCGGAGGAACTCTGGCAACGTGGCTATCTCTTGCCATGGCAACTCTCTGCGTCCGATTCGCAGGATTTTCGAGCATCTAAGCTTGAAACAGATGCTTCAGCTTGAGAATCCGCAGGATCGGGCAATGGGTTATGCGCTTAACATTCATCGTGTTAATGTTGAGAGTGATGCAGAAAGCGGTGTTGGAGCTGATTGGCGTGGTGTTTTGGTGCCTGTGGATGTGCAGTTGGCGACGGATGCGAGGAATCCGTTGAAAAAGTACTATTAATCTGATATTGATTAAAATTTGGTTAGGTGAGAGAAAATGAGTATCTTTAGAGCGTATGACATTAGAGGAATTTACGGCAAAGACTTGACAAAAGAGGTTATGAAGAAAATTGGGATGGCTGTTGGAACATACACTCCAGGAAACTTCACGATCGGCAGAGATTTCAGGGAACACAGCGACGAACTTGAGGACGCATTCGTTTCCGGCGTTGTAAGCACTGGTTCGAACGCTCGCATGATTGGAACTTGCCCAGCTAGCCTCTGCGTTTTTTCGAACTGGAAGTTGAAGAATAACGTGGCAGCTTACGTTACGGCTTCACATTTGCCAGCGGAGTGGAACGGCATCAAGTTTTTCCATCAAGACGGCGTTGGGTTCTTTGAGGATGAAAACAAAAAGCTGGAGAAAATCCACGAGTCAGGACCTTTCAGAAAAGGCGAAGGCTCGGTGGAGAAAGTGGAGGGTATGGAGCAGGAGTACATTAAATTCATCAAGGAACGCATAGCGCCGAAAAGGCTGAAGGTAGTTGCCGATTTCGGGAATGGCGCTGCATGCCTGATTGTTCCGAAGATTTTGAAGGAGTTCGACCTTGAAGCGAAGTACCTGTATGATTGGCCTGATCCGACTTTTCCGAACAGGGACCCAGAACCTAAGCCTGAAACGTTGACTGACCTGTGCAAGAAAGTTGTTGAGGAGAAGGCGGATTTGGGTGTTGCGTTTGATGCGGATGGTGACAGGGCGCTTTTTGTTGACGAAAAAGGCAAGGTTATGATGGCGGAGCAGAGCGCGGTTTTTTTCATAAGAGACCTGATGAAGACGCAGAAGGGTCCTGTTGTCGCCAACATTGAATGTTCAAGTTTGATTGACGAGGAAGCCAGAAAGTACGGTCAACCAGTGTTTCGCATTCCCGTGGGTCACACGTTTCTGGTGCAGCAGACGAAGGCGCATGATGCGGTTTTGGGGGTTGAGAAGTCAGGTCACATCTGCGTGCCTAAGTTCTACTGGTTTGACGATGCCATAATAAACAGCGTGTACATGATGGAAATCGTGTCGAAACTTGGCAGGAAAGTGTCCGAAGTGGTTGCGGAGATGCCGAAGGAGTTTTTTGACAGGACGGAGATTGACAGCACTGACGAGAAGAAGTTTGGAGTAGTGGAGAAAGTGAAAGAGCAAGCCAAGCAGAAATATGCGAAGATAACTACGATTGATGGTGTTAGGATAGATTTTCCTGATTCGTGGGCGCTTATCAGGGCATCAAACACTTCTCCGAAGCTGCGGTTAACTGTGGAGGCGAAGAGCGAAGCGAGGTTGGTGGAGCTGAAGGAAGAGATGATGCGGCTGATTGACGCTGCGAACGCTTGATGGTGAGGCGGAAAATTTATCAGCGAAAGAGTCGTGAAACACTCAGCCGAAAAGCAGTAAAGTGCGCGAAACGAGGTGAACGGAATGGTGGATGTTGTGGTTGACGCTTCCGAGCTTAAGGACGAAGGAAAAGACGTGGTCCAAGCGCTTGCGGACTTCGTGAAAGAGAAAACAGGCGCTGAAGTCACAGAGGACTCAAACAAGTTGACGGTGAAGGGCGAAGGCAAAGCGGTTTCCAGAAAGTACCTGCGGGTGCTCGTGAAGAAGTTTCTGCACAAGCAAGAGCTGAAAGAGTATTACCGAGTCATAAGCGGCGACGAAGACACGTTGAAAGTGAAAGTAAGAAAACTTGGCGAAGAAGACTAAACAAGGCTTCAAAAGCGTCTTATTTTCTTTTTCATGTGAATGCTCGCATTGGTTGTTCTCTGATGCGTGAAAATTTGTCTATACCCCCTCTATATATAGATTAAACCATTGGTTGACCGCATTCAGACCTGCGCTCATTCAAACCCATGCTCATTTATTCGCTGGCTGAAACGTTGAGAGAACTTGTGCCTGAGTGTATCCTTTTATTTTTCCGAGACTAAAAGAGTATGCGGAAAAGGGATACATATTGAAAGTTGCGCGATACCGCTATCGAGGTGAGGAAAGCTACGGCGTTTTAAGGCAACAGGCTGTTTTGTCTCTGCCAGCGTTGGCGAAGCGCTTCGAGAAAGAGGTGCCGCGGAGGCTGGAAGGCTTCATTGCGGAGGGAGAAGAAGCCTTAGAGACGGCGGAAGACCTTGTTGAAAAGGCTGGAGGCAACGATGTGGCAGCCGTGTCAGTGCCGCTGAGCGAGGTGATGTTGCTTGCGCCCATTGCATTTCCGCCTAAGATTTTGTGCTTGGGCTTGAACTATTTTGACCACGCCGCCGAAACCAACTCCGCTGTCCCAGACGAGCCAGTAATCTTCATGAAACCTCACACCGCAATAACGGGTCCAAACATGAAAATCGTCAAACCCCGGTTCGTGAAGGAGCTTGACTACGAAGGCGAACTGTGCATAGTGATGGGCAAAACCGCCAAGAATGTCCCAGAGGCGGAAGCGAAAAAACACGTTTTCGGCTACACCGTGTTCAACGATGTTTCAGCGCGGGACTTCCAATTCAAGGACGAGCAATGGACAAGGGGAAAAAGCTTCGACACCTTCGCGCCAACGGGACCATGTGTAACCACGGAGAATCAGCTCAAGAACACGAAAGACTTGGCTATCCGCACGTGGGTTAACGGTGAGCTTCGCCAGAACGGGACCACGCGGAACATGGTTTTCAACGTCAGTCAAATCGTGCATCACCTAAGTCGCGTGATGACCTTGGAGCCCTGCGACATTATTGCCACAGGTACACCGTCAGGAGTTGGGTTTAAGATGAGACCTCCTATGTATCTGCAACATGGCGACGTCGTGCGCATCGAAATCGAAGGAATCGGCGTTCTGGAAAATTCGGTTGAAGAACGAGATTGATTAGGTGATTACCTCTCAAGTGAGACCTTGCTTATTCCTGCCTCTTTTTCAAGTATTATCACATGTTCCGCCTTTTCCGCGAACGCTTCGCTGTGCGTCACCGCTATTATCTGCTCTATAGCTTTGAACCGTGAGATGGCTTCGGCTAACCGGTCGATGCTGCCGTCTTCTCTGCCGAGGCTTTCCGTGGGCTCGTCAAGCAGCAACATGCTTAAGCCGTGACCCGTTCGCGACTGCATGATAAGCTGCCCGAGTCCCAGGCGGTAGGCGAAAGCCAGCAGCGTGCGCTCTCCGCCAGACAGGTTCGAAACCTCCCTGTCACCGCCGCTTTCGCTCTTAACATAAGGCGTGTACGTTTCGTCCACAATCACGTTCAGCAGGGGCGCTTCGCCGCCGACCAAGCCGTCGAGCACTTGTTGCACGAAGTTGCGGAGCACCTTGACGAATTCGCTGCGCAGCTTAGGCTGAATGCTCCTGTACGCGTCGCGGATGGCTCCGAGGACTTCGACGGTTCGGGCGATTTTCTGCATGCGCTCCAGCTTCTCCTGCGCGTGGTCAATGCGCTCCTTGGTTTCATCCAGCCGTGCCAGCAGGTCTTTCTTGCGGCTTTCCTTCGTGCGCAAGTCGGACTCAACACGGTAATACTGCGTAAACGCCTGCTCGCGCTGCGTGCGTGCGGCTTCCAAGTCCGCCATGTCGAACCTGCTTATCTCAAACCGCAACGCGTCAAGCTGCCCAGCCAACTCCTTTTCGAGCTGCCGTTTCGCCTCAACCTCAGTTGCCAAGTCCCCCAAGTTCCGCTCTTCTTCGCTCAACCGCGCCTTCAACTCTTCACCTCGCGCCGTGAGCTTTTGCAGGTTCGAAACCGCTTCGTTCACTACGACCTTGGTTCGCTGCATCTTCTCGATTTCACTTTGCAGCTGCTTTATCCTGTCCTGCCGCTCCACGTTTTCCTGCTGAATACGCTGCATCAGTCCATCCTTGTACTCTTCATTCAAAGATTGCAGACAAAGCGGACAACGACTCTCCATAGACAACGACGCCGTGCGCTTCTGATCAGCCCGCAAGTTCCGCGCAGTCGCCTCCTGCTCCGCCCTCAAACTGGAGAGCTCATCATCAAAAGCCGCCAACTGCCCACGCAACGCCTCAACAGGCTGATTCGCAGCCACCCCAGCGTCTTCAAGCGCGCTCTTGAAAGCGGACACCTGCGAATCCAAAGAGCTTTGACGCTGCCTCAGGTTGTCAAGTATGCTTTTCTTGCCTTCAACCCGCTGATTCAGCGACGCCAACGCGTCAACCACGCCCGAGATGTTGGCTTGAACCCCAGCTTCTTTTCGCTTCAGTTCTTCTATCAGCTGCTTCTTTTCCTCGAGCTTCGCCAGCTTCGAATCCGCATCTTCAAGCACTCTTTTGGCTCCAGCCAGCTTGCCCACCGCATCCTGCAGTTCCATCTCCAAAAGCGCAAACTCTTCGGTGACGCGGTTGCATTCCGCGCTCAGCTTTTCCAGACCCACCACATCAGGGTCCTTCTCGTAAGCACTTTTCTCGCCACCATACTCACGCTGGTAATCCAAGATGCTTTTCCACGCGGTCTCATAATCAGACAAGCCAAACAGCTCGTCCAAGCGCCGCTGCCTATCACGCGGCGTCGCGTCCAAAAGCTCCTTCAAATGCTCCTGCCTAACCCACACTATCTCGCGGAAAAGGTCCCTATCCAAACCCGTAATCGCCTTAAACTGCTCAGCAATGGCGTCGGTTTTCATGCTCGCCAAAAGCGTCTCATCCTCAAACAGCTTAAGCTCCTCAAAGTCTTGCCCTATGCCCTTACCGCGCCTTTTAAGCCCGCGAACAAGCTTGTAGGTTCGCCCGTTCTGACTGAACTGGACTGTGACTTTGGCGGAGTCTGCGCCTTCACGAAGCAGATACTCGAAACTTCTTCCAATCGGCTCGCCGAAAAGCGCAAAGTCCACGGCGTACAGCACGCTGGATTTTCCAGTGCCCAAGCCGCCGA
>CAZWPI010000006.1:0-36178 GCA_964636055.1 uncultured Candidatus Bathyarchaeia archaeon
CTTATTGTGGGCAATTAATCCAAGTTAATTTTTAGCAATTGGGTAACCTTCTGCGGAAAACCTTATACTTTACAAATATCCATTATTGAGTTATGGGAAGGTATCGAGGAAGAGTCAAGGGGTTTTACACAGACAAAAGAGGACGTGTTAGACCAATTACTGCTAGAAGATACAGACGAACTTTTACTCCTTCGCGTGTTGTCCACTTCCCAGTTCCGAAACAAACAGTTTCCCATTCAATTAATCGAATCCTGTCTCTACTGGATGTTGCTTTTCCCAAGCTTATGCCTGTTTTTGAGACTGGTAGGCTCCTTATCAACAATAGAGAACTACTGACACGATTCATCAAAAACTTGTTCTCCGATAAAACCGCGGAAAAGAAAATTGAAACTATAGAGAATGAACTAATAGAACACGCAGAAGAAAAAATAACTTCCGAATTCGCCAAGAATAGTGCGACAACAGTATCAAATCTACTGAGAGAGCAAGGATACTTTGATTTAGCTTCAAAAGCGATGAATGAGAATTACAGTAAAACAGATGCAGACCTCCTTCAGAACTTCTTTGAAAATACTTTCGAAGGGCTAATTAGGGTATCAATTACGGGAGCTTTGGGCGTTGCCAAGTAAAAACCTAAAGACTACCGCTCTTCTGAATAAAAGTCTTCAGATTTCAGTGGTCAAGAAAAGTGTTTATGATACGGGATTAAAATTTCTAAAAATGCAAGGTTTTCATGTTAGAAGCGATGTTTTGGTCGAAAAGATAAACGAAATTCCGATAAGAGAATTTGAGCGAATATTGGCTGTGAAGAATTCTAAAGAAGAGTACGACAAATGTTTAGCGAGAGTTGTTAAGGTAACTATTAGGACATACCTAAGTTTTATTAAGAATAAAAGCTCACTTGGATAGCGCCAACTTTATTTTTTTTACGATTAAATCGTCAAAAATACAAACTTTACAAAAAACTAGTTCAAGCATCAGTTTAATCTATTTATAGAGGGGGTATAAGTTTTTCCGAGCACTAGAGAAGCCGATTGATATGTATACGAAAGCATCAACGAAACAAACTGAAAAAGGAAGAAAGTGCCAGCTTATTTTAGTGGTACGTACATTGATGATCGTGATGCGCCTATGCCTGGTGTGCCGTGTCTGACTGGCTTGTTTGTTATGGCGAACTCGCCCAGGTAGTGCCCAATCATTTCTGGCTTTATCTCCACGGTGATGAATTCTTTGCCGTTGTGCACTTGAATCTTCATTCCAACCATCTCTGGCAGAATAATCATGTCACGTACATGAGTCTTCACCGAAACATCTTCGCCTTTTTTCTGCACCTCTTTGGCTTCACGCGTCTTTTCCAGCAGTATACGCTGCTCAGGCGTCAAACCCCGCAGCAGGCTTCGCCTCTGCCTTGAAGGAAGCAGGTTAATGAACTCATCCATAGACATGCCTAACAAACTGTCCAAGTTGTGACCGCGATACATGAATTCTTTCGGCATTTTTTCTTCACCTTAACGTTAAATTCTTCACACGCTATAAACGTTCTGTCATCTTTTCCTTCGTTTCTTCTGCCCAGCGCCTCTAGCCGCGATCAAACCGACCTTTTGCCCTGGCGGCGCACCATGAGAAACCGTGGTTCCCTTCCGCGCACTCCTCTTGCTGCTACCATACGGATGCACAGCAGCCACCATAGCTCTTCCACGAGTCCTCGGATACTTATGCCCCTTCGCCTTCATCAGATGGAATTTTTCTCCCGCCTTGAGGAAAGGCTTCTCGGTTCTGCCAGCGCCTGAAACCACGCCTATAGTTGCCCTGCAATTATCATTAATGTAGCGTGTACGTCCAGACGGCAATTTAATCATGGTGCCTTGCGGCGTATGACCCCCAACCGTAGCGTAAGCACCTGAAGATTTTGCCATCTTACCTCCATCTCCTGGTCGAAGTTCAAGATTGCAAACCATAGTGCCCTCAGGAATTTTTCCCAACGGAAGAATATTGCCCACATCCGCTGCAGCCTTTCCGCCTAGGCTAATTTGCTGCCCCTCAAAAACGCCTTCAGGAGGCACAGTGTAACACGTTTCGCCGTTTTCGAACCGCACAAACGCCAAAGGCGCCCCACGTCCAGGATCATGGACAAGAGCTTCTACAACACCGTTAATTGAAGCCTCAAAAGAGTCCTTGGGAGTTATTGCTGGCGGATACTTAGCAGGAGCAACCCTCTTGTGAGTGGAAGCTCTGTAGGTTGAGCCACCACGCCCACGCCTTTGAACACGAATTCGTTTACCCAACAATCACGCCTCCATACGATTTTACAAAATGCCAAGTTTGATGGCGACATCCGAAGCCTTATATTCTGGTTTAAGTTTAACGAAAGCTTTCTTTTCTCCCTGAGGAGTTATGAGCATAGTAATCCTGTCCACTTCCACTTCGTAAAGCTGCTCAACCGCCTTTTTCACGTCACTTTTACCGGCTTTAAGATCGACTATGAAAATTAGCTTGTTATCCTTCTCCACCATAAGGCTGGCAGATTCCGTCATCAACGGATAAAATATAACATCATTAGGATCCATTACGCTTCTTTTCCTCCGCCATAAAGCTTATCCAACTGCTCAATAGCGCCGTTCGTCCACAAAGTCAATCTGCCCGGATGTGTGCCTGGAGCAAGCATCTCTGCGTTAAGATCTTTTACTGCGGCGACATCCACACCTGAAAGGTTGCTTGCCGCGTTCAATATGCCTCTGTTTTCAGCCACCACAATAAGCGGCCCAACGGCTTGTTTCATTTTTCTGCCCCTGCGCTTGCCCTTCCCAGCACGTATTTTTCGACTGGCTTTTACACGATAGGTGTCAGATAAAATACCCAAGTGCGTAAGGACTTCTTCCACTTCTTTAGTTTTCGTTAACTCCTCAATCGAACCTGTAACTATTAACGGAAGCTGAGGAATGTCTTCAATCGCGTGACCTCGAGAAGCTACGGTTTCCTTTGAGGCTGTAGCGGCTATGGCTGAAAGCAAGGCGAGACGCGCTTCTTTCTTGGGAATGCGCTTTACAATCTTCTTTTCAGATCTCGGTGGGTGAGGCTGTCTTCCGCCGACTGTACCGGGAGCTAAGGCGCCTCTTCCTCCTCCGCCCTTTACGCGTGGAATTCGCGCTATGCCTAAGCCTGTGCCGCGAGATTCTGCACTGGTTTTTTTCCCCGCCATTGGATCGCGTCCTTGGGGTTGAAGCCTGCTGGATTGGATGGCGAGGACGGCGCGTTTTATGACGTCTGGTCTTAAGGGTGTTTCGAAAACTGCTGGGAGTGGTGTTTTGCCTATGGGTTTTCCTTGGAGGTCAAAGATTTTTGCGGTTTTTTTGGTGGGCATTGTTTTGTCTCCGTTATTTTCCTTGGGTTGATTCTATTGATGTGTAGGTGATTTGTGGGGGTGTTTCGGGTGTTTCTCTGGGTGGTCGTGCGGGGTGACGCAGGCGTATGGGTCGTTTTTCTGTGCCTGGTATGCTGCCCTCTATGAGTATGTATGGTCCTTTGAGTGTGCCGTAGCGTATGTAGCCGCCTTTGACGGTTATTTCTTTGCCGTCTTTGCCGATTCTGAGGATGCGTTTGTTGTATTCTGTGCGCTGGTGGTAGCCCATTTGTCCTGCACGTGGGACGCTGTACATGACGTGGTGGGGGTTCCAGGGTCCGAGTGTGGCGACGCCGCGTTTGGTTTTTCTGCCTTTGTGTTGGAGTATGGCGACGCCCCAGCGTTTGACTGGACCTTGGAAGCCTTTGCCCGTGGTTATGGCGGCGATGTCGGTGTATTGTCCTTCTTTGAAGACCTCTTCGGCGGTTACTGTTTTGCCTAAGAGTGTTTTTGCGTATTCGAGTTGTTGGGGGATGGTGGCGCCGCCGATTTCGATTTCGGTTATGTCGGGTTTCTTTTTGGCTAAGCTGGTTTGTTTGGGTTGTGTTGCTGTGATTAGGCGGATGGCGGTTGTTTTGTCGAGGTTCTTGTCGAGGTTTTGGACCATTGTTTCGGTGTCGAAGCTTTCGGGTAGGACGAGTGTGCGGTCGAGTTCTGCTGGAGGGTTTTTCATCCAAGCTTCGGTTAAATGTTTAAGCCCGTATGGGGTTTTTGTGTATGTGCGTATGCCGATAATGAGGATTGGAGGAGTTTCTATTACTGTGGCTGGTCGCACGACCTCTTTGCCGAAGTTGGGACTGCGTTTTCGGTCTTCTATGGTGAAGACGTAAGTCATTCCAGCCTTGTAACCTGTAAAACCTAAAAGCCGAGGAGTATCCGCGTCAAGTTTCGGCCAATAGCGAATTCGCGCGACTGGCTTTTTGGCGCGTTTCCTAGGCAAATAAGCAAGTGAACCATGTTTTGGAGCGTGCTTTTTTCGATGACCCATTGTGTTTCCGCTTCGCGTCTTTTAGCAATGACAAACTTGGGTAATAAACGTTATCGTCAGTTTTTGCCGTATGATTGTGTTCTGTTATGCTTGGCAAAACTTATACCCCCTCTATAAATAGATTAAACTGCTACTTAGACCATTGTGGGCTAGCTGCTAGGAAAAAACTATAGCCCCTTATATAAAGAAACTGCATGGGATGCGTGGCGCTGAGGCGCCCTTTACTACGTACATGCTGAGAGTAAGTTAACAAAGTTTTTAGAGTTGATGACTCATCTATGGTTTGAGGTGAGAGATTGCCAAAAAAAGACAAAGATGACTCCTGAAGCAGCTAAACGAATTGCTGAAAAAGGACATGACCTAGAGTTTGCTAAAAGAACAGAAAAAGCAATAAAAAAAGAGCTAAAACTCATTTCAATTTACTTGTGTTCTCATCTGCGTTCATATTCATCACCTTACTCATACACTTATATACATAACCACAGAATCTTGTTTACACATTTGTGGTTAAGGGGAAAAGCGTATAAGGGCATAAGTGTTTATGCGATTAATGTGATATCAATGGGAAGAATGGACATAATCATACCAGATGATTTGGAAAAGCGGTTCAGAGAGGAAGTTTTTAAAAGGCGGGGCATGAAGAGAGGTAACATGACGTGGGCAATTCAAGAAGCAATAGAACAATGGATAGAACAGGAAGAGCGCAAAAAATGAGCAGAACAGAATATACTATGATACCTATGGATCTAATCACTTTTTCTAGTCGTAACCCCCGAACAGAAATGAAGGGCTTAGAGGAGTTAGCGGAGAATATAAAACAGCATGGTGTCCTTCAACCTGTCCTTGTAAGAAAGAAGGATGGCAAATTTGAACTAGTGGTTGGGGAGAGAAGAGTTAGAGCCTCTGTTATGGCTGGATTGAGAGGTATCCCAGCGATCATTAGAGATTTAACTGATGTTCAAACAGATGAGCTGCGCCTTATAGAGAATATACATAGGGAAGACCTAACCAATGCAGAGAAAGGAGATGCTGTTATTGCTCTTTGGGAGAATTATCCACAAGAATATCCTACTTTCAAGTCGATTGCAGAAAGTCTAAATGTAAAATATGATACACTGCAAATGTGGTTACGGTATTCACGGAAGTTATCTGAGTCTCTTAGGGGTTATGTGAGTTCCTCCATACTAGGTGAGGACCACGCAAGGTTTCTTTTGAAATATGATAAGAATATTCAAGATGAGTTGGCGGGGGTCCTCATAAAGCATAATTTGAATACTACCCAAACGAGACAGTTTCTCAAATTTTATGATGAGTATCCCAACGATAACTTGGATGAATTGGCTCAGAAGTCTAAGGGTGTCGAAATCGTCAGGGTTTCCCTTCAAAAGTTGCCTGAAGAAGTGGGGAAAGAAGTAAAGCGCATAGTGGAAGAAAAGCCCAAGTTAGGACTTCAGACAGAGGAAATAAAGAAAAAAAGACTGGAAACTTTCCAGAAGACAATTGTAAAAGACAAGGAAAGAAAGAAGAACAATGACCAAAGAGAAACTTTTCAGTCAGTTTTACCACTTCAACACGTTGATACGAATAGGAAATCAGACAGTATGGAGGAACTCCTGACCTCTGAATCCGAAAGGTTGATTCCACAGAGTGTCGCACATTTGACAGAAGAAGTTGTGGAACAAATCAAAGAGACTGTTAGCCTAGCACCTGGAAAGGTTGAGCGGATATCGCAAATTGTTACTGAAGGACTAAGTGGGATGCACAAGAGACTAGAAATGTTCCCTGAGAAAAGTGAGAAAATAGAACCGAAGTTCGAAAAGTTTAGAACATTAACTGACAGAGGAGTTATTCCTTATACTGTGTGGGATTTTCAATATCGAGCTGATTATGGTGGAGACAAAGGTTTCCATGGTAATTGCTCTCCTCAAATAGTTGAACAATGCATTTGGCGCTTAACTGAAGAAGGCGATCTGGTCGTTGATCCGATGTCAGGCTCAGGTACAACTCTTGATGTCTGCAGAAGATTTAACAGGAAATGCATCGGTTATGACATTAACCCACCACAGAACAGATCAGATATTGTCCGAAATGACAGCAGGAAAATCCCTCTAGAAAACAGTACTGTTGACATGATCTTTCTTCATCCTCCATATTGGAACCTGACGTATTTTACTAAAGCTGAGGAAAAGCTTCCAGATTTGTCTAGGGCTAAAAATATAGACGAGTTTATTGACATGCTTGAGCTAGTTTTTCGTGAATGCTATCGTATTCTAAAACCCAAAAAATTCATGTGCGTCCTATTAGGTGACTTGATAAGAGAGGGGAAATTCGTGCCATTATGCAGAAAGACCCTTAATATGGCCGAAAGACTCGGATTTGCAGACTGCGGGCAAGCTGTCAAGATTGCGCATGGAGAAGTGAGCAGGAAGAAATCAGGGGTGATCATCGCAGAACCTATTTATTCGGATAACCTTAAAATAAGTCATGATCTTGTTATGTTCTTGAGAAAGACCTGATTCACTTGTCTGATTGGTTCAAGCCAAACCCTGAGTTCTGGAAGGAATTATCCTATAGCACCCTATGGAAGCGACATTGGGAAAAAGTAGAAACTCTAAGAAAGAAACTCATTGAAAGATTTCCCCAGCTTGAAAAATCGATGAAGTTTGGGCTTGGAGCTATAACCGATGAATGGCTGAAGATTCCACCAGATGAGAAAGGGGAGCCAGATATCTACATATATCATGAATATGAGCTTGTATGTTTTGTTGAAGTCTCTGGCTCTGATAAAGTGAAAATGCCTAATATGATTTGGGTTAGACCAGACAAACTGGGGCACGCTCAAGGAAAAAAAGAAGAAACTTGGTTCTACATGGTATATCCCAACAAAATTCGCGTGTTGACAAAAGAAGCGGTTAAAAGTCATGAGAGCGACATAATAACTGCTTATATAAAATGGAGCAAAAATGGAAGAAGAAAGGTTCCTGAAAAATACATTGCAGTACCATACGATGAATCTTCTGACGAGGATAAAATGTTTGAATGGATAGGCAAACAAATCCAGCAAAATTCTGCGAAGTCAACATAGTTGAGTACTCTGAAATAGTTAAATTTAAATCACATTCACTAAACATGATACTGAGCCAAAATGTCTGAACATAATAGCTCTATAGAAGAAACAAAGCTGATACTTGAAGAGTGGAAAACAGTTATTGAAACACAGATGCATTTTAATGATATGATTATGAGAATGCGGACAACAGGAGTCAGCATTGTTCTTGCCGTATTTGGCGCTGCAGCGTATTCTCTGCAATATAACAAACTGTATCTGACAATTTGCGGTTATAGTTTTCATGCTGCAGTTTTTGTATTGGCTTTCGGACTTGCGATGCTTGCAGGAGTATTCGGTCTTGACTATTTCTATTATTATAGGATGCTTGTTGGTGCTGTTAGAAGAGGATACGAAATTGACGAAGCTTACAAAAACAGACGATTCGATGAATGCAAAATCTTTGGACTGACAACAATGATACGTGACGCAATTGGAAAACCTGGGAAGTCAAAGGTCTGGATTTGGTTGTTTTACGGGCTTGTTTTTGCTTTAGGAATTGCGTTTATAGTGGGTATTCTCTTAGGTTATGTGCCAACTTTTAACGGTACTGGGTGAGAGGGAAAATAGTAAATGAATTTAGGATTCGATATAGATGGCGTGATTTCAGATTTTGTAAGAACCTTTGCAGAACTGGTTAAGAAACACTATGATCTAACCATAGCAGAGGCAGACATTTACTGTCACGATCTGAATCTAGTTCTCGGTATCAGCAAAGAAGAGAGAAATGGGCTTATTAGAGAAACTTTACAAAAAGACCTTACACTGAATCCAGGTGCTAGAGATTCGCTACGCAAACTGTACTCAAATGGACATAAGATTTTGATATTAACTGCACGCCCTAATGACTTGGTCAAGATTACAGAAGATTGGTTGAAGAGAAAAGAGATTCCTTACTCTCAATTGATTCAACTAGATGAAGGAGAAAAGCATCTCGCTGATGTCAATCTTGATTTCGTGGTTGAAGACAATCTCGCAGATGCAATAGGTTGGTCAAAAAAGGTGAAGAATATACTGATATATGACCACCCTTGGAATCAATCCTTTAATGTCAAAGGTTTGTTTAAACGAGTACACAATTGGAATGAGATATTAAGAGAAATCGTTCATTCAGAAAATGCATCATCCCTAGTAAGTTAACAGTAGCGACTTGATCAACCGATTTTTCACATGAACCCCAAGTCAACCGAAGACTTAATAGAATCCTTGGAGAGGCGCGCGTTGCTGGTTTCTGCAGTGCACCAGCAACCAGCATAGGCATAGGTCTGCTCGTTTACTCAGGAAACGCAAGAATAGCCTGTACTCTGTAAATCTTCAGCGTTGCCCCTTGACAAGCAGATAGAAAAAATTGAAGAAAACAACGGTTACGAAGCTTACAGTTATTAAACTACTTTAGTGTGGGTATGTTTGTTTCTACCAAGTTTATGCCTAATTCTAAACCTAAGCCTAACTGCGCCTCGTCTGCGCTTATCGTCATCTTCAATGGCCAGCCAATTGCCTCGTCGACATACACCGTCATCGTTAGACCTTCATCTGAGATTGCATACTCGTAAACCATGCAGGTTTTAGTCCCGAAGCCAGCAATATTCACAGTGGATTCGTAACTCTTTGTGAGGTTGCCCTCCTCAAAAGCGTTCATGAACCCCGCCTGCGATAGCGGAACCCACGCGGCGGTTTCGTTCTCCACACTTTCGCCATATGACGAACCCATGTTAAAGTATGTGGAAATCTTAACGTGAGTGCTGTTGAAGTCAAGCACCTCCAGTCTTATCGTAAAATTAATAGTCACGAACGAAACAGTTGTGGAACCTTCGTACTTGGCGTAAGCGCCCTTGAACAGCCATGAATCTTGACCCTGAGGGGCTGAAATAAAAGCGCTTACAAGGAAAGCGCCAACTACAACAGCAACAGCTACGACAGCTATCACCGCAATAAGCTTGACGCGGCTTTTAGGATGCGCTACGCTTGTTGAAGAAGAAATGCGTTCGGATTCAGATTCCAACCTTTAACACCGGCATGGAAGTACCAGAAAACCGCTAATAATAGCTTGTGCACCACAAATATGAATTGCTAAACAAGCATCAAATCCTAGCTTCTATGAGCACTACAGTCTCGAAGAACGGCAATGCGCGGTCAGCCACAACCCGAGCGTTCAGGTTGCAATCCGCGAACCTGCGCACAGTCTCATCCACGTTCGCCAAGGTAGACTGCATCAAAAAAACACTTCCAGTTCGTTTCAGGTGGCTGGGAACTTCAGAAATGAAACGGTCGATGACTTGCCTGCCAGTGAGGCCTCCTGCCCATGCTCGTCCAAGCCAAGAGTCCGCGGCGCTCTTGTCCGCAGGCAGGTAAGGAGCGTTAAAAAGTATAGCGTCAAACGTTGTTTTTTCACTTAACCATGTGAACAAGTCTGCCTGCACAAAAGCCATCTTACTACGTACATTGTTGAGCGTTGCGTTTTCTTTTGCACAGCGAACAGCGTACGGGTTCACATCAACCACAATGACGCCGTGCGCCTTCTTGGCGGCGAGTATGCCGAGGATGCCGCATCCAGTGCCCATGTCCAGCACGCTCGCGCCCGCTTTTACCTTGAGGTTTTCGGCGAAAAGAAACGAGTCTTCAGCAGGTTCGTATACATTTTCATCAACAACAAACACATAATCGTCGAAGTAAACTCGTTTAGCGGACAAGGGCATTTGCTAACTCTCCAAAAGATTCAGGCTGAAGTTCTCTCACGCGTTTTTCGCGAAACGGAAGATTGCGAGCCAGTTTTTCCGCGTCTTCCTTGGTCACTTTAAGCGTGCTTGTAATAAAGGGCACAAGCGCGTTGCCAAGCTTCTTGTTGCGCTGCGTGAAAAGCCACTTCACCATCCGCCTGAAAAACGCTTCATCTTTGACTTCGAAGGGTACCGCTTTCCATGGCGTTAAGCGCACTATGACGGAATCAACTTCTGGTGGCGGATAAAACATTGACTTGGGAACCGCATCCAAAAGCTCAACTTTCGCACTGCGACTGGTGACAACCGTTAGCCATCCGTAATCCTCACTGCCCCAAGCAGCCACCAGACGACCTGCAAACTCCTTCTGGAAAACCAGAACCGTACAGTCAAATCCTCTATCAAAAAGCCACAATAACAGCCGCGAAGAAATCTGGTAGGGAGGAATCGAAACCACCTTGCTGAAGCTTGGAACCGCCACCCTCAACACGTCACCCTCAATCACCGTCACGTTAACTAAGCCTCTGAGCCGTTCACGCAGCACTACGGTGACGCGCGGGTCTTTTTCAACAGCCAATACGCCTTTGCATATATTCGCGAGAAAACGGGTCAAGAAACCAAAACCTGCGCCAGCGTCCAACACCACATCCGCCTTATCCAGTGAAGCATAATCGCTTAGCTTGGAAAAAATCGAAGGCTCAACCATGAAATTTTGTCCAAGAAGCCTGTTCGGAACAATTCGAAACGTTCGAAGCAGACGCTTCGTTTCTGAAACGCTCATCCCTTACGCCTTAATGAATCCGCGTGAACAACCGATACTTGCTTTCACCCTCAAGCTCTTCCAGAACCCGCTTCGTAACCAACTTCACAGGATTAGGCAACTCAGTACGCTTCTGCAAATCATCAAAACTCTCAAACGCTTTTCTTTCACGCTGGTTAATAACCTGCCACATGTACTTCTTTCCAATTCCAGGCACCAACTCCAAAGCGTGCATACGCGGCGTAACCGCCCGAGCCGTGTTAAAAAAGTTCACAAACCACTTCTCACGATTCAAAACTATACGGCTAATCACACTCGGAAGCTCAGCTTTCGCTGCAGCGGTCAACTCGCCAAAGCCGATACGCCCGATAATGTACGTAACCTCTTCCCGCGAGTCCTTCCCTACGTACACACGGTCGCTAGGCTTAAGCATCAAACCTTCCTTCACCAACGCCTCCAACAACGTGAAAAATTCTTCGCCCACACACTGAATCAAGGCTCCCGCTCGGTAACCCGCCCGCCCACTTGCGCGAAACCCTGGCCTGCCATGCGGCAAGAAGTCTAACACGTAAGCGTACGCTTCGTATCGCTTCTCCATAATAGTCCCTGAATCCCGTACTCCTATTCGCGCTTACTGCTTAAAAATCATTAGCCGACTTTTGCTATTTCGTAGCTCTGCTATCATTCAGAAGCAAGATAATGGCTTCCAATTTTGCGGTTTCTATAATCTTGCGACCACCAGCCAAGAAAACCCGCAGCTCATCCACGGTCTCAGGCATGCAATTCACAACCTGAACTGCCTCAGCCTCGTCAAGGTCAAACTCCTTCAAAAGCGTCTCCAACAGCTTCTCCGCCGCCTTAGCGTCCAATTTAGAAAACTTGTTCACATAATCCAAAGTGCGCCGCTGAAACTGGTCCAAGTTTTCCTCGCCGATTGCATCTAGCACTTCCTTAACCTGCGGCAACGCGAGCCTTTTTTCGCTTAACTCTCTTTTTCCCATACTCAACAACCCTTATACGGCTCTAAATGTTCAGGCCTAACAATTATCTTCTTGACAGCATCGCCATTGGTAACGCTCAACACGTATCCACGCCCCCGCTTCTCCAAGACCGTACCAATCTTGCCGTGAAAACGCTTATGAGGCAAACTCTTCTGAACACTCGAATCCATCTTGATAATCACCTGAGAACCAGCCGCATACTCAATCAACAGCTTACCAAGCTTCGGCTTGCCCCTCTCCCGAGGCTTTTTCTTCAGAAGCCCACGAGCACCCGTATAATACCCTTTCGACCCACGCATCCAAACTTCACCTTACCCTAGTCATCCATAATAACGTTCAAAACATCAAGCTTGAGGGGCTTCGCTCTGTTTCCAAGCAACTCCGAAACGTTGGGCGTTGTTCTTCCTTCATCTCCAGACACCAATTCCTTAACGTAGAGGCCGCCTTGACAACGTATTTTCATCTCGGCCCTCTTAAGCGACAACTTCTTAACTTTAACCTCATATATGTACTTTTCCCGGGTCAAATCCGCCCTTCTATGCAAAACACGCAGAGGCGTCTGCTGCTTGATCAAACTGCCACTCAGCTGCTCCTCCAAAAGGCGCAAGCCCTCCTCAGAAACCTCATTCTCAAAATCAATCAGCACGCGATATTCCTTCTGCGCAGACTCCGCCTTCTTCAACCGCCTAACCACATCCTTGTTGGTGAAGCGCAAACCGGAAACTTCGACCTTGCCCACGGCATCTGCGTTAACAGCGGCTTCCAGCTTCTTCAAATCCAGAAACCGCCTCTTAGGCTTAGAAACTTCAATCACGAAAGGTCGGCCACTGCCCAGCATCCGAGCGTCGATGTCTTCTCTTCCCGAGGCATGAAACGAGGTTTTCTCGCCCTCCGCAGCCTCCAACAGCGGCTTGGAAACAAGCTCTTCCACCGATTCAGGATACATCTTTCCGGTTCCGCCGCACTTCTCGCAGCCTTTTCCGCGGCAACTAGAGCAGAACCATTTCGACTGCGGAATATCCCTGACGAGCTTCCTGTACCGACCAGCAACAAAGAGAGGATTAACCTGAAGCCGAATCTGTTCTGCGAAGGGGTTGACGATTATGGCGAAGTCAGGCTTCTTGTACTCCGCAGTTTTGCCCGTCTGCTCGGCGATGCGCTTGCCCAGCAATCGTCCAAACTCGTGCCTTATGCTCTCGCCATAGCTCACGTTGAATGCGGCTTTAAACTCGTCTTCACGCTCCTCAACCGCAACCGGCAACTCCACGCCCACCAAAAAAGTGCTATACTCATAGTTCGCGACCGCGTCCAAAGCTTTCTGGGTCAAACCGTCAAGAAGCTGAAACCTGCCTTCACACAAGAAACACGCTTTTGACGGCTCTTCCTTTGGAACGCGCTTTTTTAGGTGAAGAAGGGTTTCTTGTGCTTCGCGGGAAAAGCCGTTGGCTGCAAGAACTTTAAGCCTTTTAACGCCCTCAGCGTTTTTTGACGAGTGTAATGCGCTGGCTTGCAGTGCTAAGCTGAGTTTTAACGCTTTGCCTCTGTCCTTGTTTTCTATACTGTAGCCGAGCAACGCGAACTGTCTTCCGAGACAGCTATCGCAGAGGGGATACTTGCTGAGCATGGCCATTGCTTTTTCTAAAATGTCCATTAGTGGAGCCTACTTGAACCCTGTTGGAAACCCTTTGCCCATGAAGGGCAGCTTCTTTTTCCGTTTGAACATCTTTAGCATTTTGCGCATCATCGCGTACTGTTTTATGAGTTCTTTAACGTCTCTCTCGCTTGTTCCTGAACCACGCGCCACCCGCCTTATTCTTGAGGAGTTTAAAATTTTGGGGTTTTCTTTCTCTTCAGGTTGCATGGATTGGATAATTACGTGCCATTTCTCAAGGCGGTCTTCGGCCATGTTCAACATGTCCTCAGGTATGTCATAAGACATGCCCGGAAGCATCTTGAAGATTTTCCTGAAGGGTCCCATTCCCTTGACAGCTTCGAACTGCTCATACATGTCCGTTAAAGTGAATTTGCCGCTGAGTATCGCCTTTGCCTTCTTCTCAGGCACCTTAATCTCGGCTTCACGAACTTTCTCAAGAAGAGTTTCCAAGTCACCCATACCTAAGAGGCGGCCAACAAAGCGAGAGGGTATGAAAGGCTCTATGTCTTCGATTTTCTCACCTGTGCCGATAAATTTTATGGGCGCGCCGGTGGCTGCAACCGCGGAAAGCGCTCCTCCGCCTCTGGCAGACCCATCTAATTTTGTAACAAGAATCGAGCCTATCGGTGTTGCTTCATGGAAGGCTTGCGCTTGAATCAGCGCTTGCTGTCCGATTGTGCCATCAATAATCATCATGACCTCGTCAGGGCGGATTTTTTTCTCAAGAGTTTTCATTTCTTTAATTAACTCTTTCTCCTCTTTGTGCCGTCCAGCGGTGTCAACGATTATTAGCTCCTTGTCGCTGAACTGCTTCAAGCCCTCGTTAACCACTTTAACAGGATCCTTAGCCTTCACGTCTCCATAAACTGGAACGTTTATGCGGTTCGCCAACTGCTGAAGCTGCGCGTAAGCGCCAGGGCGGTAAGTGTCAGCGCAGATCAAGGCAGGTTTCAAGCCCTTTTTCAGAAAGTACCGAGCAAGCTTGGCTGCCTGAGTGGTTTTTCCAGAGCCTTGAATTCCAACCAGCATTATTATTTTCTTTTTTCCAGGTTCCATTTTGATTGGAACAGGTTTGTCGCCCACGAAGCGCGTTAGTTCTTCGTAGACAACCTTTATCACGTGCTCGCGTCTTGAGATGCCTGGGGGAAACTTTTCTTTTAGGGCTCTTTCTTCTATTTGCTTAGATATATCAAGAACGAGTTTAACGTTAACGTCTGCTTGGAGCAAGGCTCTCTGGATGTCCCTAACAAGCTCCTTAACCATAGCCTCATCCACAACAGAAGCTCTGAAAACCTTCCGTAAGGCGCCGTAAAGAGAGGACCCCAAGCGATCTAGTGCCATTTTGCGTCTCCTGCCTTAGAACAGCTTAAGCGCATTTAAATATATATTGCAGCTGAAAGGTGAAGCCTCAGCCCCATTAGCTATCGTCACGATTCAGACGGCTCTTCATGCATCATTGGCTTCATAATCAACTGTGCCAAAACTGGAAAATAAACTTTGACGAAAAGGGGAAAAGTTTGGGATTATTTCGCTCTGACTATCTTGATTCTACCCAGTATCTTCCAGTATTCGATCTCGGCGCCTACAGTAAGTTTGGCTTTCAGATCTTCTTCCTCAGGGAAAGGAGCATCAACGTACTCGTAGGTTTCTAAGTCCATTATTTGGACGCTGTTTGGATTAAGAGAGAACACTTGTCCGGGTCTCTTGTCAATCATGGGAATTTCTGCATTGGCGTCAACGGGTTTGACTAAGCTTCGTTTGACGCCATCGAAGACGCCTATAGCCACTATTCTTGCTTTTGCGGCACCGTGTTTTCCAGGTTTCGATTTTGTTATGTCCACTATGCGGCACGGTTGGTCGTCTACGATCATGTAGCCTCCAACGCGTAAACTTCCAACATCAACTGGCTTGCTCATACCCTCACCAAAGGTCTAATCTACTCAAAGCAATTTTAAACAACACCCATATATAGCTTAAGGTAGCGCTATTTACCTGAACGGTGAATAAGGTGTTCAAAAGTGTCGGATTAGTCGCCCGTTACGACAAGAAACAAGCACTTAATCTCGCCAAGGAATTAGCAGAGTATCTTAGAAACAAAGGAGTGGAGGTTTACATTGAAGATACTCTCGCGGGAAAAGTGGACTTTCCAGCTAAAACGGTTCCACTTGGGAGTATGAAGACGGATTTCATAATAACAATCGGTGGAGACGGCACCATTTTGAGGGCCTCCCTCGCATTACCCGAGCCTGAACCGCCAATATTAGCCGTCAACATGGGTGTTCGAGGTTTCCTAACGGAGGTTGAACCAAAAGGAGCTTGCGGTGCCGTGGAAAAAATCCTTAAGGGTGATTTCAAGATTGAAAGATGTGCCAAGCTTGCAGTATCCACGAACGGGCAAACAGTGCCCGACGCTTTAAATGATGTTGTTATTTCTGCGGGAGAACCCTCAAAAATACTCTACACTCAAATATACAAGGATGACGAGCCAATTCTGAAATGCCAAGCAGACGGGCTGATAGCGTCCACGCAAACAGGCTCTACAGGCTATTCGCTCTCGGCAGGAGGTCCAGTCTTGGACTCAGAAGTAGACGCGTTCGTCTTGACCCCTATCTGCTCTTTAACAGTGTTCCGTTCACTTATTTTTTCAGCAGATTCCAAGGTTACGATCGAGGCTATTAGACCAAAGGAAATGCTTGTTCTAATAGACGGAAACTATCGCCAACATGTAAAATCGAAAAACCATAGGGTGACTATTACGCGTTCTAAAAACGTAACTTCTTTCATCAGGTTTAAAGATGATTTCTACCAGCGGTTACGAAGTAGGTTGCTGTTTAAGGGAATGGGATGAAAAATCCAGAGAAACCACCCGTGCGACCGAGTCATGGTACTCGATACTTCTGCCTTTTTAGCGGGATTCGACCCTTTTTCGGTAAGTGAAAACCAAGCTACGGTTCCCAAGGTCAAAGAGGAGATAAGAACTAACTCAATGTCATGGGTGCGGTTTAAAACCGCGGTGGAAAATGGAAAACTGAAAGTCAAGGCGCCTTCCGAAGAATACTGGAACAAAGTGAAAGTGTCCGCGAACAGGGTTGGCGACTCGTTTTTCCTGTCAGAAACTGACTTGCAGATCTTGGCTTTAGCTTTAGAACTTAAGGCAGAAGGCTGCACTCCTCAAATTGTCACAGATGACTATTCAATACAAAACGTTGCCACACAGATAGGGATAGGTTTTGTGTCTCTGGCTACCTTTGGCATTCGCCGTCTTCTTGAGTGGGTCAGATACTGCCCTGCTTGCCACAGAGAATACCCCGCGGACTACAATTCCACGACATGCTCCGTCTGTGGGACAGCGCTTAAAAGGAAGCCTCGAAGAACAGGTAAAAACCTAAAAGATACAAGTTAAGAAAAATAGAAAGAGGATAGAGACAAAATGGAGCCATGTGACAAAAAGGTAACCTATTTCAAAGCTGCGGGCGCGCAAAACACAGAGGCACTTCTAAGAATCGTTAAAGAATACGTCACTAAAGAAAAGATCGAAAACATCATTATCGCCACAACCACGGGTGAAGCAGGAGCGGAAGCCGCTAAAGCCTTCAAAGGCAAAAACACCGTAGTAGTAACGCACTGCTATGGATTTCAACAACCAGGAAAATTCGAGTTAAAAGAGGAACTCAAGAAAGAAATACTGGCAAATGGAGCTAAAATACTCACTGCAACCCATGCCTTGAGCAGCGCGGAGAGAGCAATCCGCAAAAAATTTGGCACGGTGGAGCCTCTGGAGCTAATCGCTAACACGCTTAGACTCATGGGTCAAGGAACAAAAGTATGCGTGGAAATAACGCTGATGGCTGCAGACGCGGGCTTGATTCCTGCTAATGAAGACGTTGTTGCTGTGGCGGGCACTGGAGGAGGCGTGGATACGGCGTTACGAATTAAGCCTGCTAATGCCGCGAGGCTCTTTGATTTAAGAATTAGAGAAGTGATAGCGAAACCGAGTGACTTCTAGAGAAGCATGGTGCTACCCAGCGGAGAAACAATTTTTTTAGTGCCCTTTTGGCATGCGTTCCTCAGAACAGCTATTAGGTAAAGATGCAATATTCACCTTTTACTAAAAAGCTGCAGGTTTTGGTTTAGCCTACAAAAGCGCCAGAAGCAACATCAAAATCAGCCCTTCAGACACAAAAACAGGGGCAACCAACTGCTTCGCCCTTTTAAGCGCCTTATCAACAAGCAGTGACAGGGATTCTATCCGCGCTTTTCCAATGACTCTAACCTTAGGCACCACCAAGCGCAGGCATCCAGCGTTACAGGTTTCCAAGTTTGCAACAGTCGCCTTTGCGGCTTTCTGAATATAACCGATCAACGTCTCATGGTTCATGGCTTCGCCGACAGGATGGTAGCCACGGCGTCCCAGAACTACAGCACTTACCGCGTGCGTGTCGGTTGTGAAAACTTCACACTCGTGGAAGCCTATAGCCTTAAGAGCTGAAAGAATTTCTTCGCGTAACCCAGAAACCATGTTATTTCCGTCAATGACTACATAAGCGGTTTTCTGTTCAGCCACCTTAACCACGACCGCAGTGATGCCGCCTGGGCCCATACCATCTTTCAGGCCGAATTCCTCAGGGAAAACAGTAGAAGCGCCAACCTCGAACGCGTAAGAAGGCAGAGAAACAGCCTTTTTGAGGCAGTTGGAAGCCACTTCACGCAACGTGTCCAAAGACGCTTCTACATCAACCGTGTCATCGATGCTGTTATGGGCGTTGACCACTACGCTACACTCAAGTCCGAGCTTTTCTGCTTCCTCACGAACGATACAACCCAACTGCTGCGGCAGGTCCTCGGTGGTTTTTGGAGCAAGGGTAAACGAAAGAAAAGCAGTCTTTCCAAAAACTTGGCATGAAGCAGTAACAAACCCATCAGTGACTTTAACGAAGGGCGTAGCCTTCTCGGCAGAAGCCGGAAATTTCGCCGAGTTTATCACCTGAGTTATTATCTTTTGATTTTGAGCGTGCGAAGCTAAGTCAAGCTCATGACCAAGTATTCCCAGAGGAACACAGGTGTCACAGCCAAACTCTTTTTCGAAATCACGTTTGAGCATAGATGGGAGGAGACTGCTTCCAATATTCTTGAAGGGACCTGGATGAACAAGAGGAACGATAATCGCGGCCTTAGGTTTATAAGAATCAAATTTCAGAAGGGTAACTTCAACATCCTCATCTTCACCTAGTTTTTCTAGAAACTCTTCAAACGGCGCGTTTAGACCCGCGACCCAGTTGAGCATGAACGCCCTGAAAAGGGGCATAGAAGGCACCCCATACGCGCGTCGTCCCAAACGATCCAAAAGGAAAACAAACAAGAAAGCGGAAGCGCAACCGACTATGGGTGAAATAACCAAAAAAGGCAGAATCTGAAGAGGATGGACAACAGCCAATGACTCCCAAAAAACCATAAACGCCGCTATACAAAGGAAAGGAGAAAACAAAGACGATATTAGACGTCGCAGGAATCCTACCGATGAAGTTGATAGAAACACAACAGCGCGAAAGGTAAGCACGGCGGCAAAGCCCAAAAGACAAAGGTCAACCCACAACCGCAAACCGAACACAGTTCCGAATATAACCCCCAGAATGACGAAAAACAGCCAGAGAACCCAACCGAAAAGAGAAAGCGCCACCGCTCTTCTCAAAACATAAATCGGATCGTTTCTAAGAGCTGTTTTGTTTATTACGTAGTCAGCAAAGATGACCGCGGCGAAGATGGAAACTCCAAGAAAGAGGCTTCTGGTCAACCCGTCAAACAAAGATAAACTTGGAAGACGCAACGTAAGGGCAAAAGTAGAAAACCCTACGCCACCTATACAGATTAAAATTATCACGGCGATTGCCTTTTGAAATGATGGAAGAAAAAACATGGAAGAATAATGCTTTAGCGCACTATTCATTGAGTGATTAAGGGAATCCTCAGTCGCCATGCCTACCATCTCAAATTGGTTTCCTAATGGAATAACTATGCCTATTAAAATCTACCGAAGTTAAGGAGACATTCTGCACTCCCATTAAAACACGTTTTTCTATAATCTGATTAAAAGCGCGCAAACGTTTTAACATAAAACAATGAAAACCAAAGCAGGACATAATTCTGTGTTAACATGTATGCCATGAAATTAACAAAAGTTTAAAGGAGCAATTGTTTTATCTTTAAAGCACCAACTATACTGACCCTGCGAAGTCAAGTATATGCCAGAGCAAGAATTACCCCCCTCCATATTCCACATGCTCGAAAGAAACATAGGCAAGAAAATCCGCGTCATTCTGGACCCCGCCTACGGTTTTGAAGGCACTTTAACAGCTGTGACTCATGAACCTTCCGGCATCTGGCTTTCAGAAGCTGAAGCAGTGGTTTTAAGATCAACAATTGCTCAGCCTATACCTCAGGTAGCAAGCCGAGAGGAAAGAAGCGAGTTATTCCTCCATCTCAATTCAGTTCAAAGAATAGAAGTCTTGCATTCTCCGCGGCGCTAAAGGCACCTAAAACCGCCTTAAACGGGGAAAAACGCTTTGGCTAGAACCGAGATCACCATAAGAGCTACTGCAAACACCACAAGAAGCTCTGGCCTGATCTTAATGCCTTCGGTTTCTTCCTCGAAGAACCTCAGCAATCCTGCGCTCGCCGCCGGCATTGGACCTGTTTCTTTCTTTTTCCTACTCATGGCACTTTACCTTTTTTGTTAATCGTGCAATACATCGTATAATTTTTCTGCATTATTAATGTTGCGCATTCTTTGATTAATCACACAACAACAGCGACATTTGAGAAATCGCCAGTCATGAAGTGGTGTTGCCAAGCTTTAAACTCTGGGAGAACATAAACAATTTAGCTAAAACTGGTGAGCAGCATGCACATACGCGAGTTCCAAGAAATGATGAGGCGCTTATACTTTCACAGGGATTCTGAACGCGGAGTAAAAGGAACATATAATTGGCTTGCGGACGAACTTGGAGAATTAGGTGAAGCCCTTAAAGGAAATGACAAAGAAGCGACTGAAAAGGAGTTTGCAGATGTCATTGCATGGCTTGCGTCACTTGCCAACATAACAGGAATTGATCTTGAAAGAGCAGCCATTAAAAAGTACAGCAGCAAATGCCCAAAATGCCAACAGTCGCCATGCCAATGCACGTTCTAGCGGATTAGGCGTTTCTGCCCTAAACCCGTCAGCAACCAAAAATACGGTCGCTTTCCTTTGCGGTTAACTGTTCCTTCATTTTCGAGGAGCCGCAAATGATGCATCACAACGCCGTATGACAACGACTCTTCCCTTGCTATGGATGCTGCGTCAGAGGAACGCTTTTCCAGAGCCTCCAGTATTCTGGTTCTGGCTTTAAGTCCACTTTTCACGTTTTTCACGCGCTGCAGGTAAGCGTTGGGGTGAAATGTTTTTTTGATATTGCTTCACCGAGAATAGATTGTGGTTTGTGTTGAAAAGCTTTAGTCTTCGAAGCTCCGTAACTCTGCGAGTGATGCGTAGCTCAAACTGAACTTGATATGATTTCTATGCTTGGCCCTTTATATAAGGGGGCTATAGTCTCCCACACGCAACAAGTTAGCAAAAGGTCTTAAGCGAAGTCTATAAGGCTAACTTGTTTTGGTTTTTTATTATCGAACATTGATTCGATTTCGTCTTTTATCAAGGCGATCCGCTGAGCGTAATACTGAGGTAAATCGTATTTATCAATTAACCGTTGAGCTGCGTCCAGATACTTTTCTATTCCGCCACGATAAACCGTCAGAGTTAAGTTTCCGCCACAGGGACACTTGCCGCGAAGAGGCAAACGGCGAAAACGCTTGTTACATGACTTACACCTAAAAGCTTGAGTTGAAAAAGCACGCAAGTTACCAGCAATGTCTCTAATGAAATGAGTTGTCAACACCTTTAAGGCGACATACCTCACATCTACAGCGTCAATTTTTTCGCCTAACTCTAGCTGCATGTTTAATTTCTCAATCATCGATTTAAACTGCTTGTACGCGCTGGTTGAATTGCCAAGGTTTATGTTTGAAACAGGTGTGGTAAATTTGAACCCTTCAAACTGCGCCTCAGTTCCAAGTCTATGGCTGACAATATCAATCATAGAACTGACTTGTTTAGCCTCGACCCTTTCCAAAGTCTTCTCGTAAAATTCAAGAGAATAAGCACCATCAACGTCAAAATCGTGCGCTTGCCGCTGAACTTCTTGCGTGTTCACAAAAGGAATCAGCAACAGAGGAGCATCCATAATTCCACCGATCTGCGCGGGCAAGTACCTGCGGGAAAAGTTCAGAAGAATATCCAACGCCAGCATAACAGCATCTTCATCACCGTCGCAGTCTCGCCGCTTGGCGGAGTGCCAAACTGGATGAGCATAGCAGACGTTAAGTTCGGTGAACCCAACGATGCGTCCTAGGATGCTGACGCATGTGTGGGGAGCCAAACCCATAATCAGATGCCCAACAAGACCGTCAGAGCTTTTAATGTTGTAGTAACTTGGAAGCTTGTAAACTCGTACTAGGAGTTCGTCTATGAAGTTTGCGACCTGCACAAAGTACTCTGCTGCCTTCCGCGGGATGACAACATCTTGAATTTTAAGTTCACACACCTGGTCAGGATCAGTCAAGAATTCGCCACGCATGTCATGAGAGTAACCGAGCTGCCTAAGCTTTTCAACAGTCACCCCGACTTCAGCGGGCTTAAAATGTGTCAAGGGTGCATTAGTGGCGTCGAAGCGAATCGTGCCATCCTTGTAAACCGATAAATCATGTTTTGCCCGCAAAACACCCTTCTCAATAATTTCAGGAGTCTTATCCTCATTCGTTAGCCCTTTAACTCCCTTCAAGATTTTTGGAAGAGAAACGCCGAGCGAGCTGCAAGCGCCTTCAAGCAGTTCCCTAAAGTTAAACGCTTGCCTCTGATACTGCACGGCATGAGCTTTACAGGTTGGGCAGGTGTTATCTTTCAAAGCCCTACCACAACGGGGACAGCTCTTTTCAGCGACTGTTTCGCATCCACAATCAGCACACTTCACCTTGAAAGTAAAAGTCTTGCAGTTGGGACACTTGCGTCTAGAAACCTCAACGAACACAGGTCCTTTTTTTGCCGCTTCCATAAGGTCTCTGTGCGAACCTCCAGCTAAGCTCACTGGGAAAAGAACGTGAACCAGAGGCTTCATCTCTCGTCTCTTCGCTTTTTCAGGCCGCCCCATACGTGCACCCACAAACGTAGGTGCCTTTGCCTTGACTTCGACGCCAGAAAGCGAACTAACCGCCGTTAGCACGGATTCCGCTTGGCTGCTCTCCACTATTCGAGAAGTTCCATAGCCAAGACAAAAAGCAAAGGCGCAAGCGTCTTCTCCTTCAAGGACGATCTTGCCGTCTATAACCCTGTGCGGCGCAAAGATTTTTCTCAAAGCCTGAGCCACGTTCGGCTCCATGGCTCCAACAATCTTGTGAACAGTGCCAGCTTCAAGCGCTACTTCAGAGTCTGACAGCCATTTTCGCAGCATCTCAACTTCTTGAATTGACGACAGGTTTGACCAGAAAAACGTGAAATTTGGATGCAGAGGCACATTAAGGTGCAGAGATAACATTATTGCCTCTTCAGCAGTAGGCTTCTTGCCAAAGGGTTCTTCCATAAAAGCTCTCAGCTTTTCCCCCGAAATCCCAGCGGTTTCAGTGGCCTTCGCTATGTCGCCATCAAACCTTTCCGTGAGAGCCGCCTTTAAATCTTTAACCCACCACTCCTCAACATATCCCGAAGGAGAAAGCGTTTTACTGGTGTAAAGGAAATCACCGAAACTGATCAAGATATCGCCCAAAAACAGAATTTTTGCGACCGTATCCTTTATACGGTTAAAGTTTTCAAGAGAAACACGAACTACTGAGCCGTCCTTCAACAAGACAATGGGAGGTTCAAGAGTATCCACAGGCACTGTGACGCCGCCTTTTCCAGGAAGCTCTAGGCGCATTTGCGTGCCCGCAGCAAGAAAACGTTCCACCACTAGCATGGTTGCTGGATGAATTCCTACAGCTGCAAGCCCAGTGTTTCGTGCCCTGCCATACCTCAGCCTGAAGCCTCCACATCTGGAAGGAAAGGAAAAAATTGGGCGCCCAGCGATTACGTCGTCCATGAATCCAGAAGATTTCTTTTCTGATTTTTTGCGGAATTCCCTAAGCCAATCCCAACCTTGAAAGCCAAGCTTTTCTATTATTGTTAGAACTTTGGGAGCACGCCCTACAATGCCATCGTTGACGACCCTTAAGGCTCCACCTCTTACACGATTGGTCTCTACTCTTTGAAGATTTCTGAAGGAAGAAACTTCTATAGGATCAGATTCTGTACCAGTAACCTCGACGGGAAGCCAGTCAAGCGCTTTTTTTAATTCTTCATCTGAAACATGATATTGGAACCGCCCCACCGAACGTTCATATAATCTTAGTTCCTCGAGAAAACGAGAAACTTCTTCCTCAGTGGGCTTATAACGGTCAAGCCCGAGCAAGCGCCGCACAAAATCTCCAACAACCAGAGTTAACGCTTGGTCTGTTCCTCCAGCCGACCTTATTGGCCCTGCAAAATATATGGCAAGGTAGCTGGTCCGATCAGAGTTAGTCTTTATTTTCACTTGAGCAACTCCTTGTATTGGAGCTGCAGTTAGACCTTCAGTGAAAATTGCAAGAGCAGTGCGAATAGCTTGTTCCGCCGCGGCTTCGGGTTCCATGGTCCCGAATTTTCCGTAAACGATCTCTTCAGCAACCTTAAACGCTATTTCCTCCCGTTGGAGTTTCGCGCTTAATTCGCGAATGCTGCTTGCGACATCTTTTGGTCCCACGAGCCCCTCCACCAGATCAGCTATATCTTTTGCAATAACACATTCGGTCTTCAATGACGGATCAAGCCCGCTTGACCTGGCGCTCTCACTTATGACATACAATTGCTGGAGCTGGTTCTCAATGGTTTCGATGTAATTTTGATAGCCCTCGCTCATTTTGCTATTCAAATAGCGATTCCCTCCAAACAGTGTTAACAAAGCGTTTATTTTGGCTTTCTAACACAAAAATCGAAAAAACCCACGACAAAAAAGGCCCCTTCAGCGGATTCAACTCAAAAATGGCAAGGTAGTCAAGGCCTAGTTCCTTTAACGCCGTCGATTATTTCAGACACTTTTTGTTTGCCACCAGTGCTTTCAATGACGTTACCAGTGACTATGATATCTGCGCCCGCCGAGGCTGCGGCTAACGCTTGCTTCTTAGTTCTTATTCCTCCACCCACTATGAGTGGGACGTCGATGAATTGCTTTACCATTCGGATCATTTCCGGAGGCACAGGGTTCTTCGCCCCAGAGCCACCTTCAAGATAAATGAAGTGCATGCCAAGGTACTGCCCAGCAAGAGCGTGGGCAGCTGCGAGCTCTGGTTTATGGTACGGTACGGGGATGGCTTTGCCAACAACACCAGCTGTGCCGCCTTCGCCCACTATTATGTAACCCATAGAAATCGGTTCTAAAACATACTTTTTCACCAAAGGAGCCCCCAAAATTTGGGCGCCTATAAGGAAGTAAGGATCTACAGAGTTAAGAAGAGACATGAACCATATGGCGTCTGCGTAACGGCTTATCCCCGTTATATTGTTCGGGAAAAGAATTATTGGAATCTTGACGATACGCCTAATGGCTTTGATCACATCATCAAGGTGAGCCTGCGAAACAAAAGTTGAGCCGCCAATCATAATAGCGGAAGTTCCGCTTGTTTTAGAGCTTTCAGCAACTCGTGACGCTTGCGGGGGAGTCATCTTTTCGGGATCTACAAGGGTTATGTGAATCGCGCTCTCCGCCTTAATCTTTTCGAGCAAATACTTCTCAACACGCCCAAGCATGCTTAAACCTTCTAACTAGGCATTTTTCGCGTTTGTTACAGATGCCCTTCTTGAAGAACCATAAACTCTGTCCGTGAGCATACAGTAAACGTCAACTTCGCCTTGAGCAGGCTTCACTTGAAATTCTTCCTGAAACCCACAACTACTGCAACCTGCCACAGCACGACCCCCCTCTCTAAAAATTTGAACTCGAACCGTTTCTTTTCCACATTTAGGGCAAGAGAAAAATTTTGGCAAACGTTTCTTGGGGATGCGAACAACTTTTTTCCTTCTTCGCCCCATCGCAACATCTCTTCCGCATTTTAGGTTATGCTCCTTTAATATTTATGCTTGTCCTTAAATAGTTGCCTACAACCATAGACAGCAGGGATGTGCGCGCAAGTGAAATTGACCGCTTCTGTATTAGAACTAAACTTGGCTGAGGTTGAGCAGAGAATCAGGCGTTTCATCAAAGAATACGTCGAGAACGCAGGAGCACAGGGCATAGTTCTCGGTCTATCCGGCGGAATCGACAGTGGCACAGTAGCCGCGCTTTCCAGCATCTCAATTGGAGGAGACCACGTAATAGGGCTTCTGCTCCCAGAAAAAGAAACATACAACTCAAAAGACATTGATGACGCAAAGTTTGTGGCAGAAAAATTTGGTTTAAAAACGCAGATATGTGACATCACACCTGTTTTAGAAAGTTTTTACAAGACAATACCCATATTTGACCCAGCAAACAAGCTTTGCAAAGGCAACATAAAGGCAAGAACCAGAATGATTTACCTATACTACTACGCGAACAAGCTTAACAAGATAGTCTGTGGAAGCTCGGACAAGTCAGAGACCATGATGGGATACTTCACTAAGTGGGGAGACGTAGCCGCAGATATATCGCCGTTAATGGACCTGTATAAAACCCAAGTTCGCAAACTCGCTGCCCACTTAGGTTTTCCAGCTGAACTTGCAGCAAAACCATCCACACCTGCCCTGTGGCCTGATCAGCTTGCGGAAACAGAGCTCGGCATCAAATACGAAACCCTTGACCTCGTCCTTTACGGGCTTGAACGATTCATGACCACAGAAGAAATAGCACAACAGCTAAGTGTCCAGAAGACTCTTGTTGAAAAAGTTAAAAGTAGATGGCTCTCAGTAGAACACAAAAGGCGATTGCCGCTAACGCCAAAACTCGAATACAGAACTGTGGGAACTGATTTTAGGCTTCCGCGGCACATATATTGAAATCAAGAAGGGAATAAGAAATGAAAGAAAAAATCAGGTTAGCTCTCGCGCAAATAAGCAGCAGACGTGAAGACAAAAAGGGAAACTTGCAGAAAATCGAGGAATTCACCATAAAAGCAAAAGAACAAGCGGCTGACCTCGTGATTTTTCCAGAACTGTCATTGACCGGTTACGTTTTACATGATCAAATTTATGAACTAGCTGAAACAATACCCGGACCAACAACCAAAAAAATCGAGGAATTGGCAAAGAAAACAGGGATGCACATCATATTCGGCATGCCCGAGTTAAGCGAAAAAACAGAAGCCACAATATTCAACACCGCTGTTTTTGTAGGACCAACGGGATTTATCGGAAAATTCCGTAAAATGTACCTGCCCACTCACAGTGTCTTTGAAGAAAAAAGATACTTCCGTCCTGGCTATAAACCAGCCGCATTTAACACGCCTATAGGAAATATAGGGTTATTCATATGCTACGACATTTTCTTTCCGGAAGTATGTCGCCTTATGCGATTGGAAGGAGCAGAATTGATGGTATGCATATCGGCTTCGCCAGCCGTCCGCAGAAGTTACTTCGAAATTCTGACGGCGGCAAGGGCTTTGGAAAACACAGCCTTCCTCGCTTACGTTAACCTCGCAGGCGTGGAGGATGGACTGCAGTTCTGGGGCGGAAGCAGACTGGTAAGCCCGACAGGAGACCTGCTGGCGAAGGCAAAGTATGATGAGGAGGACCTCGTCATCTGCGAAGTTGATTACAGCGATATAAGATCCGCGGAAACGTTTATTCCTACTCTTAGGGACCTGCGCCCAGAACTCTTTGATGAACTAAAAAAACATTCAGAAACTCTATAGCGTAACGCGCACTGCAAACCTTTACCACGACTCTGAAGCATCAAAATCGCAAATCACAGGTACATCACGTTCTGTGTGATATCAAAGCGTCAAAGAGCAATCACGTGTGATTTATCTGTGATAGGTGACGTCACACCACAGAAATGCACAAGTGGATGGATTCCGTTTCAGGCGACATTAGAAGACCCACAGAGATCCAATGCAACGGCTAAAAAGAGCAAAGAGCCAGAGTATTTCGCCCAAGATGTTAATGTGGATTAGTTTGACATTATACGTAAAGTTAAGGTGTGGAACCCTTTACTAAGCAGTAAGATTAAGGAGTTACAAATATGTTTCACAAAAAATAACGAATTGTAGAAAATGCTTTTGCAGGGGTTTTTAGGGGTTTATAGCTTAATTATAGTTTAAAAACAATATTAGGGCACTTATGAGGCTGTAATTCACTTTAGATGTCCAAGAACTGTTTATTTTGAGCCCGTTTTTACCTGACGACCGAAATACGTGAGTTAAAACTGCAGTCAATAAACTTAAAAGTGGAGCCAGTATACAAAAATGTATCCATTTAAGACATTGCAGGAGAAGTTGGTTTGAAGTTAAAAGAAAGTGTTCAAGCGTGGCTAAACGGGGCTTTAAACGACCCCATTGTAAGAATCCTCTCTAAAAACAGTCAATTAACAAAAACACAGCTTGAAACGCTGCTTATAGACATTTTAGCCGAAAATATATCAGGTAAACAGTTAAAATACGATGAAAAAGCCAGATTAAGGCTAACAAAGGCAAAAATAAGCCGCGGATCCTTTAACAGAACTTTAAAACAGTCCAAAGAAAACGTTATAAAATCGATATACACGGTATTGCTTTTAGGGTATTTAGGCGTCTTCGAAAGCACAACTCTTGACCCCTACCTTGAAATCGCCAACAAACTAAAGGAGTATGTTGAAGCACATCAAGACATACCAGACAAGGGCAAAGAACTAAAAGACCATCTAAAAGTCATAGAAATCATACGAGAAGAGCTTGAAACAAGCCTAAAACGGCTTTCTACACCATCAGGAGATGCAGTGTGACGTCACAAATCACATTAGCCAAACACAACAATTTTTCCTGAAAACACAGCTGTGGACAACGTGCATTAAGAGGGTTAAATTGAAAAACAAGCCATAAAAAGTGAGATTTTTGCAACATGTACGCAGTAAGCAAAACACAATACTAACTGTGATCTGTGACGTCATAAGGGATGACCGATGGAAATAACCGCAAAACTTAAATTTTCCATGGAAAACTGTGATATGTGATGCAACAGTTCAAATCACGTGTAAATCACAGGAGGGAAGGATGTGATTGAGGTTCTGCTAACGCTCATAGGCGTGCTGCTTGCCGCAACTATAGGGGCGTCAGTTGAGTATTACAGGCAGATTCGTAAGGCTCAAAAGGAGTACGAGAAAGCTAGAGAAGCCGTGGAAGACATTATACTGAGTTTTAATCGTGAATTAAAACGGGAAGCAGACAGAATGGAGTTGATTGCATATAAGGTGGAGGGAAACTCAGCTAAGGCGGATACAAGCCTTAAGGCGGTAGACAGCATCGAAAAGAAGATCGCGCCTATTGAGAGTAAACTGAGTGCAATCTCTGAAAATGATGCACGCGTTCTATCACAGATAGCAGAGGTTGACACAAAAACTCATAACATTGAAGCAGCACACCAAACGCTGAAAACGAAAATCACAGAATTGGAGGAGCAACTGCAGAAATTATCCGCAGTGCCGGAAATAAAGAGTGAGCCAGTTATACCAATAAGAAGGGACAAAGCAATGGCTGCATTAACGGACACAGAAGTGACAGTTTTAGAAATGCTCTCAGCGGAAGGATCAAAGACAGCGCCTGAGATAAAGGACAGAATTCGGCTTAGCAGAGAACACACAGCAAGGCTCATGAAGAAACTCTACGAAAAAGGCTATCTTGAAAGAGAAACGGGCAAAATCCCGTTCAGGTACAGTGTCAAAAAGGAAATGAAAAAATTCTTAAAAAAAGCGGAAAGCGAGCAGGTGTAATTATTATTCCAGGGAAGGCTTTTCTTGCCCGCTCAATTGTTTGAGGCGCGTATCCATGTCCGAGAGCGTTGGAGAAGCGGGAAGCTCATAGTCCGCTTTGCCTCGTTTCTCCAGATAGTCTGGGTAATGGGTAACCTTTATTGGTACCGCAAATTTGATTTTTGGTTCAGAAATAAGCAGAGCTTCGCCTACGTCAAGCATTTTAATCTCGGTCTCGCTGTATTCCATGTAGGGTGTGTTTTCGGTTAAGTATGTCCTGTCTTTCTTCAGTTCCGTTTTCATGATAACTTTAGTCCATAACTCGGCAAAAACGTCAAAATTAATCCTCGAGGGCCTAGGAGTCACGGCGTTAAGACCTACGCGGTATTTGCGGTACGTAAGGGCGATGTCGGAAAAAATTGTCCTCTGTTTGTTCGGGTCTAGAAACTCGTGTGCTTCCTCAAGGGTTATGAGCAGCGTAGGAATTTTCCGCCATTCCTCGTAGTTTTCTTCCCATATGCGCTTGTAATGTTCTGCAATTGTCGAGGCAGATAGGCAAACAACGCGGTTTTGGTCTTCAGAGCGGAGACCAGAAATGTCAATCAGGCAACTTACGCCTTTACATATGTTTTGCAAGGCACTTTCAACAAAAGTGTAATCGGAGGCAGGAAAAAGCTCAGGCGGCAAAGAGGAAAGCTTCTGCATAAGAGCTCCAACAACGACCTTCTGTGCCCGTACGCCAGTGCTGCCTTCAGCCTTGTAAGTTTCTCTGGCTTTTTCAATCCAATCTGCGCCAAAATGTTTGTACAAAGCCCACGCGAGTCTTCTTTGAGGTGGCTGGATATCGGGAAAAAGCATATACAGTTTGGCAGGAGTTAATGTGCGTAAGCCAACAGTCATCTTTTCGTCTCTCGCCGAGTAGTATTGGACTTTGCTATGGAATAATGGGTGGTCCTTCAAGCCTCGCTGCGATTTGATTTCTTTTCCTTCCAAGAGCTGTCCTGCAAAATCATAAATGAGGGCTACAGTTCGAGGGCTGTTGTCGATTATCTGAGCGTTCAAAATAAGCTCCGTGTTTGTTTTTCCTGAACCAGTCATTCCGAACATGCCCATCATCCGCGGTATAGCTTCAACGTTTATGCCTACGGAACTGAGAAGCTGGGATTCTGAGCGTAAGCGCCCAATTTCAAGTTCTCCAGAGAGTTTTAGAATGGAACAGTCTTCTTCGCTGGCCGCATAAACCTTATCGCGGTAATTTGGATTAAAGGTAGGGGAACGTAATTTGCCACTTCTTTTTTCTAAAAACAGAATCGCGGCCACGCTTCTGTACGCGGAATATGGTCCAAAAGCCTCTTTGCCTTCAGCCTCGCGCAGCTGCTCTATGGTTTCAAGGGTAGAGCTACTTTCGGAGTTAACAACTCTCGCGTAGAAGCTCCTTTCAACCGAGTCTATACGCACTATTTGCCCAAAGGATAAGCTAACATCTTTATTCACCAAGAAAGAGACGGAATCGCCTTTGGTTCCACACACGAACCCTATTGAGTCAGAACTGGTCATCCCACCACTCCCATTCAAAAGCGTGTTTTACACCATGAATTTCGTCAGCAAAACTGCATGAAAGCTCCTCTCTTCGCAAAGTCTCAAGCAGCCCAGCATCATTCAGTTTTTCTTCGATTTGATCATGATAAGAAAGCAGCATAGAATCTGAAGGCGCCGAGAATTCATGTGCCAAATAAAGGCTTATTGGATACCCGAGGCAGCGTGGATCCTCGGATACAGCGGTTAACGGCGAAAGAAGAGCAATAATGTCCTGCTGGGTTAGGTAATCCATTATGTCACATCGAAAAACGTGAGCGCTGTCAGCGCATAACTTCACAATTGCAATATCACCGTATAAACTTCTGTCTTTGTCGGCTTTTCGCACTGGGTAATAAACCCAAACATCGTATGGAGACATCATGTACGTAGTAGCCACTAAATCTCTTCCCTTTTCATCATGTAAAGAGGGGGAATTTTTGCTGATTGCCAAAAGGTTGATCCCTCTTTTTTCGCATTCATCATAAAGCGAAACGCGGAATTTTCTTTCCCCTCCAAAATATCCGCCCCCATCTAAAAAGAGGTACATACTACGTACATCACCATGTACGTAGTAAGAATCAGAAACCGCCTCGTTAAGTACACTTAAGGCAACCTGGCTTTCTAATTCAATTCTGAAGTCCTGTAAGAAACTCCTACGTACATGCGAGTCTCCAACAACAGTGCATACTCTCTCAGAATAACTCCAATCAACTTGGCGTTTTCTAACGGTAGCGCATGAGGCGCGCATTAGGTACACGCCCCAGTTGTTGGCCCTTTTCAGGGTACGTGTGGAGCAGTCTACAGCAACAAAGCTACCAGTGTACGTAGTAATTTTTTTCAAGGGTTTCATTAGGGAACCATCAGGTTTAACGGATATCATTGGTTCTTTTCTCACTTCGGCGCTGCCAGCAACTCTACCTTTTACAACGTAACATCTGAGCTTCTTTTCCATGTCGGACAAGTCAACTTTGATTCTCTGAGCCATTCACTTCACTTCCTTCAGCAGTTCTCTAAAGGCTTTACTTTAAAGTTACATAGAAAGCGTTTATAGTTTGCGCGTTTTAACATCTTTTCACTAACCATTACAACATGGAGTAAATTAGAACTGAGTTTTGAAACTAACTTATTTAATTTGCTGCTTAACTGTTGCATGTGGAATGTTAGGTGTTACTTTATATTTCAAGTTGTTGCTTTCGCCAGCTCTTAAAAGCAGTCCTCTTTTTGTCATTCGTGACAGGTAAGTTGATACTGTACTCAAACTGATGGGCTCCTTAAGCTCCTGTTCATAAAAGGACTGAACATCCTTTGAAGAGAACCAAACCAAAGGAAAATTCTTTTGAACAACCAAACGAACCTTCTCAAAACGTGACAAACTATTACCTGTTAAAACATTACCAGCACCAGAAGTTGCCCCTTCACTCGGCATACCACCTAACAATTCTACGAGATCTAAAAGGCGAAGAGCTTTATCTCGGGTAACTTGACCCTCGAAGGCTATAGTATATCGATTACCTTCATTATCAAACAGCTCTACGCGCATTTTACGAGCCGGCATTATGGTGTACACCTTAGGTGATGTTCACAAGCTTTACACTTCACAACTTATAGCTGTTATGGTGAAAGAAAAAAAATTAAAAAGGTATTAGAATCTAGGAAATAAGAAATAGACGGCAAATTGCAAATTGTTTATCATTACAAGCTTCACAAAAATTCGGAATGGTAAAAAAATTGCCGTGGCAATCCAGTTTCCTATTTCCAGTAGAAGTAAAGGGGTGCCTCATTCACAGAAAAGGAACAAGAAAAGAATAATTCTATGGAAAAGAATGACATTAAAGCACCAATTTTAATGCAATTTCACATGGTATTCACAGAGTGTGAATGAGAAATACTTAGAGCAGAAAAAACCATTAGGCAAAAATTGAAACTATGTTTTAACGGGGTGTTTCAGAAGAAGAAAAGAAGATAATAGGGTCAACAATTAAATTTTAAACATAAAAAATCTGGCACACAGACACCCCTTTATTTCCTCTCGAAAAGTAGCAGGTAAAAAAGTTGGTGCAAAGTTACTAAGAAAATTTTCAGAAAAGATATCTAAAAACTTTAACAAAAATAATTAATATAGCTTGAAATGCCTTTACATATCAGAGTATATTTCTTAATAAAGAAAATTAAAATTTTCTTAAAAATTAGAATATATTTCCAGTAGAAACCTTGGGGTGTGTGCCTGTCTTCTTTTAGTTCATTACTGTTGCTGAATTTCATTAGTTTTTAGGATTATTGTGCGTCATAACTAGTTTTTTGTACTACACACTTTATTTGCTCCATAAGAAATATCGGTGTTGCCTCTGAAAATAGCACGGGATAGCGAATGGGGAACTCGAACATACTCGACGACATATTCGAAAATTTCTTCAATAATGTAAAACTTTTCAAAGACCGAGAAGTTTTAAGGCACGACTATCTTCCCGACAAGCTGCCTCATCGAGAAAATCAAATTCGGCTTCTCGGCGAGACAGTTGCACCTGTTTTGAAGGATGCAAGATCTTCCAATATTTTTATTTATGGCAAAACCGGAACTGGAAAGACTGCCGTAACCAAATATGTGTTAAGTCACTTGGAGGCCAAAGCAAAGGAATACGGTGCATCGGTCAGGTTTTGTTATGTGAATTGCAGGATGACAGGCACTGAATATCGCATCTTCGCAAATCTCAGCCAAAGCGTAGGGCTGACAATTCCCTTTACCGGGTTGTCCGTAGGCGAAGTTTTTGATAGATTCCGAACAGGCTTGGATGCATCAAAAACACTTTTCATCGTAGTTTTAGACGAGATAGATGCCTTGATTAAAGACCGTGGTGACAGCCTCCTCTATGAACTAACAAGAATAAATGAAACCCTTCACAAAAGCCGCGTTTCAATAATCGGCATATCCAATGATCTTCGATTAAAGGAATTCCTTGATCCTCGGGTTTTCAGTTCACTCAGCGAGGAAGAAATAATCTTTAGCCCTTATGATGCGAGCGAACTGCGTAATATTCTTCTTGAGCGTTCAAAATTATCCTTCTACGAGGGTTCTCTCTCCGAAGCTGCCCTGAACGTATGCTCTGCTTTGGCCGCTGCGGAGCATGGAGATGCCCGTCGTGCTCTGGATTTGCTGCGTGTGGCAGGTGAAGTCGCAGAGCGGCAAGGGGCGAAAGCAATCACAGAAGAGCATGTTAAAGAGGCTGAAAAAAACATTGAGCATAATCGAGTTGTTGAAGCCCTTAAGAACTTAACTCTGCATTCCAAGTTAGTTCTTTTAAGCGTATATCATTTGAATAAGTCAAGCGCTACTACTGGGGAAATATACGATGTCTATAATGATCTCTGTGGCGAATTAGGCGCTGGGCTTCTAACTCAACGACGTTTGGGTACTCTGGTTAATGAGCTTGATGCGATGGGTCTTCTAAACGCGAAGGTGGTGAGCATGGGTCGTTACGGACGCACGAAAAAGATTAGATTGGAAATATCTCGTACGCTTATAAAAGATGTCTTCGGAAGTGACGACAGAATAGGGCGCTTAATTGATTATAAACTGGAGTTTCCTTCTAAAAATGCGCATAGTAAGCGTTGAGGCCGAACGCATTTTTGAAGCTTGGAAAGCTATGGGCAAGCGTTAAAAAATTGGTTCTGTGCACACAAAAGGCTGTGTCATTTTGGAAGGAAACTGTGGCGCTTAGAAGTGTTGAATGAAATGCAGACGGGCGTCTCAGTTTATTTGTGCTCTGATGGATTGGTTTCCTGAACTCCTGTGAGTGATTGGATTTCTTGACTGTTGCCTCCACTATATGAATGAGAGGACAGAGGTTTCTAATGTTTGCAGGTTTACCAATGGCACTTTTCCAGGCGTTGGAACCAACCCCAGCTTCTGCATGTACTCTGTTTGCTCTTGCCAGCCACCAGAATTTACAATTAAAACCCCTCGATGATTGCAACAGCCTACTACATGGATGTGACCCGCATGGAAAATGTCCGGGATTCGTTCGATCACAAGGAAATCTCGGTTTTCCGGCGATAACATTGTTTTGCCGCCGTATAAGGGCGCCAAGTGGCGACTTTGTAGAAGTAACTTCATTGCTTTTTCGGGGTGGTCGTGGTCTAGGCCAGGCACTGTGGCGATTATGTCATCCAAACTGCGACCATGATACATCAAAACTTCTACGTTGTGAAGGTTAACCAAACAAGGGTTTCCAAGAGAATGTACTCTGCCCGATTCCCGTAGAGTTTTCACAAAATCATCAGCTATCGCTGGTTGAGGTAATGCCTTTCTTGGCGCGTCATGGTTTCCAGGCGAAAATAGAATTTCAATATAATCTGGTATTTGTTCAAATAATTTCGAAACGAGTTTGTACTGTTTGTGGACGTCTTTTATTACAAGTTCCTTCATTTGATTGGGGTAAACTCCTACACCATCAACAAGGTCGCCTGCAACTAGCAGGTACTTCACGTGTCCGGCAATCTCCTTCATTTTATCATTTCCGTACTTGCCGTTGAGCCATGAAATGAACCGGTCAAAGGCTTCTCTGTGAAATTTTGTGCTGCCCACGTGCATATCTGAGGTTAGCACGGCGTAAACGGGGTCAGAGGCTCTATGCTGAGGTTTCTGACCCACTTCTGGAAAAATTATATCCTCAGCTAGGAAAAGGTTGCTTCGTGTTTTTACCACGGCAATGCATACAACTTGGTCAGGAAGAAGCCGCTGGGCTTTTCTGCGTAGTTCTTCTCGCGCATTATGGGTCACCAGTATAGTCGCGGTTGCTTGTAAATCCTCGACTGTCAAAATCATATTCCGTTTTGATTCCCGTTTTTCAGTTACCATACAAATTATTTTCAGTTTTGTCTTGGCTGGCGATTTTATCGCTTCTGTTACCGGAGTTGCGGCTTTAACATCAATCCTTTGCCTTAGTAAGCGCTCAATTCGTTTA
>CAZWPI010000007.1:0-35508 GCA_964636055.1 uncultured Candidatus Bathyarchaeia archaeon
CTTGGGCGTTGCAGTCGTGGCTGACGGTTTTCACGCGGTTAAGAACTTCCTCGCCGACAATCCGCCTGGCTTCTTCGGGTTTAACTGCTCTGTGGGTGCCGCTGCCGAAGATGACTGTGACGTTTTCGTCTTTGGTGCCTGCGGCGTTCAGTTCCGCTAGCACTGGTGGGAGCATGGCGTGGCTGGGTGTGCTTCGGGTGAAGTCGTCTACGACTATGGCGATTTTGTGCGGTGGCTGGGCGATTTCGCTTAGCCGTTTGGAGCCGATGGGCTCGCTTAGGGCTCTTTCGACTTCTGCGTTCACGTCCGCGGCGCCAGAGACCTGTTTAGGTTCTATCGAGCCGAGGAGGTTTCGGGCTGGAATCCTGACGCAGACATCGCTTTTTCCGTAGGGAAGCCAAACATCTACCATGGCGGTATCACACGGTTAATATTAGAAAAAGAAGGCAGAAAGCAGCTATTAAGCCTTATCAAAACAAACTCAAATTTCTCCGCCACTTCGAAAAATAAGAGATGATATCAGGTTAATTTATGAGTTATATGGCGCCAAAAAAGCATTCAAGAACGAGATGTACTTTATCATAAGAGGATTGAAAAAGCGAACTTTACTGCATGAACTGTATCATCATGGATAGCATCTGGAATCCTGCATGAACTCTATAACAGTTTTGAAATATGGAAATGTCCATTCTTTAATGACGAAGGAAAGCTAAAACCTGATTGGTTGAAAATAAAGTAAAATTCAGAAAAATTAGTAACTGAAAGAACTAACCAGAATAAGTCTTAAATCTGTATAGCGTAGAATAGCCTAAACGTAGAAACTGAAAACAAAAGGGTATTTCTAGTCCCCAACTTTCATTTTTTCTTCAAAAGCTAATCCAATATTCATAGAAATCTGAGAAAAGAGACTTATGGACTCAAGTAAATATTCCATGGAAACTTTCAACCGTTCATTTCCACCTTCGTATCCTGTTTTTTGTCTATATAGTTTGTTTGGCATGCCAGCATTGTGAATAAGGAGATTCCTTCTATAGAAACGCTCCTTAAAGTCGTTCCAATCAAAAGCCTTCGAAATCTCCATCCCCAATTCCATATTAACAAACTGCTGTATTTTTTCTCTATCTTCAACGAATTTAGAAATCTCTATCCCGAATTTCTTTTTGATATACCTTCTTATGTCTTCAATATCCTCATTAACAACCATAATTTCTTTTTCAATGATTCCCTCTCTAACCTCATCTATGTTGCTGAACTTCAATAATTCTTCATAGTTGAGGTTCTTTTGGCATGTTCTTAGGGTCTCAGGTCTTTTTCTAAACGAAATCAGAAGTACTCTTTGAATGAAATTCTCGAAAACTGCAACCAAATAAACTAGACTCATATTCCGAACAAGATCAGAACTTTGCATGAGGTCAATACTTTCACACATGTTTCTAAGAAATTCGTTCTTAGTATTAAATTGAAGAATTGCGTTTTTATGAGTACTCATTCTCCTTTTTGCATTGATTTTTTTGAAATCAGCAAGAAGATACTTGAATCCTATGCCTTCTTCAGCCCACAATTCAGTATCTATCCGCTTATCCTCAGGGTCAACAAAATTGAGAAACCGTTCATTAGTTTTTTTGATAATTCTTAATTCACATGCTAAATAGTAAAATGCCCAAACGTATTCGTCTTCTTCACTCATTATATCTACGTCTTTCAAGTTATCCTTGCCGTCTTGCGTACTCATTCAAATCGAATTTCTATATTAAGCGGTTATACTCTTTAGCTTTTTCATAATACAAAAACATAATAGCTGAACCGAAAGAACTAATCAGAATAGTGAACCTATTGGCTATTGAGAACCAAAATTGGAAAAAATTGAAGTCTGAAATTCGAAATCAAATTTTAGCTGTTGCTCAATCGCCAAAATGTGAGGATTTTGTAGAGAAAACCCATGAAGCGTTCTCAGTTTTTAAAAAACATGAAAATTGTATTCAGTCGTTAATTAATGCAGGTCAGCATGTAACAAAGAAAGGTGAAAAGAATGCTGTATTAATGGCTTCTTTTCTTTGGATTTACGAGAGCTATTATGTGTTTTGTGTTGACTATTTTTGTAGTGTACTTGTTTTCAATGGACATGACCTCTTCGACTTAGTTAAGAGAAAGTATGTTGCTAATTCAAAGGATATAGATAATGTTGATGTCTCAACTAAACTAAAATTCCTAGAGGCGCATAATATGGGCGTACTAACCCGTAAGAAAGACCGAAAACTGAGAAATAAAATTGCGCACTATGACTTCTCAATAGATAGATTTGCTAGAATTAAGGTGGATCGTGCGATGATAGATATTACTCAGAGAGGCACAGAATTGCTAGGATTTACAGGGAAAGTTATGGATACATTTTACGAATGCTTGATAGACTACGTTTCGAAAAATAAGGCTTCACCTTTGGCAAAATTAGTAGGCAAAATCTGATCCTCAGGCTAAAATCAATAATTAACCCCCTACCCTTTTTTGAAAATGTTTACATTCAAAAAGCTATGAATTTTTTCTGATTCTGCGCTTTACAATGCAAATATTCTTTTATTTTTGGCTTGGTTCTTGTTTAACATGGTTAGGCTGTGGTGGCAAGGTTCAGAAATGAGAAATCGTTCTGAATACTCATGCTTATCCCCAACTGCAGCCTAGCTAAATCTCAATTTTATTTTTATTAAAAATCACATTGCTTAAACAATGCTATTGTACGTTATTTCAAAAAAGGGGCTTTTTCCATAATCCTTATTTTTTCACTAGTTAATGACTCTCACTTGATTAGAATATTAATGAAAGAGAAAAACAAGCATACATGGGGAAAATATCATTAATTAAAATGTCCTTATTGGTGAATTTCGTTAGGGTTTTTATAGGCTGCTCCTTTTCCGCACTTCTTGGTGAAATCGTTGGGAGGTGAAAGCCAGAGAGCCAGCCTAAACCGAGTCACGGGCTATTCTACTTATGCCCAATTCACAGGAAAAGCCAAGCCGAGGTTTAATCTATATATAGAGGGGGTATAGACAAAAAATCACACAACAGCACAGCAACGCAACTTCTTTAAAACTGAACCACACAATAATACACTCATGTGAGGAGTCAAGTTATGCCCATCGAGAAAACCCCGGAAAAAAACGCCATCCTGTTCGTCTGGTTTAATCATTACGCAGGAGTACTCATCAAAACCCCCTCAAAAACGCTTGTGGTAGATCCTGTGGACATAAGAGCACGCAGTTTCCTAGACGCAGACGCGGTGTTAATAACCCATGAACATTACGATCACTTAGACCCGCGATTGATAGCGGAAATCCAAAAAGCCACAAACTGCACCATCATAGCAGACCCAGCCTCCACGAAACGCCTCCAACACGTCATCCCTCCCAAGAAACTGCAGGAAATTCGCCCTGGTGATGAAATCAAAATCGGCGAAGTCTCAGTAAAAGCAGAAAAATGCAACCACCCCGCAACCGAACCAGTTACCTACATAATCACAAGCGAAGACGGCGTCAAAATCTTTCACACCGCCGACAGTTTGCCTTACCCAGAGCTTGCAGCCATAGGTGAAAGAGAAAAATTTGACGTGGTCTTTTGCACCGTGGGAATCGCTCCCGGCACATCGCCGGAAACAGGCTTCGAAATCGCGAGGCTGACCAAACCGCAGGTCGCCGTGCCATACCACACAAACTCAGCGGCTTACCAGCAACAGTTCGCCGACATCCTCAAAAAAGAACTGCCGAAAACCACATGCTTGATTCCCGAACTCAACAAAATCTACCAAGTTTCAAAAAGAAAGTGAAAACTTGACCACCAAAAAAACAAACCAAACAAGAAAAATCGAAATAGCTAAGATGCTGCACAACATAGACGCCTTAAAATTCGGCGTCTTCAAGCTCACAAGCGGAAAACCCAGCCCCTACTACATAGACCTTAGAGTGGTGCCGAGTTTCCCAGACGCCTTCAGGCAAATCTGCGACTTCTACGGAGAATACATAACCAGCCAAATAGGCCTAGAAAACTTCGACAGAATAGCAGGCGTTCCCCTCGCAGGAATACCCTTCGCATCCCAAATCGCCTACAACCTGAAAAAACCGTTTCTTTACGTGCGCAAAAGCATCCGCCATCACGGAAGACAGAGAAGAGTGGAAGGAATCCTCGTCTCTGGAGACCGCGTTTTACTCGTTGACGATTTGGTCACCACGGGCTTAAACTTGAAAAAAGCAGCAGAAGCCATAAGAGCCGAAGGCGGAGTGGTGAAAGAAGCAGTGGCGTTCTTGGACAGAGAGGAAGGCGGAAAAGAAAAACTCGAAAAAAGCGGAATCAAAGTTCACACGCTGCTCAGAATCAGCGAAGTGGCGAACACGCTGTACGAAATAGGTGCCATTGACGCGGAAAGCTTCAAAACTATTCTGAAGCAAGTCAAAAAATGACAGAAAAGTCTACCGCAGTAATTAATCGTAGAAGATTAGCTTCTTCTCCTCCAAAAGCGCGTGCAGTTTTTGCACGGCGTCATAAACGTCCTGTTCTTTTTTGGCTCCCGTGCAAACCAGTTTTCCGCTTGCAAACAGCAGAATCACAACTTTTGGCTCACTCATCCTGTAGATTAAGCCTGGGAACTGTTCAGGCTCGTACATTGTTTTTTCAAGCGTATAAGCCGCTTTTTCCAAGTCGATCATGCCGCCCAGGCTTGCTGAGGCTACGATGTTCTGTATTTTTAGCTCTGGTTTGCTGATGATTATTATTCCGCCTTTTTTCAGTTCTTTGACGACTTTCATAACGGCTCTGCGTGCTTCTTTCTCGGATTTTGCGCCCGTGCACACCATCTTTCCCGAGTTAAAAATTAGAGTTGCCGTTTTCGGTCTTTTTAATCTGAATACGAGTCCAGGAAACTGTTCTGGACGATACTCTACGCCTGGATATCCTTTAACCACTGCGTTCAAGTCAACTTTCTGGTTCAGTGTTGCGGAGGCGACGACGTTTTCGATGCTTATTGTTGCTTTAACTTGTGGCATTACTTTCCCTTCTTATTTTAGCTGTGATTAAATACCCTTTCTTATAAAGTCGGGGTTTCTTTATAAATACATCTATGGTTGCTGTTGCGCTTCTTTCTGCTGTTCAGACGGCTTTTTTTCTCTTAGCAGGGGCAATACAAACTCCAGAATCACTATTATTATTATGAGCGCTATGACTATGGGCAAGCCTACAGAGTTGCGCATGAACAGCACAAGGTGCCCTATCCAAGGGATGCGCATAACAACTTTGCCAACCACTAAGTCTTGGCGTACGCCGGGAACGCCGTTGGTTTCCCAGGGGTCGTATTCGGAAGGTGAAGGGGTGTTTGGCCACTTAACGGGGCTGTTTCCGTCTCCTTTGGTTCGGAAGTATAGTGTGCCGTTAACGTCGTCTACGGCAACTATTCTGTGTACGATAAGCTCGTTTGGATTGTCGGGTTGGTGGAATACGATTATGTCGCTGTCTGGGTAGTTGGTGTTGAGGTCTGTTGGATTAACTCCTTGGACGATTATCAGGTCGCCTATGTGCAAGGTGCGCGCGAAGGGGTGACTCCAGCCGTCACATGCGCTATCGTAGGGGATGCACATGCTACCGCTTACCACCGCTAGCGCTGGGTATGGCGTGTTCAGCACCACTTGAGAGCCGTACCAGACGCCGAAGACCGCCAGGGCAATCAAGCCGATAACAACGGCGGTTTGGACGTACTCGTTCTTCCAAAGTTTCTTTAGGTTAGCGGTCAAAGCGGTGCCTCGTTGAATGGTGAAGTATTCTTGTTCATAAAGCGATCTATATTATAAAACTTAACGCTTTAGAAAAGGAAAAATGAGAAGGTTAAGGGATAATCGGCAACTATTTGCGTTCACTGAATTTCGCTGTTGGCTTCGTTGCGCGTTTAGATTTTCTTTTTACTTAGCACTTCGCGGAAGCTATGCCCATTTGGGCATTGGTATAGCCCGATTTCCAGTTGCATTCTTTTTCCTTGCTTGTCTGGGCGACCTGCCATTTTCCATGACTTCTTCATCTTTGGAACGTCGGCTCCACATTTTGGACATTTAGCCATTTACATTCTCTCCATGATCGCTCCATGGTTTCTTATGATGATAGATATATAATTTTCCATTGTTTTCGAATAGAAAATTTCTGTTTGAACATCAAGATTAAACACTTTTATGTCAAAGTCATGTAAAACAAATTAATCACCATAAAAAAACGTAGGTACGAACAATTATCGTTCACCATCCACTTTTTTCGGGGGCTAATCCAAACATAACTTTCAACTCCTTTACCAGTGAAATTTCAATTTTGAAAATTTGATGTATACGCTCTTTGAAAAGCGTTCCCAACGTTTAAGATACGTCTTGATGCGTAGCGGACTGTTATGCTCTGAAAAGACTACCCCCTTCCTTTTATATAGGTTGAAGTTCAGGTGAAATTTCGTGTAGGTTGCCATTTGAAGTTTTTCGCGGTGTGCCGCGTTAGCTTTTCGGTGTGTATATTCGAATTAGTTAAGCGTGCCAAAACGTTTTTACCGTTGATTCTCTGCTAATGTTCTCGGCGCTTGAGGTTTAACCGAATTTGCAGAAATCTTCTGAAAGCGTTTTTGAGTTGCTTGTGAAGCCAGTTCGAAGGCTCGTTGAACAGAAAGGATTCCCTGAGCCCACCGAACCTCAGGAGAAAACAATTCCTAAAATCATCGAAGGAAAAAACGTGTTACTTATCTCGCCCACGGCAACAGGGAAGACTGAAGCGGCGTTTCTCCCAGTGCTGAGCATGCTGTTGCAAGCGCCGAAAACACCCGGCATAAAAGTGTTGTACATCACTCCTCTGCGGGCTTTAAACCGCGACCTTATGGAGCGACTGGAGTGGTGGTGCAACAACTTGGACATTAAGCTGGCGGTTAGGCACGGCGACACCGACACGAAAGAGAGAACGCGCCAGTCGCGGAGTCCTCCTGACATTCTGATAACCACGCCTGAAACTTTGCAGGCTGTGCTGTCTGGTTGGGTGTTGCGGCAGCACCTGCAGAGCTTGAGGTGGGTGATAATTGACGAAGTGCATGAACTTGCGGACAGCAAGCGCGGAAGCCAGTTGTCTCTTGCTTTGGAGCGGGTCAGAAACTTGATCGGTAAAGACTTTCAGATGATAGGTTTATCCGCCACTATCGGTACCCCAGAGAAAGTAGCTCAGTTTCTCGTAGGCAACAGCCGAAGCGTTGAGATTATCCGCGTTCCTGTCGCCAAAATAGTGCGGTTACAAGTGATTTTTCCGCAGCCGACCGAGGAAGATGTGAGGCTTGCAGGGCAGCTTTATACGCATCCGGAAGTGGCAGCCCGATTAAGGACAATCCGCGGTTACATGAGCAAACACAAATCCGTGCTTCTGTTCACCAACACCCGCTCGGTCTCGGAAGTGCTGGCGAGCAGATTCAAAGTGTGGGACATAGACTTTCCAGTTTCCATCCACCATGGCTCCTTAGCTAAGCCCTCGCGGATAGCGGCGGAAACAGGGCTGAAAAGAGGCGACCTCAAGGGTTTAATCGCCACCAGCAGCCTCGAACTCGGCATAGACGTGGGGCGCATAGACTTGGTTATCCAGTACATGAGTCCCAGACAGGTCACAAGGCTCATTCAACGAGTGGGAAGGGCAGGTCACAGGGTGGGTCGCGTGGCTGAAGGCGTGATTATCGGAATGGACTCTGACGATACCTTGGAGGCTTTGGTGACCGCGAGAAGAGCTTTGAAAGAAGAGTTGGAGCCCGTTGGAATTCCGTCTAAACCTTACGATGTGCTGACTCATCAGATAGCGGGGTTGCTGCTTAAGAACAGGCGATTAGCCTTCGCCGAGATTTTGGAGATCGCGCGAAACGCTTACCCCTACATGGACATGACCTTGGAAGATGTGGAAAAAGTGCTCAGGTACATGCATCAGCGTTTTCCGCGTTTAGCCTGGGTTTCCTTTGAAGACCAAGTGGTTTTGAAGCCTTCGCGAACCAAAGCGCTCTTCGAGTACTACTTCGATAATTTGTCCATGATTCCCGTGGAGAAACAGTTCCTTGTTGTAGACGATTCAAGCGACTCTTCGATTGGAGTGTTGGATGAGGCGTTTATGGCGGAGTACGGCAAAGCTGGAACCAAATTCATCATCAGAGGCAGTCCGTGGCAGATAATACACACCACCGAAGACAAAGTCTACGTGAGACCTGTCGACGACCCCACGGGCGCCATACCAAGCTGGATAGGCGAAGAAATCCCAGTGCCCTTCCAAATAGCGCAGGAAGTGGCTTCTATACGAGGATTCGTTGAAGAGAAAATGAGAAGTGGGCTCTCGCCAGAAGAAATCAGCGTGTTGCTCAGCCAGCGGTATCCGGCTGACAGGGACACGATACTGCGTGCTTTGGTGGAGACGGTAGAGCAGGTGAACGCTGGCTTGGCAGTTCCCACGGAGAAACGAGTAGTGCTCGAAGACTGGGAGGACTTCGTTATAATCCACGCCAACTTCGGTTCTCTTACAAACAGAGCTTTGGCTCAGTTGCTGGGGGAGTTGCTCTCAGAGAAACTGGGACAGGGCATAGTGGTTCAGCATGACCCGTACCGCATCTTTGTGCAGACAATGGGCGCGGCAAATGTAGTTCGCGTCCTCGAAGTTTTTGACGAATTGTGCGCAATGACCGAGCAGTCGATCAAAGACACGCTAACGAAGTCAACGGTGAAAACAGGGCTCTTCAAACGGCGCGTCATCCATGTAGCTCGCCGTTTTGGAGCGTTGAAAAAATGGGCAGACTTTAGCAGCGTGAGTCTCCAAAAGCTGATAACGAGTTTTCAGGATACACCCATCTACGAGGAAGGCTTGAAGGAAGTTTTCACGAAAGACCTTGACGCCGACGGGCTTGTCCAAGTGTTAAGCAGCATTCGAGACGGCGAAATCAAACTGCAATCCTTAGATACCGGCGGCAACGCAACTCCGGTTGCTCGCGTGGGCATCGAAAGAGTGAGCATGAAAACCGACCTTATTCCCCCCGAACGGATGCGTGCCGTGCTTGTGGAATCAGCCAAGGCGAGGTTGCTGAACGAGACTGGCAACTTCGTGTGCACAAGCTGTTGGGACTATTTGGAGATGATTCGCGTTAAGGACTTGCCTGACAAGCCTAAGTGTCCCCGATGCGGCTCTCAAGCCCTCGGGCTTTTGAAGGTGGATGAAGAAAGGGCGCTTCCTTTAATTGAAAAGAAAGGACAAAAACTGACTATTGCTGAAGAGAGACTGCAGACGCTGGCACTGCAAACCGCGCAGCTAATGGCGAAATATGGCAAAGCAGCAGCTGTAGCTCTGAGCGCCCGCAGGGTTCGTCCATCAGACGTTGTGGGTGTTCTTGAGAAAGAACCTAAACTTAGCGATAGGTTTTATGAGCTGGTTCTTGAAGCTGAACGTAAAGCATTAAGCAAACGATTCAGGTAGGAAATCGAGGTTTCTTATCAAGGGAAGCAGGTTTTCTTCAGAAAGCTCTTCTCTAACGTAATTAATTGCTGAGGTTTAGGAAGGGTCAACAACACCTTTTTAAGCTGAAGTTCTCTTATTTTGCCTCAGTGTCCACCGCAAAACTTAGGAGACCCAAAGAGTGGAAATAAGCCGAAAAAATATCCGCGACGAAGTTCTTAAGCGCATCCAGTACGTTAAAACATGCGTCATGGCTAGGGAACTGTGCCTTCTAGTGCGCACAAACAGAGCCGTATTGGAACCCAAAGACGTGCAGGAAGTCTGCACCTACATATCGAACCTTTGCAGAGAAGAAGGCTGCCTCGAACCTAGCGAACTCTGCCAAAAAGCCGCTGACGCCGTAGGCTCCAACGACGAAGAAAAATACTTAGAATTGTGTGCTCAAAGTTGCGTTAAATGCGGCGAAGCCAAAAGGCCAATGCCAAAGAAGGACGCTTATGTATCATAAAACCTTTAAGTTCAATAACCTTTTAAACCAAATTGGAGGCTGATGAAATGTTCATTGCACCTTTCGTTCCAAGCCCTGTTCCAGTAATTCAATATATGCTCAAATTAGCTAACCTGCAGGCTGGTGAAGTCTTATTTGACTTGGGAGCAGGAGATGGCAGAACAGTTATAATGGCTGCGAAGGCTTTTGGCGCTAGAGCTGTAGGTGTCGAATTAAGAGAAGATTTAGCCAAGAAAGCGTTAAGCACCATTCACGATAATAGTCTCGCAGACAGAGTGACAATAGTAAACGGCGACATGTTTGGCGTGAATTTAACCTCTGCCGACGTGGTTTTTCTGTACTTGACAACGAGTGCGAACGAGAAAATCAGGCCAAAACTGGAAACCGAGCTGAAAAAGGGCGTGCGCGTGGTTTCTCATGACTACGAAATCGTAGGGTGGAAACCCTTGAAAGTGGAGAACTTTTGCGAAAACCCGAAGCTAGGCTATCCTTCGCACACGATTTACCTTTACAGAAAACCCTAGTTTCTTGGTTTGACTGAAAAGGATTTGGCTTTTGTGCCGTCCCTTTCAGGCGCGCTAGCGGTCAAGTTTCGGACTCAGGTTGATTTCGGAACTGCAACTAGTTATGTTGTTTGGGTTTGGGGGTTAAATTTTTGTTCTGTTGTCTGATTCGACTTTGACGGTGACGTGTGGTCCTTTTATTCCTGCTAATGCTGGAAGAAGGTGAGAAACCATTTGTTCTGCTGTACAGGGATGTAGTACCGTTTGAACTTGTTAGTGTCCAGCCTTCTTTTTCTTTTCTAAATTTGTTTATACATCTATCTTTAAACATGATGTAAATTGTGCATTCAGAATTCTTCATGGCTGACCCTTCGACAGATAAATATTTAAATTTAATGGGTTTGGGTTTGGATTAAAATTTAATCTTTTTCTCTCTTCAATTTGTTTGCGAGTTCCCTTGCATAGTCTTTTGTCCGATCGATTTCGCCTTCTTTAGGCGGTCCCTTTTGCCCGAACACAAGGGCTTTCAGCACTGGTAGCAGTTGGTTCATCTTCTTGTCTCTGAGTTTTTCCGAAATCTTTTCGGCTGCGCTCCATTCTTTCTTTTCCATGTTCTCAGGATTTTCAGTGTCGAAGGCTGCGAAAGGCTTGTTCATCCATTCGTCACTTTTCACCTTGCCTAAAAAGAATCTGATTGCAAAGCTCATTGTGCCAAATTTGGTTGGGGAACCGAGAACCAGGAAATCATAGTCCTCTGCGCTTAACTTCTTCACGTCTTTTACGTGGAAGAGGTCAGCTTCTATTCCAGACTCTTTTAGTGTCTCTGCGATGGTTTCTGCGATTTTCTTAGTGTTTCCGTAGGAGGTGTCATAAACAACTATGCCCTTCATTTTCAAACCTGCCTTTGTAGATGTGTGTTTTCTTGTTCTTAGCTTAAATCACTTGTGACTATGTGCGAGCAAAGGGCGTATACTCGATTCCGACTATACGTATAGCCTATACTGATTCTGGTATCTACTACCCTACCCCTTTCTGATCTAACCTGAAAAGTGCTATGCCCTGAATCCTGTATATTGCCCTGAGTAAGTGCCTTCTGGCGTGCTCGTGCCTTCTGCGAATTAGGTTGGTTGGTTGGTTGGATTAAATTTTAATGCTGCTGCTCGACTCTTGAAGGCACTTTTGTCGAATAGGAATGCTTGGATTTCCCATCGCTCAAACCCGCGAAATCGACAAAGCATCACCTGAACACCAGTCGTTAAGGTCGTAAGTTTGCTTCGTTCAAGATCTCGGCTGCTCTCAAACAAAGTGTATTTTATGGTGTCCTGAGTTTCGGAAAAACCAATCATACTTAATCTGTCCATTTTAATGAGTAATTTTGTTAGCGTGAATTTTTCTGCATAGCTGACAGATATGCATAAGAGTTTGACTTACCTTCAATATTTTTTCGATAAGCATGCCTTCGAGCATCTTTACTTCAAACTATGCGGCCATAGGCTTTGTGATTGCTTTAGTCTGTTTTTTCGTGAGCGAACAAATAGGAGCTATAATTATTCCAGCAAAGAGACGAGGCGGCGCCAAGGTGCATCGAAGAAATGTGGGCTCAAACATAATGGTGTATTTTTCTTGGATTGCTGTCCTAGCCTTTTCAGTGGTCTTTGCAAAGACCAGCATTGCTCTGTTACCTGATTGGGTGTATTACATTGGTATCGCTGTTATGCTGGCAGGAATTGTGTTTAGGCAATGGGCTATCGCTGTACTAGGTCGCTACTTTTCTGGCGTGATAGGCGTTCAGAAGGAACAGAGAGTCGTAGAGTCTGGACCTTACCGCTTGATAAGGCATCCATCGTATACGGGTGTTCTCATTTTTTATGCAGGGATGGGGTTAGCAGTGCAGTCTTTGGCAGCAGTACTTATAGACATTGCTATCTTCGGCATAGTCTATGGTTACAGGATTTTTGTAGAAGAAAAGGTTCTCATCAGCGAATTGGGCAACAGTTACGTTGAGTACATGAAGCGAACAAAGCGAGTAATTCCCTACCTAGCGTAGGGATTATTGTTCTCTGATAACTGCACACTTACAATGCGGATGCACGTTGGGCATGAACATGCCATCGCTCATAAATTCGCCGTAAGGAAACAGGTCCAAAAGCTCGTCGGGGTACTCCAGTTCGTAGACTTCGCCTTCAAAGCCGTCGCATTTTTCGCAGAGGTTAGGCACGCGCTAAATACAAAAACTTATATCAAGTTCAAACGAACCAACTCAAGTAAGGATCGTTAAGAGGCTCTCTTCAATGACGGAAGAGGACGAATATAGCAGACGAAGTGAATATGGACTTGGCCGTGTTCTTGCCATAAGCGATGGCGTTTTTGCTTTCGCGGTGACTCTGCTGGTTCTTGATTTGTTTGTTCCTGTTCTTTCTCCAGGAGCATTATCAGCGGATTTATGGGAAGCATTGTCCCAAGAATATATTAGTTTTTTCAACTATCTCCTCAGCTTTCTTATTGCTGGAGTATGGTGGAATGCGCACCATCGGAATTTTGGGCTTATACGTAGTTCCGATTCGACTCTGAGGTGGTTGAACCTTTTGTTCTTGGCTTGGATTGCTCTACTTCCTTTTTTCACTAAAATTCTGGATCAATATAACAATCTTCAGATTGCTGTCGTATTGTACGCTACTGACCAAGCCGCGGCGGGTCTTTTCATAACTCTCTCGTGGTGGTATGCGAGCAGAAATCATCGCCTTATAGATAGAAACTTGAAAAACGGAAAAATAAGGTCTGTATTATTGATCGACGTTATCGCACCAATTTCTTTATTATTTCCATGGGCGTGTCGTTTATAGGCCCAAATATTGCCACCTATTCTTGGTTTGGAATGATTCCTGTCCTTGTCATAGCGCATCGTTCGGCGCGAAAAAGTGAAAAGGAATAGCCAAAAACCAATTCATACAACGTATAGTTGGTTTATCAGAATTTAATGCCCCCGAATTACTTGACGTTGCAAGTGAGCAGCGGCACTAACTGCTTTCCCTGTATGAATTCAACCTTTTAATGAGATATTCAAAATGTGAAAAGAAAAAAGGCTCATTAAGACTTTTTCTCATGGCTTGAATCACGGGCTCCATAAATTTCCACAATAAGTTTAGAGTGGGACCGAAGAGTCGGTCAACCATTTTGATGTCTATCAAATCCTAAGATAGTAAAGACAACGCCGACAACGATGCTTACTGTTGTAACTATCGAAGCTACTGTGGGTATATCAATCATCTGAAACGCCTCGCTGACAGTATGTGCATCTTGGATTAAGGAAGTTTGTCAGCGCTCAATGATTCTGTGGTGTTATTTTCTCTTTCTAAACAAATTCCCCAAATAACCAATGAGTCTTAAATCTGCATAGCGCAGAAACAGCCTAAACATGGTAAAAACAGTTACGTTGATTGGCGTTATAGATAGTTATGTAGTTTTCTTTTTCTTCCATGTCTAAACCTTTTTCTTTCAACAGAATCATCAAACCATTTCGGAAGGAAGTATTAGGTGTGGTTCCAATCTTCAATTGATAACCTGTTGAGCCGTTGTTTTGCGTTGGTGAAATTAAGGATACAGAACTTATACTGCCTACAGAACATCTATTGAGAATCTCTCGTAGTAGCTGGATTGCTTCCCCTCTTTGCAAAATTCCCGACCCACTTGGACTATGCTTTAAGATGCTTATACGCCTATTGATGACTTCGAAAGAGCAAAAACAGTATAACCTATAGGGTTAATAGACATAAACAAGCTATTTTCCCATAAAAAAACAAAATTCCATGTTACGCGCTCTTTCCATAGATGTCTTATATAAGGGGGCTATAGTCTTTTCCGAGCAGCTAGCCCGCAATAGTCTAAGCGCCAGTTTAATCTATTTATAGAGGGGGTATAAGTTTTTCCACGCGCTAGAGAGCACGCAACTTTCCGAAACAAGCACCTCAGAAGTCCCCTTTTTTGATATAAAAAACAATTTGGCAACCATTAACCATAATAGCTGGGATTTACATGTTTATTTGAGGTTAAGAGTGGCATAAACGCTGCGAGATGTGGTTTACAGCTTGATTCTCAACAAGAAATGAAGTCAACCATGCGAACTGTCATTTTTGCAGTTTTAAGCCGTAAGACCCGCAAACAGAAAGTGCCACAAGCCGAGCAACCGCATGCTGCTTAAGGACAACTTGAACCTCCAGAAAAACAAGGAAGAAACACAATGCGCAGCAAACTTCACCCAAGCGAGTACCTAGCACTTCTCACCATAAAATACGAAATCGACGCAGACAAATTCTTCAACGCCCTAATCTCAGCCGAAAAAAACAAAAGATCAAAATGCGGAAACCTCTCCATAGAATGCCGAATAAAACAAAACCACAACGTGATTTTTCTAATAACCCAAGACTCAAAAGTCGTGGCACAACTCAAGATTCCAGAAGAACTCCTCTCAAAAAAGAAAAACCCCATAAAAGAAGTAAGAAACACCTACCTACACGACAGACACCCCACCAAAAACAGCAACACAACACAAACACTCCAAATCAAAGACCTACGAGCAGGAATGAAAAAAATAAACCTCAAAGCCAAAGTCATAGACATCTCAAAACCAAAAACCGTAACCACAAGATTCGGAAACCACGCCACCGTAGCCACCGCCACCATCCAAGACAACACCGGCAAAATCAAACTCTGCCTATGGAACAACCAAATAAACACCATAACCATAGGCGACACCATACAAATACAAAACGCCCACATCACAACATACAAAAACGAAAAACAACTCCACACAAACAAAAACGGCCTCCACCACACCACCCAACCACCAACACCCACAACCAAAACCTTATAGTAACACACACACCCCATATCATTGGCGGTGGGTCTTAGGCGGGGGGGTAGGGGTCCCCTGCACCGTAAACCCTCTATACGACGGGCTGACAGCTGAGGCTGAGGCGTCAAAGGCCGCTTGGACCTTCCTTTCCGAAACATTGACTATCCGTCCCTTGAGGCTGGCGGTCAATGAGCAGCTTCCGTAGGGAAGCCGATTTCATGGTTCACCAGGCGAACCCGGCCAGGCTCGGGAGAGAGCAACCTAAGTCTGGACGTTCAGCGCTCAAGGGGGCGCGGGTAAGAGCGTAGGGCTGGAGGGCGCTAGGCGGAGTCTAGGCGTCGAACCACAGTGATCCACCGCTATTCTGCAGCACGGAGGGCGGTTGGGTTCGCCGTTACTCTTTTATCTTTTTCTTTGGACTATGTGCTGAGGCGATTGCGTGAAGGTTGTTGCTTTTAATGGAAGTGCCAGAAAGGACGGGAACACCGCTCTGCTGTTGCGTCGTGTTCTTCAGGTTCTCGAAGCGGAAGGTATAGAGATTGAACTCATACAGCTTGCTGGGGGGCGGATATGCGGCTGCAACGCTTGCAGAACCTGCTTCTCGACAAAGAATAATCGTTGCGTGATCGAAGATGACAACGTAAACGCGTATGTACAGAAGATGATTGAGGCAGACGGCATAATCTTGGGCTCGGCAGTTTATTTCTCGATGATGGCGTCGGAGCTGAAGGCTCTCCTTGATAGGGTCTTCTACGTTGCCCGAGCTAACGGTGACCTGTTTAAAAGAAAAGTAGGCGCAGCGGTGGTGGCGGTCAGAAGGGCGGGTGGAATCCCCACTTTCGATGCCATAAATCACTTCTTCCTGATAAGTCAGATGGTTATTCCTGCCTCGTCGTACTGGAACGTTGGATTTGGGCGGCAGAAAGGAGATGTGGAAGGCGATGAGGAGGGGATGCAAACCATGGAGGACTTGGGAAAGAACATGGCTTGGCTTATCAAAAAGCTGAAAGCTTGACGGTTTACGCTGCTTCTCTTTTATTAACGAAATTTTTCGAGTTGGATAATCAATTTCGACGTTTTGTTGCGGCTGCGCTCTTGCAGAGGGCTGGACTGTTGTGCGATTTTTTGTCTATACCCCCTCTATAAATAGATTAAACTAGCAGTTGACTGAAAGCTGACGGGTTCGTGACTAGCTGCTCGGAAAAAACTATAGCCCCCTTATATAAACTATAAATAGTCCTGAGGGAAGAGCTATGGGTAGAGTGTATTTTTGATTAATGTTTTGTTCATGTGGTTGAGCTCTATGGACTCTAATCCGTACAAATCAGGGAGGACTGGGAAGGAACGTGGTTTGTTGGTTACGTTGGTTTTCCGTTTTCATTTACGTAGAAGATTTTTTGAGTTGGGTACGCCATATCGATTTTTTCTTTCTCAAACTCATCCAAGATTCCAAGGTTTATTGCCTGCTGTATATCCATGTACTTGTTGTAGTCGCCCGTGGTGATGTAATAAACAACTTCAAAGTCGAGGCTGAAGTCGCCAAACTGTTTAAAATGCACACGGTCCAGCTCGGCTAATTCCGTCTTGTTTATGATCTTGCTGATTATGTCTGGTATTTTTTTGAGTTTTTCATTTGGAGTGTCGTAGGTTACTTTCACGGCGAACACGATTCTTCTTTTCTCTAGTTTCTTGAAGTTCCTCACGGAGGCGCTGGTCAGCTCTTTGTTTGAAATTATCAGTTCTTCCCCTTGCAAAAGCTCGATTCTCGTAGACTTGATACCGATTTTGTTCACGGTTCCTGCGTAATCGCCAACAACGATGAAATCGCCGATTTCGAATGGGTGGTCAAAGTATATGGAGAAGGCGCTTAACGCGTCGCTTAAGATGCTCTGCAGAGCCAACGCGATGGCTATGCCGCCTACACCGAGACCTACGACGACGCCTGAGAGGTCGATGTCAAAAAGACCGAGGATTATGAGCAAAGCAAACGTGAAGACAACGACCTGAAGAACTTTTTTGAGAATGAACAATATGTGGTTGCTTACGTTTCTTCCACGTTTTACGCTTTCTTCCGCGTACCAGCTTATCAGAACATTGGCTATGCGTGTTATGATGAATGTTACAACTAGGATTTCGCCGACTGTGAATGCTAAACCAAGCTCATGAGCATAATACTGAAGCGAAGTAAAACCTGATACGCCATAATAAAGACCGAATAGTATTGCAAGCAGAAATATAGGTGCCCGAACATTGCGAAGTATCTCATCATCCAAGTTCGTCTGGGTTCTTGCAGCCCACCTGCATAAGTACCTCTTAAAGATTGAATGCCCTATCCAAGCGATAATTATTGCCATCGCTAATATCATAACGAAAGCAACAGTTTCACTTATGAGCTGACTTAACCCGGTGTATTGTTGCAGCAACTCGGCGAGACTAAGTGTTACTCCGAACATACTACTTCACTTTTAAGTTTTTGAAACTCCTAAATTCTGATTCCTTATTAATTTAATTCATCATCCATGCGGAAATCATCGAGCCATCCTGCTTTCTCATCTACTCGGCGTTTAAACATCACGCCAAGTTTTTCTCTGTTTTTTGCTTCATGATATTTAAAGTAAATTTCGCCGTCCATTATGCATAGTATTTCTATTTTGCCGGTTTTGTGTGACATGATGTATTTGAAGCGTTTACTGTGTCCGTTGCAGTTCGCCTTTGCTTTCTCCACTATTCGCAATCCTTCGCATATTGGAACTTGGAAATAACGCTTGACTCTCTTGACTGGGCGGCATTGAAAAACATAGTAAGGTGCCACGCCTATACTCACCAATCTGTTCATTAGAGTGGCAAGCGCATCAGGGGCATCATTCACTCCTTTCAGAAGCACTGTCTGATTGCTCAGCAAAACGCCTGCGTTTAAGAGATTGTTTACAGCGCTGATGGATTGAGGAGTTATCTCTCGCGGATGGTTAAACTGGGTCACAACGTAAAGTCGTTTATCAATCTGCGAGTACTTCTTGAAAAGAGCCAAAAGTTCCGGGTCACTGAGCCTGCTTGGAAGAGTAACCGGAGTTCTGCTGCCAAATCTTATGAAACTAAGGTGATCTATCTTTGTCAACATTTCCAAAAATGTTTCAATAACTTCATTACAAAGCACAAGCGGGTCTCCACCGCTAATCAGAACATTATTTATTTCCTCATGTTCTGCAATGTAATCTGCGGCGTCTTCAAAACGACTCACAATCTCTTCAGTTGGCAATCCAACAAGGCGTTTTCTGAAGCAGTGCCTGCAGTAGGTTGCGCACCTGTTTGTAGCCAATATCAACGCGGTTTCAGCGTATTTGTGCTGAAGACCCGGCATTTTTGTATTTTCAGCTTCACCGCTCGTATCATAAAAGCCTTCAAGGTTTAATTCTTCCAGAGATGGCACCGCTATTTTTCTTATTGGGTCATGTGGGTCGTTCCAGTTTATCAGCGACAAATAGTACGGGCTGACGCGCATAGGGTGAATTTGGACTACTTGCTCTAACTGTTCCTTTTCATTCGAGGATAAATCTGCATAATTTGGAAGCTGCTCTACAGAGCAGATGCTGTTCTCTAATTCCTTATGTTCGGGCATATGTTTTGAAACTCCTCTTGTTATTCTTAAGCCAGTTGAACACGACTAAAATGCAGTTATGTACATTTTTTGCTGGCTTTTCTTATATCTCGTGTTATCATTTAAAAAAGTTATGTACTAAATGCGTAAAAACTGAGTTTAAACTTAAGGAACCCGTTTGTTTAAAGAAAAATTTAAAAATGGTGTATCATTATTACTTTTCTGGTCTTTCGACATATATGAGCATACGAGTTGATTGCAAAAATCTTAATTGAGGGGAGAAGATTGTGGTTTTGCCATCCTCGTTGTTCTCGCACAGAAGCTATCTTGCTCTTGCTTCACTTGTGTACGTAGGTTTAGAAGAAAAATCGAACAAAAAAAGGGGAATGTAATACAGCGTATGATTAACAATCATGATAGGGTGGTAACCCGCGGATTAAGAGATGTTGCCGCTGCTGAAACCAAAATCAGTTTCGTAGATCCTATGGGCACCCTTTACTATTTGGGATATAACATCAATGATCTTGTGGAGCACGTCTGCTATGAAGAAGTGGTTTATCTCTTACTCTACAGTGAACTTCCTACCAAAAACGAGTTAGACGAATTCAGGACTCAACTCATATCTGAAATGAAACTTCCCGAGGCAATTATTAACAGCATCAAGTCTGCTCCCCCCAACAGTCATCCCATGGAAGTCTTACGCACCGAGGTCTCTCACCTTAGCATGTACGACCCAGACCCAGATTACAAATCTGAGCAGGCTACCAAAAAAAGAGCTATACGATTAGTGGCGAAGGTTCCCGCTATCGTCGCTGCACTTCAGAGATTACGCACTAACCAGCCGCTTGTTGTTCCAAACGAAGATTTCGGTTTCCCTGAAAACTTTCTATACCTGTTTCGAGGAAAACCAGCGGATAATGAAGAAAGAAAGGCTATTGATCGTTTCATGATGTTGCATGCGGATCACGGATTTAACGCCTCTACCTTTGCTGCTCGCGTAACGGCAAGCACCAATTCCGACATGTATTCGGCTGTGACCTGTGCGGTTGGAACCCTTAAAGGTCCTCTTCACGGCGGGGCTAGTGAAAAGGTAATGTATATGCTTGACGATATTAACACAGAGGAAGAAGTGGAAGACTACATACAAGGCATGTTAGATGACAAAAAAAAGATAATGGGCTTTGGACACAGAATCTATCAAACAGAAGACCCCAGAACCAAACATCTCAGAGGCATAGCGGAAAATCTGTGCCATCGCACAAATAACCTGGACTTGTACAATTTATGCATCCGGATTGAAAACGTTGTTCACGAAAAGAAAAAGATTTTTCCCAACGTAGATTTCTACGCAGCCGTAACCTTGAACGCCTTAGGAGTCCCCTTTGAATTCTTTACTCCTTTTTTCGCCTCAAGCAGGATTGCCGGATGGACCGCTCACGTAATGGAACAGTACAAAGACGCGGTTCTTCTTCGCCCCTCATCAAAGTACGTTGGCAAATACGGAAGACCCTTTGTCCCAATCGAAAAACGATAAACGTGTAATGGCGCTACTATGCCAAAAAACTGGGGGAAAACTGGGCTCCAAACATGTTGGAGCCTGTTTCTGACGCAATGGCTACTTCATGATTGCCTTCAAGTCTTCTTCAGGGGTTGTTATCGGCATGATGTTGAACTTTTCAACGAGCACTTTTAGGATATTGGGCGTTATGAAGGCAGGTAGGCTTGGTCCGATTCGAATGTTCTTAATTCCCAAGTAAAGCAGCGATAGCAGTATGGCAACTGCTTTTTGTTCGTACCACGAAAGCACCAGCGACAGCGGCAAATCATTGATTTCCACATGGAAGGCTTCAGCCAACGCTTGAGCTATTTTAACGGCTGAATACGCGTCGTTGCACTGTCCAACATCTAAGAGTCTGGGGATTTCATCGATGGTGCCGAGGTCTTTGTCGAAGAACCTGAATTTCCCGCATGCAAGCGTCAGCACAATTGTGTCTTTGGGCGCTTTCTCAACGAACTCCGTGTAGTAACTTCTTCCAGGCTTCGCTCCGTCGCATCCGCCAACCAACAGGAAACGCTTGATGTGTCCGCTCTTCACGGCATCTATGACCTTGCCAGCCACGCTTAACACGGCGTTTCTGCCGAATCCCACCGTGACGTACTTGCCTTCCTTGTCAGCTTGGAAGCCTGGCAACTCCAACGCCTTTTCAATCACAATGCTAAAATCTGGGCTTTTCACATGTGGCGTATCTGGCCACGCGACTGGTCCTGAGGTGAAAATGTTGCCTTTGTAGTTTTCCGTTGGTCTTTGGAGGCAGTTCGTGGTCATTAGTATGGCGCCTGGGAACTGGGCGAATTCTCTCTGCTGGTTTTGCCATGCCGTTCCGTAGTGACCGTAGAAGTGCGGATACGCCTTGAGTTTAGGGTATCCATGAGCCGGCAGCATTTCTCCATGCGTGTAAACGTAGATTCCTTTTCCTTGGCTTTGCTTCAGAATCTCTTCGAGGTCTTTGAGGTCATGCCCCGAAACCAGTATTGCCTTACCTTTTTTGGCGCCGAGAGGCACTTTCGTCGGCACTGGGTGGCCGTACGTTTCAGTGTTTCCAGCGTCAAGGAGTTCCATGGCTCGGATGTTAACTTCACCGCATTTCATGGCTAAGCCTACGAAGTCGTTTACGCCGAGCGACTTGTCCAATGGTGCCGCGAGGCCTCGGTGGATGAAGTCGAAGACTTTGTCGTCCTTCTTTCCGAGAATGTACGCGTGATAAGCGTAAGCGGCGACTCCCTTTAAGCCGTAAGTCAAAAGCCAATGAAGCGAACGCAAATCCTCATCCATGGTAGGGTCTGATTTTATTCCAACAAGCTTCCCTTGAGCTATGAGGTCTTCCTTGGTTTTCTCTAAAGCCAAATCGGCTGGTCCGCTGTTTACGTCGACGTGACCTCTGGCTGATTGTATCTTCTTTCGTAGTTGCTCGCGTAGCTCTGCGGCTTTCCTTATGTATTCGATGATGCTGTCGGGGTCGAAGTTCACGTTTGTCAGTGTAGCGAATAATGCTTCGCAGGTGAAAACGCTGATTTCCTCGGTTTCGGCGCCAACTTTGCGTGCTTCTAGGGTTAGCTGTGAGAGTCCCCTCAGCATGTAAATCAGCAAGTCTTGCAGTGCAGCCACGTCAGGCGTTTTTCCGCAAACGCCTACAATGGTGCAGCCTTGTCCTTTGGCGGTTTGTTCGCATTGGTAACAAAACATTTTTTCTTGGCTCATTTCTATTCATCCATGTAATTTGATAGTTGTGCATGCAGATAGTCTTTGTCCCGAAAATGTTAGGGATTACGGTTGGCGCTAAGCCCGTTGCTCCAGCAGACTCAAGCAAGTTCTTTTTCAAAGTAATGCTCCAGCAGTCTCCGCGTTCCTCTTCTGAGTATCTCCGAAAGCGTTGAGGGTCTTATGCCCAGTTTAGCCGAGAGCTCTCGGGTTCCGATTTTCCGCGGATAGTCAAAGAAACCTCCTTTCAGCGCTAACCAGAATATTCTCTCCTGCTTCTCCGTTAAAACCCCCGTTTTCGGTTCGAAGCTTCCCATTCTGAGCACGTTCACCTTATGACCCGAGTCTTCCAGCGCTGAGATGATGCTCTGGTACGCCTCGAAAGTGGGCACTATGAAGCTGTACCGTATTGTATGCTCTTCCATACTTTTTCCTGAGATCAGAAAAGCGTCGCAAGATAGAATAGTGTTGCAAACCTCGCAGCCTTCGCTTTCGAACCAGATGGAGGGCTTGCCTTCAGCTTTGCGCCGAGGCGCAGCAATCTTGAAGTCCTTGGGGATTTTCTTGACTTGATCGCGGTCAAGCTCTATCAAATGTTTGACTGAGCCGCTGCTTGAGCTCCTGATGTCAGCTACCTGTAGATACTTGAGTCCGAGTGAAGCAAACTTTTTCAGCACTCTGCATTGCCTGTTCTCCACTTCGATGACCACGTGATACGGTTTACGCCAAACATCTGCCATTCCAAATCAAGTTCCCATATTCGGGTTAGACTGTAACTTTGCGTCACAACTGCCTTTTAAAAGAGGGGAGGGTGATTGACCCGAAGCCTACGTTGGGGGTGGAGGTCTTGTCCCCAAGACAACATTCACGTGTGTAGTCTCGGTGCCTCTTACCACCGTGATGCTTAAGGTTTGCCCGGGCAGGGTTTTCTCTTCAAGGTAACTTGCTAAGTCGTCGTTGTTTTTTATCACTGTTGTGTTCAAGGCTGTTATGATGTCGTCGACTTTGAGTTTTCCGTCTGATGGGCCGCCTGCTGTGACCGTGGCGATTCTCCAGCCGTAAGTGACGCTGGCGCCTGTTTCCTGAGCCACGTCGTAACTCATGTCCTGCCCTGAAACTCCTAGGTAAGAGTGACCCGTGTAGGTTCCCGTGGTTATCAAGGCGGATATTTCCCTGAGAATCGTGTTCGATGGAGTGGCGAAGCCTAAACCCTGCGAGTCAGAAACGATTGCCGTGGTTATCCCCACCACGTTTCCGACCGCGTTCAGTAGTGGACCGCCAGAGTTTCCAGGGTTTATCGGCGTGCTTGTCTGTATGATGTTAGCTATTGAGAAGCCTCCTGCGTAGTCTTCCGTGATGGTTCTTCCAAGAGCACTTACCACGCCCGTGGTTAGAGAACCGACTAGCCCATAGGGGTTTCCTATGGCTATGACTGTCTCGCCTACGCGTAGCGTTGAGGAACTTACGATTTCTAGGGGTTTAAACTCGCTTGCTGGAGCATTATTAACCGAGAGAATGGCTAAATCAGCGTACGCGTCTGTTCCAAGAACCGTGGCTGCGTAGCCGTGGCCGTCTGAGAAGGTGACGCTTAGGTCGGATGTTCCTTGTACAACGTGGTAGTTGGTTATCACCACGTTCCTGTCTGCATAGTTATAGATGAAGCCTGAGCCTTGAACTCCGGTTCCGTCGCTTAAGGTGCTTTGAACCAGCACGATGGAATCCCGAACGTTACCGTAAATATCCGCTAATGCCGTGGCGTTCTGGTAAATCGTGATGTTCTGGTAAGTAGCGTTCTGGAAACCTGTAAGCGCAGACACTTGAGTTTGTAGAGCCGTAACTTGGTTCTTCAGGTTGTTCGTTTCTTCGAAGGTTATGAAGAAAACCGCGAGTCCGCCAACGAGCAAACCCGCCGCAAATATGAGCAGCATGAGGCTAACTGAAGCTTTCTTGCAAGCTTTGAAACTAAGCATTCTATCTGCCACCTCTAAGGTGAAAGATTAGCAACTTTCCAGATATAACTTTTCTATTGTCGTCTGTCGATGATTTCTAAGGCTTCAGGTCCAGTGCCTATCAGAGCCACAGGTACACCCGTTCGGTTTTCAACTTCCGCTATGAACTCTCTTGCTTCCTGTGGGAGGTCGCTGAATTCTCTGGCGCCTCGGCACTTGGGAAAAATGCAGTCTAGCTTCGTCAACGCAGATTGCGTGGCACCGTTAATCTTAGCGGCTTTCCTTGCCAATTCAAAATTAAACGGGGCAGAACGCCTGTCACGGCCTGTTCCCGCTGCGGTTTCAAACCAGCCCTTCGCAACGGCTTCTTCCTTCGTCATCTCGCCTGGCAGCGGTCCAGTGCCGACCCTGGTTATGAACGACTTGTAAACTACGAGGACATCGTCAACTCTTGTCGGGCCCACTCCTGCTTCCGATGCGATGGCGGAGGCGCCGGTGTCTCTGCCCGTCACGTATGGGTAGGTTCCGTGAAAGAGTGAAAGCATGAAACCCTGCGTTCCTTCAAGCAGCACCTTCTTGCCTGCGTCTAAGCCGTCGTTTACCTCGGCTACCTCGTCTGTCAGGAACGGCTTCAGTTCAGGGACGTCCTTGGCGAGTTTGGCGGTTCTTCTCGCGCGTTCCTCGAGCGCTGGTCCGACACCCCAACCCGTGGTGCCCAATCCCTTCAGATGAGCGCTAGTTTTGTCCTGAACGGAGTGTTTTTCCTCGATTATTGAAGCGTTCTGATCTACACCCATCCGACCGTTAACTTTTGTTAACTCTACTTCCTCAAGCAGTTTGCCGACATGGACGTTTGCGCCGGCGGCAACGAGTAAACGGCACTTGTCATAAACGAAAGCGGCTGGAACCATGTGTAACGCGTACTTTTTTCCGTCTATCCATACTGTGTGGGCGGCGTTGACTGAGCCGGTTCTCACGCAGTAGTCCAGTTTGTCTTTGAGGGCGAGATAAGAGATTATTTTTCCTTTGCCTTCGTCTCCCCAGAAGGCTCCAACAATAATTGTGCAGGGCATATAATTCACCTCGGAAAGGTTCCCGTCGAGAATTATTTAATCTTGTGGACGTTTTCGTGCCTATTCGCTTAGTCGTCTCAGCGCCCGTTGGTTTCTGGAAGCAGCCTGAGCGTTCGCAATATCTTTTTGAATTCGTCCTCTTTCAGTGATGCGCGTCTTCCGTTCGCGTAGACTTCCTTCACTTTTTCCACCGCTGCCATCAGAGCCTGCTCATCTGGAGAGTTTCCGGTGAGCTCGGCGATTTTGTGTCCGATGATGCCTTTTCCTGACTGTTTTCCGATGGTTAGGCGTCGTGTGTTGCCCACAAGCTCAGGCGGGTAAGGCTCGTACGTCCATGGGTCGTTCAGTACGCCATGGGTGTGGATTCCTGACTCGTGTGCGAAGCCGTAGTCGCCCACTATCGCCTTGTTGGGTGGAACCACGTAGCCCGTGGCTTTGCCGATGAAGTCCGCTGTCGGCTTCAGCTTCTCGGTTTTGCCCTTGAACTTGTCTACGCCGTAGTGCATGTACAGGTTCAGGATGACCTTCTCGGTCTCAGCGTTTCCCGCCCTCTCGCCGATGCCGAGAAACGTGGTGCTCGCGTAAATCTTGTCCCACACGCCTGACGCGGCTTTGATGGCGGCCATGGTGTTTTCAACCGCGTTCCCAAAATCATCATGCGCGTGGATTTCAATGTCTTTGATTCGGGTTTCTTTGCGGACGGCTTGGATTTTAGCTGGGATTCCATTCGGCAAAGGCGCTTCTGGGTCGGAGAGTCCTATGCCCACGGTGTCGCATACGCGGTAGCATTCTGCGCCTGCGTTGGCTACGGCGTTGATGAAGTTCCGCTCAAAAGCCCAGTCTGCTCGGGTGCTGTCTTCGCCGTGTACGAACACACGGAGCCCCTGCGTCTTAGCAGCGTACTCGACAACGTCAACCACGTTTGCCAGAATCTGTTCTCTGGTTTTGGTGGGCCATTTTGCGCGGAAGTGGACATCTGAGACTGGGTGTGAGATGCCTACTTCGTTGAAGCCGCATTGCAGGGCGCTGTCGATGTCTTCTTTGACGGCGCGGCACCAGCCTGTGACACGCATGTCCAAGTTTAGGTCTTGGATGAGTTTGGCGGCTTTTTTGTCGGGTTCCTGATAGTGAAAGACCTCGATTCTTTCGACGCCTATCTGGCTTAGAAGTTGGGCTATCTTGGCTGCGTCTTGGGGTGCGGCGGCTAAGCCGGGCATTTGGATGCCGTCTCGGAGGGTGGTGTCGTCTATTATAGGTTCGGTGTTTAACGCCAGTTTGAAGTAGAAGCTGTCTATTTCCATTTTGCACTACTCTGCTTGTTTTGCCTTCTCCCTGCGAAGGTGCACTTATTGGAGATGCATTATAGTCGTTGATAAACATTTCTGTATGTTTTTTGAAAGTTTGTTCAGTGTGGAACGCGATTTTATTGCTGGTTAGTTGTCTTACGAGAGGGCTAAAGTTTACTTTTGTCAAGGTGATGTGGAGGCGTAACACAGCATTCTTCTCGTGAGAACACAGTGAGAACAGGCTATTTCCATTTTGTTAGTATCTCTTCCCGTTGAAACGTGGCTTTGCTTAGGTAGAACAGGGCGATGTCCGCGACCGCCAACGCGGCAGTTACAATCAGTGACAGCTGTAAAAGTGGAATAGACTGAATCGTGGAAGCCAGAATCATGACAAGTATTATCGGTAGAACTGCGAACACGCCCAGCTGCTGCGCTGCACGGATGTCGTTCACTCTTGATGATATGATTATGTTGGTTTCAACGCTCAGGACGCACGCTAGAGGCGCCATAAGCCCGTTCACCACTGACCACTCCAGATTTGGGAGCAGGAACACGCCGAGGTGGCTGTAACTCCAGTAGTCCACCAGAGACACAAAAATCGCTGCGCCTATGTAGGTTGCCCCCATGCACGGGAGGAAAGCCGCTAAGCTTTTGCCGAAAAGCAGTTCACCGTCGGTCGTGGGCGTAGCTAATAACGGTTCAAGGCTCTTCTCGACCTTCTCGCCTACGAAGCTGTAGGACGCCATTATGGTGGGAAGAACCACGGCTATGATGACGAAGTACGTGGTGGACAGGTTAACGAGCAGAGTCACTGTTGCAGAGGGAACGTTTGCGGGCAGGAAAAACAGGTAAGTCGCCGGCAACACTATGCCCACAAGCACGGGCATGGCAATCAGAGAATAAAGAATGTACTTGTTTCTCTTGAACAAGCTGAGGTCTTTTGTCGCCACAATCCACGATTTCCAGAACCTCATTGCGCTTCAGCCTCCCGAATCAACTTCAAGTAAACATCCTCAAGCGTTGAGCGAAGCTCGGTCACGTATTGCACGTTTCCACCAGCCTTCACAACCGCCCTGACCAGTTGCGGATTATCTTTTTCTGGGTTATCCATGTCGAGGATTAGCTTGTTCTCGCTTGTGCGCACTTTCTTCACCACGCTTAGCTTCTTGACGGCAGCCAAAACCGCGCCGTTGATGCTTTCTAAGTGGACCACGGTTTTTCGGTTGAAGGTACCTCTTTCCAGGTTTTCGGGCGAGTCAACCGCGATAAGCCGCGTCTTCAAGATGCCGATGCGGTCGCAGATTCGCCCTGCCTCATCCAAGTTATGCGTGTTCATGAAGATGGTGCGCTTCTCTTTCTTGAGTTCGAGGATGAAGTCGCGCACCGTTTTCGAAGCCTCCGGGTCCAAGTTCGCAGTGGGCTCGTCCAGAAACAGCACTTGAGGGTCGTGAATTAACGCACGGGCGATGGCAATTTTCTGTTTCGTGCCTTTAGAGAAGGTGCCTACGGCGTCATCTTTCCGTTCCCAGATGTCCAAGAGTTTGAGCAGGTGCTCTATGTTTTCCTGCCGCTTCTGGGTGGGGACTTCGTAGAGTCTGCCGTAGAAGTCAAGGTTCTTGTAGGCGCTGAGGCTGTCGTACAAGCCCACGTTCTCAGGCAGCAATCCAACCATCTTCCTTATCGCCAAACAGTCCGCTTCACGGTCAACCTCAAAGTCGCCGATCCGCGCTTTCCCGCTGGTCTTCGAAATCAAGCAGCACAGCATCCGCACGGTCGTAGTTTTTCCAGCCGCGTTGGGTCCGAGAAAACCGAAAACTTCTCCCTCATCAACCTTCAACGTGACGTCCTCAACGGCGGTGAGGTCTCCGAATTTTCTGGTGAGATTCTCAGTCTCAATCATGCCGCTCAGCCTTTATGCGCTCTCGTATTTCGACTCTTCTATCCGCTTCTTCTCCAACTCTTCCTCACTAAGCTGCTCCTCAGGCTGCTCTGCCTTCTTCTCCGGAGGCGGCCAAGTGACAGGATCCTTCACCGAGGAATAAACGTTAAACCAGCCGCCTTTCCCGCACGCGGGACACGTGATTCGCTTGTATGGACCCAGATGTGGTCCCAAAACCACTCCAGCCGTAATGTCTTGCTCAAAAACGTTGCCGCATTTCTTACACTTTAACCGCACCATGAAAACCACGAAATAAATACACTTGCGTCCTCCCTAAAAAACATACAGGTCCACCACTTCGACCACTAATTCACACCACAATTAGATCTATATATAGAGGGGGTATAAGTTTTTCCGAGCACTAGAGCACTGTCAATGTGGCAAGCAACTTAGCTGCGTTTGCGCGTTGGTGTTGCGTTGCGTCTTTTTTTTGCTTCTGCGTCTATGGTTTTCAGGAGTTTGAGCACTTTTTTGCCTCTTTTCGCCTTTTGCTTTTCAGTGACCGAACTGCTACTAGGACAAATAGAGTCTACTATTATGCCGTTGTCTTCGTCGTAGATGATTGGGTAAATGCGGCAGCCTAAGGGTCTGTGCGCACGGACTTTGCAACGCTTTTTTTCTGTGTCGTAGAATACGCAGTGTCCGTTCTGGTTTCTGAGCGTTGCGTAGCCTTTTGAATCGAAGCGCACAAAAAAGTCTCTGTCGTAGCCTTCACTTTCCAAACGTTTGATGTCCTTTAGTGAAAGCAGCATTTCGGTTTCTCTGCAGCAAACCCCGCAACGCAAACAGTGCATAAACGTATTTTATTTTGCTTCTATTTCAGCGTTTTTCAGGGTGTTCAGCCTGCTGTCTGCATTAGACTCAGGTTTAACCGTTCTGCCCACGCGATGTTCCTCAGCGGCACGCAAGCGCTCTTGCGGTTTCCATAAGGAACGTACTCAACCATGTTTCCTTTTCCGAAATCCGCTCTTCGAATTCCCGTCAGCTGCACGTTAACTATCACTGCGCCGTCTTTCAGATGCAGATTCACGTTTTTTCCCAAATAGGATTTGGCGCTGTTTAGGCTGAAGTTTTCCATAGCTCAATTGCCCCAATTAATGTCTTTTTCTGCTATGCGGCTCCAGCATTTTTTACATATGGGCAGTTTTTCGCCTTTAAACTCAATGTAGAGTTGAATGTTTCCGCTTTTGCAGCTGCTTTTCCAAGGATTTTTACAATGCTCCATTCTGCTAAACCTCATATTGTACAGCAAACGTTTGTGAGCAAAATCGCTTTTAAAACACGTGGTGAAAATACCGTTGGACGCTGTGGAGAGATGAGTTAAAGTAAAAACTTAAAAGGTGACAGCTCAAATCGGGTTGCACGCCATTTCTGCCTTTACAGTGAAGAAAAACTTCAAATATGAACTATCTCTGGCGTTATAGCTTCCTTTGTGATCTTCAGCAACGCCACTGAAGGCTTGTTTATGAAAGAAGACATGGGGTTTGTGGGACTTCCCGGATTTACGTACAGGATTCGACCTTCCCATTTAACGTTGGCGTTGTGCGTGTGCCCATAAACAAGCACGTCAAAACCGTTCTGCTTGGCTATTTCCCGCATCTTGCCCCTTCCAAAAAGCGTGTTCGGGTCATGCATAACGCCGATTTTCCAGCCATAAATTTTTAAGGAGTTAAGCTTGGGCAAAGCACCGCTGACTTCTGGTCCATCCATGTTGCCGTGAACCGCCAAAACCGGAGCTAGCTGCTCCAACTCATCAATGACCGCTAGCTGCACAAGATCACCTGCGTGCACGATGAAATCGACGTTTTCGAAAATTTTGAAAACCATCTTGGGAATGCATTTTGCTCTTGCAGGAATGTGCGTGTCAGCTATCAAACCAACCGTTTTTGATGCTTTAATGTTTGCCATCTCGTGCGAAATCATTGTTAGCTCGCTGGTCATTTTTCTAGCCTTTTTTCAAGAAGAGTGCATGTGTCTTAGAGTATGGGATTGAAAGATAATAAATATTCACGTTTGTCGCAAGTTGTTTTGGCGCAAATCAGCGTTTTTACACAAATAACTTAACGGTGACCATGGTGTCAGCTTTAAATGCGATGCTGCAATAAGGTTCATGGAGGTTAAGTTTTGGCTGTAACAGACGAGGAACGCGTAAAGAAACCTAAACTTCCGAAGAAGAGGCTGCTGAAGAAGTCGGCGAAAAGAAAACATGGTCGGTGATGCGTTTGGCTGGCGAAGCACGAAAAACTCAGAAGCGGCGAAAACCCGCGTTTTCAGTTAAGTTCTGCCCGAAATGCGGCTCAACTGATGTTTTCTGGGCTCAGGGTTTGCCGCAATTGTGGTCGCTGTGGCAGTGTAGAAACTGTGGCTATCGTGGAGCACTGATATTGGAAGATGGCAACCTTGCCGCTAAGCTTCAAGAAGAATGGAAGAAAAAGACTGCTCGCTGACCAGTGTGCAGCTTAGTTACTGTGTTTTCGCCAGATACTTCAGATGAAATGGTTTGATTGCAATTCCAGGCTTCAAGTCTGCGTGAAAAGTCTGGCTTTCAATTATCCAGTCGGACAGCTCTGAGTCCTGTGCCCTTATGAACTCGGCAAAATCTGAAAAGCTTTTGTGCACTGAGATGCAGATTGCGTCCCAGCCCATTCCTCGTCCATGCTGAACGAGGAGAACATTAGGCTGCTTTGTGTACCATTCGTTGAGTTTCTTTAGGGCTTCTTCTTTTTCTTGTCCTGTTTTTTGTTTAAGCTTGCTTTTCAGAAAGGTGAATGCTGCGATTTCGAATCCGATTTTTCCGAATTTGGGTATGATGGTGTATCCATCGATATAGTTTTCTTCCAATATGGCTCTTCTCCGGGTTACAGTGGGCTGAGATACGCCCAAAGCTTTGGCTAGTTGCCTGTCGCTTCTGTGCGAATCCTTCATTAGCTCGAACATGAGCTTGTAATCTATGGTTTTTAGTTCCTTCATCCCTAATCTACCTGCATAATCCTTAAGCAATTTTATATTTCATATATAAACTTCGTTGTTGCTTCTGCACATTTGGCTCATCATCTAGCGAACAGCTTATGCAGATTTGACAGGAAAATCTTAAGAGAACTACATGGCTTAACATCAAAGCGGATGATTGATGAAATGCCTGTGCAGTTACTGAAGGAAGTTGAAGACGAAGTTACACGTTTCCTAAGCGACCTAATCCGCATAAACACCACCAATCCACCTGGCAACGAAACCGTAGCAGCCAAGTATCTGGCTGAAAACCTAAGCCGAGAAGGCTTCAAATGCGAACTTTTCGAGTCTGCGCCTGAAAGAGGCAGCGTAATCACTCGCATGAAAGGAACTGGTGAGAAACCCAGCTTGCTTTTGCTTTCCCATTTGGACGTGGTTGCTGCTGACGCAACAGAGTGGAGTGTGGACCCTTTTGCTGGCGTAGTTAAAGACGGCTTCGTTTGGGGTCGTGGCGCTTTGGACATGAAGGGCATGACTGCAATTGAAGTGATGGTGTTGAAGCTTTTGAAGAGAAACGGCGTTGAGCTGAAGGGTGATGTGGTTTTGGCTGCGACTGCTGACGAGGAGCAAGGTGGCTTGTCAGGTGCGGATTACCTGTTGCGCAATTATCCTGAGAAGATTTTTGCTCCTTACGTTTTGAATGAAGGTGGCGGATTGGCGATTCCCACGCAGAGCGGGAACGTGTTTACGGTGCAGACTGCGGAGAAGGGCATATTGTGGTTTAAGGTGAAAGCGAAAGGCACTCCAGGTCACGGTTCGATGCCGAACGTGGCGGATAACGCTATTATGCGCATGAACAAGGTCATAGCTAAGCTTGGAAACTACCGTTCAAGGGTTGCGCTTGTTCCAACGGTGAAAAGGTTTCTCGAGGAAATTGCGCGGGAAGACGTTACGCTGCAAGAGCCTTTTATGCGTTTGTTGGCGAATCCCGAGTTAAGCGACGAGATACTGGACGAGCTGGCGAAAACTGCGCCGCAACTGGCGGAGGAAATTCGACCACGACTCAGAATGACCATCACGCCTACGATTATTCGTGGCGGAGTGAAAGAGAATGTGATTCCTTCGGAGTGCGAAACCGTGTTCGACTGCAGAATCCTTCCAGGGCAAGAGTCAGCGCAAGCCATTGGCTTAATCAAAACGCTGCTTGACGAGGTTGACTCGGAAAAACTCGTGTTTGAAAGCTTGCAGGTGCAGGAGCCTTCAGAATCAACGGCGGAAACTCCGCTTTACGATGCGATAGCTGCGGTGCTTCGAGAGTTTGAGCCAAACTGCGGAGTGACACGGATGCTTACGACTGGTGGGACTGATTCACGTTTCTTCCGAAGAAAAGGCAGCATATGCTACGGATTCCAACCCATGCACCAAGAAGAGGCTTCAGACAAAGTGGTCAAACGGGAACACGGCATAGACGAACGCATCAGCATAGCAAACCTTGTCTTCGGAACAAGCGTACTCTACGAAACCGTCAAAAAATTCATGACCTAACACGCAAAGCGCTGAACTGTTGTGTGATTTTTTGTCTATACCCCCTCTATAAATAGCTTGAACTGGCAGTTGACTGAAAATTGGCGGGTTCGTGGCTAGCTGCTTGGAAAAGACTATAGCCCCCTTATTTAAAGGCTGAAACGCTGAGTGAACTACAGTTCCAAGTTATCGCTTTTCTAGCCTGCTCGGCTAACCTACTACACCTTCAGATATTAAGCGACTCTGCGAATCAATTTTTAAAACTTGAATTAAATTTTAATGCACACACACAACACGTGCGCAAGCGCACGCTTAATAAATTAGCCTATGTAGCTTTTCGGTCAAGGATCCAGCATTTAGGAGACGGAGGCTGTTGAAGTCAAATGAAGTTGAGAAGTTCAGATACGACAAAACCGTCTATATAGCGGCAGTAGGAAAATGCGGTACGTGTTACTACTGCGTGAATGCCTGCCCAGAAAATGCCATAAAGGAATGGAACCCTCCCGTTATCGACCACTCTTTATGTACAAGATGTATGAAATGTGTGGAAGCTTGCCCACGAGATGTAATGCAAGTAATACATTAGACCTAAAATGGGCTGAAACGGATTAAATTTTAATCTTTTTCTCTGCTGTTGTCTAATGTTAACTTCTCTGCTGTTCTCTTATCTTATATGTCCCTGCTCTCTCCGCTCCGCTCTCCACTCACACTAAAAATAAAACTCACACACTGCGCAACTACGAGTTTATTTACTAAACGAAAAAATTAAATTAAGTTTAATGCAACACCTTACTGTTCAAGTCTATTATGAGGGAGAGCGCAAGCAATCCAAACTTTTGCTGTTTTGGCGGAGAACGTAACGAAAGAATATGGAAAAAAGGAAGTGCTTAAAAAAGTAAATTTGAAAATAGGCAAAGGAGAATTTTACGCTCTTATGGGTCCTAATGGATCAGGCAAAACCACGTTAGCTTCAATCTTAGCTTCGGTGAAGTCCCTGAATAGCGGGAAAATCGAAATTTTTGGAAAAAAGCCTGAAGCCGCAAAGAAAATCACAGGGTATGTTCCTCAGGAGAATTTTTCGTCCCCACTTCTCACTGGAAAAGAGAATTTAATGTATTTTGCTGAACTTTTGGGTTATTCGAAAAGAGAGGCAGCCGAGATAATTGAGGGACTACTGAAGAAAGTTGGATTGTGGGAAGATGCTAACAAGCGGGTTTCTCACTATTCAGGTGGTATGAGAAAGAGACTAGAGGTAGCTACTATTCTTTTTCCAGGTTTGAAGCTTCTTATTTTGGATGAACCAACCACTGGATTGGATCCATCAGCACGAAGGAAGTTTCTAGGATTAATTCAAGAACTAAGAAATGAGGAGACGACGATTCTTCTAATAACGCATATTGGCGCAGACGCCGATTTGGCTTCGAGAGTAGGCTTGATAGATAGAGGAGTAATCATCGCTGAAGATCAGCCAGAAAAACTGAAAAGAAACAGCGGCCTTGAAAACGTTGTGAACATTGAAACCTCAATTAAAAGCGATAAAGTCGCTAGTCTCCTAACAAAGTTCAGCGAAAAAATGAAAGTCTTGGAAACCGAAACGGGATACAGAGTATTCACAGAGGACGTCGAAAGAGCAACCCCCAAGATAGTCAGGTCCCTTGATGAAATTGGTTGCAAAGTAATCAGGATCGAAACTGCAAAGCCGTCTCTAGAAGACGTATTTTTCAAATTGACAGAAAGAAAGGTTAGCGAGGTGGATTAATTGGGTCAAATTACCGCAACTTGGAACAAGACAATAAAAGAGTTCCTGAGGCAAAAGACTGTGCTTTTCTGGACGATAGGCTGGCCAATTATTTGGGTGCTTATTGGCAGTTTCTCATTTACTGGAGATGCGCCAGCTGAAATAGTTGCCTACACTAGAGGTGCTATTTCCATATCAATGATGGTTTTTGGTTTGATGACCGCTGGAATGGCAAACCTTCCTGGCAATATTGCCCAAGACAGGGAGAGAGGCTTGCTTACAAAGGTTATGTCGATGCCTGTAAGCCCTTGGAGAGATTTTACAGGGAGGATTCTAGCTTTGTTGACTTTTTCTGTTTTGTCTGCGGTGCTTGTGATTGCAGTTGGATTTGCTTGTGGAGCAAGATTTTTCTTCACAGGGATCGACTTTATGACATCTCTTGTTTTCATTTTACTAATCTTCATCGCCTCAGCTGGAATAGGAATGCTTATCGGAACATTTGTAAAACACGTGCACGGAGCCATAATGAGTGGAGTAGGTCTTACGGTAGTGTCCGCAGCTTTGTCAGGTGTGATGACGCCTTATGCATATTTGCCATCGGTTCTTCAGAATTTCGCTAGGATCTACCCAATTTCATCGGCTAATTCGGCAATTACTTATCTTCTAGTTGGAGAAGAATATGCGGGCTATAATCCCCTCAGCGTGGGTCAAACTGTTCCTATTGCATTTCTTGCGTTATTGCTGTTCATTATTGGGTTGATTGCGTACTCAAGATTTTGTTGGAAAAAAGAATGATTGATGCACCCGCAGTGTGTGTGCATTAAATTTTAATGCAAAAAAATTCACCTTGCGTTGGCGTCGTTGATTCTGGAAG